>CAYMGS010000251.1:0-1508 GCA_964390025.1 uncultured Rickettsiales bacterium | reverse complement strand
AAAAAACCGCTCATAACTGGCGTTAGAACGGTTCGTAATTAGTAAATTGGTTGCGGGGATAGGATTTGAACCTATGACCTTCAGGTTATGAGTGGTACTTGGGACGTTTCTCCCCGCTTACTTTGTTTTCTTTGTTTTTCTATAAGTAACTGTTTTTACTGGATAAATAGAGATTTTCATGCACTTATGTTTCTACCAGCTGCGCTGTGACTTTCTGCCTCTTGCTTCCATAGTGCTTCCACGGAAGCAGGCGATCGCAGCCTACAATTGAAACGAAAAGAGGTGCAAATGCCAAAATTGACTAAGCGGTTAATAGATGCCGCAGAAATACATTCCAAAGACTATTTCATCTTTGATTCCGAGCTTCCCTGCTTCGGGGTGCGTGTTATGCCATCGGGCCGTAAATCTTATGTCATCCAGTATCGTGCTGAGCGAAAAAAGATACGGCGTAAAAGTCTTGGTATGCATGGGATCGTCCCGTTAGAGGAAGCTCGTAAGAAAGCTTTCAAGATTCTGGCAGCGGTGCAATCGGGTGATGACCCTATCGGAGATGAACGAGCTAAGCAAAATGCTCTGAACGTTAATGACCTTGCAAAGCGCTTTATTGAGGAGCATGTCGATGTGCATTTGAAACCGCGCACCGCTGATGGCTACAAGCGCAACCTTCGCAAATTCATCTTGCCGCAGATTGGCCACTTGAAGATTACGGATGTAACGCGTGCTGATATTTCGGCATTTCATCACACGCGCCGCAAATCTCCTTATGAGGCAAATCGCTGTCTTGAAATCATTTCCAAGATGTTCAATCTGGCTGAGATGTGGGGACTGCGACCGGATGGCACGAATCCACGCCGTCACATTAAAAAATACCCCGAAAGGAAACGTGAGCGGTTTTTAACCCCAGATGAAACCAAGCGACTAGGTGCCACGCTCAAACAGATGCATGCGGAGGGCGTGGAGTCGAATTCCGCGATCAATTGTATTAAGTTGCTTTTGCTTACCGGTTGTCGCCTGAGCGAAATCCAAACCCTACAGTGGAAATTCATTGACTGGGATGATTCTGTTATTAAGTTGCCTGACTCCAAGACTGGTGCGCGGGTAATTTACGCTGGAGAACATGTGATGGAGACTTTACGAGTCATAAAGGCGCACCCAGGAACACCAGCCAACAATCCTTATGTGATTTACGGCACGATTGAAGGAGCCCACTTGACGGACATGCAAAAGCCATGGCGGCGTATTCGCAAACGTGCTGGGCTGGAAGATGTTCGTATTCATGACCTGCGCCACAGCTTTGCTTCTTATGCTGTAAGCCAAGGGATGAGCCTTCCTATGATAGGTAAGCTGCTGGGCCATACGCAGGTGCAAACCACCGCTCGTTATGCCCATCTGATGTCCGACCCAATAAAACAGGCCGCTGGTCAAGTTTCAGGGCGTATTTCTGATTTGGTGAGTTAAAGTTTTTGTAAAGTCTTATGGTGGTGTAGTCGAATCCCGTTTACGAACTT
>CAYMGS010000250.1:0-1523 GCA_964390025.1 uncultured Rickettsiales bacterium | reverse complement strand
AGGCACAGGCCGATGAAGCGCTGCGTCAGGCGCGGGTAAATCTGGAAGCACGCCCGGCCCCGGCGGGAGAAATGCCGGTAGTGCTGGGCCCCGGCTGGCCGGGTGTTCTGCTGCATGAAGCGGTAGGACATGGGCTGGAAGGGGATTTTAACCGCAAGGGTTCCTCCATCTTTTCCGGCCGGATCGGGGAACGGGTGGCCTCTCCCGGTGTGACGGTGATTGATGATGGCACCATGCCGGGTCGGCGCGGATCACTGACGATTGACGATGAAGGCACGCCCACCTCGCATACGGTGCTGATTGAGGATGGAATACTGAAAGGCTACATGCAGGACCGGATGAACGCCCGGCTGATGGGTATGGCCCCCACCGGTAACGGACGCCGGGAATCCTACGCACACATCCCCATGCCACGTATGACCAACACCTACATGACGGCTGGTCAGGAAGACCCGGCCTCCCTGCTCTCCTCCATTAAAAAGGGCCTGTATGCGGTCAATTTTGGCGGAGGCAGTGTGGATATCACGTCCGGTAAATTTGTCTTTGCTGCTTCGGAGGCCTATATGGTGGAGAATGGTAAGGTTACGCACCCGGTTAAAGGCGCGACGCTTATTGGTTCCGGCCCCGAGATTATGCAGCGTATCTCTGCGATAGGTAACGATATGAAGCTGGATCCGGGTATCGGCACCTGCGGGAAGGCAGGGCAAGGTGTGCCTGTGGGGGTGGGACAGCCTTCACTCCTGATTGACACCATCACGGTCGGCGGTACGGAAGCTGCCGCCTAGGGACACTGATACAGCCCGCTTAAAAGTTTTTATATTCGCTGAAGTTTTTTCATCTCTTGCGGTTGCAATTGTTGTCTTCCTTCTTATATATCCAGAAAGCATAGGGAATTTTGCGCCCGCCAGAGGCGCTGAGAGTAGTCAGAAGCAAAAGGATTAGAAGAATGAGCAAAGTAATCGGCATTGATTTGGGTACCACCAACTCCTGCGTCGCTATTATGGATGGCAAGCAGGCCAAAGTGATCGAAAACTCCGAGGGTGCGCGCACCACGCCTTCCATGGTGGCATTTACCAATGACGGAGAGCGGCTGGTCGGCCACCCTGCCAAGCGTCAGGCGGTCACCAACCCGGAAAATACGCTGTTCGCCATTAAGCGCCTGATCGGTCGCACATTTGAAGACCCTACGACAAAGAAAGACAAGGATTTGGTGCCGTACAAAATTGTCAAGGCGGAGAATGGTGACGCTTGGGTAGAAGCGGCAGGAGAGAAATACAGCCCGAGTCAGGCGAGTGCGTTTATTCTTCAGAAAATGAAAGAAACGGCGGAAAGCTTTCTCGGTGATAAAGTTTCCAAGGCCGTGATTACCGTGCCTGCATACTTTAACGATGCGCAGCGCCAGGCAACCAAGGATGCCGGGAAGATCGCCGGGCTGGAAGTGCTGCGTATTATCAACGAACCCACGGCGGCAGCGCTGGCTTATGGGCTGGCAGTGTTGTTTTTTCAGATGGGGGGAATTGTGG
>CAYMGS010000249.1:0-1581 GCA_964390025.1 uncultured Rickettsiales bacterium | reverse complement strand
AAAGTGTAGCTGGCCGATAATTCGTAACCGTCAGATCAAATTGTGACTTTTACAATTTATGTCCCGTCCCTTCGAGCTCGATCCATTATTCCGCGCCCTCACCGTTTTGCCCGGTGTGGGGCCGAAGAATGCCAGGCTGTTTGAAAAGCTGCTTGGTGGGCCGAAGGTGCTGGACCTGCTCTGGCATCTGCCGGTGGATTTTGTCGACCGGCGGTTCGCGCCGAAAATAGCCGAGGCGCCGGACGGGCGGATTGCCACGCTCACGGTCCGGGTGATGAAGCATTTCCCGAACGCGCGGCGCGGCCAGCCTTACCGTGTCTGGTGCACGGACGATACGGGCGGGATCAACCTCGTCTTCTTTCATGCCAACCGCGACTGGATCGAAAAGCAGCTTCCCGAAGGGGCGGATGTCCTCGTGTCGGGCAAGGTCGAGTATTTCAACGGCAAGGCGCAGATCGTCCATCCCGATGCGATGGGCCCGCCCTCGGACCGGGCCGCCATCGAAACGGTGGAGCCGGTTTACCCGCTGACGGAAGGTATCAGCAGCCGCAAGTTGGGATGGTGGGTAACGCAGGCATTCTCGAAGGTCAGCCCATTGCCCGAATGGCTGGATGATGCCCTGATGAAGCAACATAGCTGGCAGGACTTCCTACCCGCCCTGAAAGCATTGCATTATCCTGCATCGCCGGATGATCTGAAAGAAGACGCCCCGGCGCGGCTGCGGCTGGCTTATGATGAGATGCTGGCCAGCCAGTTAGCGCTGGCTTTGATTCGCCGTAACCTGAAGCGGACACAGGGGCAGATCATTACGGCCAGTGTTGAGCTGAGCAAACAGGTGGAGCGCGCGTTGCCCTACACGCTGACGGATGCACAGCAGAAAGCATTGGCAGATATTCGTGCAGATATGGCCTCAGGCGGTCGTATGCTGCGTCTGGTACAGGGAGATGTTGGCAGCGGGAAAACAGTAGTGGCGGTGCTGGCGGCCCTGGATTGCATTGCGCAGGGCTATCAGGCAGCCATCATGGCGCCCACCGAGATTCTGGCCCGCCAGCATGCAGAGAGTATCGCCGATATGCTGCGGGATACGGATATCGGCCTGACCTTTCTCTCTGGCTCTTTGAAGACAGTGCAGACAGTGCAGGTACGGGAAGACATTGCTTCCGGCAGTGCGCAGATCGTGATTGGCACACATGCTTTATTTCAGCAGAAAGTAACATTTCAGCGGCTGGGATTAATCGTGATTGATGAACAGCATCGTTTTGGCGTTGCGCAACGCATGGCACTGGGCAGTAAAGGCATTGCGCCACATATCCTGCTGATGACGGCTACGCCCATCCCGCGGAGCCTGACCATGACGCTTTACGGCGATATTGAAGGCTCTGCCATCACTGAGAAACCTCCGGGGCGGCAGGAGATTGATACGCGGGCGCTACCGGTCTCGCGTCTGGCAGAGGTGGTAGACGGGGTGGCACGTGCTCGTGACAATGGTGCTAAAATCTACTGGATTTGCCCGCTGGTTGAGGGGCGGGGAGATATTTCACTGCAGGAAGCAGCAGATATGCAGGCTGCGGTCAAAGAACT
>CAYMGS010000248.1:0-1599 GCA_964390025.1 uncultured Rickettsiales bacterium | reverse complement strand
CAGAGCGAGCAGTTATAGCGGAAGCAGGCTATGCCCTGCGGATTTGCTGTTTCTGAGCGGCGGCAATATTATGTTGTAAAATTTCATACCGTTCAGTGGCAGGCTGATAGGTTAGTATTTTGTACATAGGAGCGTCACGCTGGCTGTTTTGCTCAGCCAGTGTCTCGGAGAGTAAATAGTCTCGCATATTGCCATGAAAGTGCTGCGATGCCAGATACGCCTCGCCAGATGCCTCCAGCTGTTCAGCGGAGCTGCCCGGTGCCGGGTTGAATGTCGTGCCTTCAGGGTATTGATCCTGTGAGACGTCTACGGTGCTGCCATCAGGCAGCAGGTTCAGATAATGTGGGCCGGTATGCCCATCCGGCAGGGTAAACTCCGTACGCACGATCTTACCCCCAAGCGCATCCTGCACTGCGAGGGCGCTGACATCACTCTGACCCCAGGCGATATTTGCGTTGGTGCAGGTCATGTAGGCGGACGTAAACGGGCTCCAGGCCTGACGTACTAATTCGCAGAAAGTGGTTGTATCGACACCCGCGCCTTTGTGGACGGGGTCGCTAATCATCGTATCGGGAGACGGAAAGCCATCCATTTTTTATTTCCCCACCAGTAAGCAAAAAATTAACAAAAATTAACCTGTAGCGCCGTTTGTATGGTCAATAACACGGGATGGCAAGTAATTTAAGTGTTAAGAAGTGTGAATATATATTGTAGTAGCCCTCCGCAATTGTTAATATACGAGTCTTATGCGTGAATAAACAGGATAGAGAATATGCCAATTGAATTATATCAGCCCCCTAGGGGCGAAGAAGCTACAGCGAAAGAGGACTCATTCAAATATCGGCCGGAAGGTGTGGCAAAAGAGATGATAGATCAGATGGTGGCGCTCATCCGTAATGCCGAGTGGAGGCATGATGGTGGTGAGTGGGATAAAGACAATGGTCTTCTGCGCACTGCCGACATCACCATACCGGAAGGGCCACTCAGAGACCTGTTTCCGTTACTGAATGAAAGCTTTACGTTTAAGTTCGCGATTGAGCGTGAGCTGGGCATGGTGCATGATGATCTGACCATGGGATTAGGGGATGGTGATAAACCGGGTCATATTGTGGTCTCTATAGACAAAACCCCGGAAATTGCCACGCCGGGTGCCAAAGTTGATGGTCCGAAGCATGTAGGGCAGGCCACAGAGCATGGTGCCGGCAAGGGTGTGTAGTTCTGTCAATTAAGAGTCACACTACGTAAACTTCCTGCGTGTGAAACTATAAGGGGGTGAAATGATGCATGATAATGGCAGCGGAGACTTAGCCGAGCTATCTGCCACCTTCCAACCCATTGTCACAGAGCAGGCGCGCTGCTGAGTGGCAGGAGGTGGAAGGGGACAGAAGCCGGGTTGGCGTTAATATTCCCAATGAAGCAATCATGCCTAATGATGCTTCCGGCAGGAACGGCCTGACTGCGCTTAGCTTCCTGATCACGGACGACACATTTAAGCACAGTGTAGCAGGTCAACTGGGTGTCTCCCCCGGTGGGTTGGCATTATCGACATTTCACCCGGGTGCTTCCGGCAAATCATATGTCATGGCAGGGATTTACGCC
>CAYMGS010000247.1:0-1652 GCA_964390025.1 uncultured Rickettsiales bacterium | reverse complement strand
ATTCATCTATTTCGCCCTCATCGTCGATATGCTTAATAGTGTCAACACGCCCTAAGACCCTTGATCTCAACACCGCCGTCTGGAAGCGATTGCACCTCAAGCTGACTAGCATCAACATCATGAAGCTCTATACCATAACTTCCCAGAATCCTGGCCGGATCCGTTTCTTCCCCGGTATATTCCGGTAAACGTATAATATCCTGCGCTGCCTCAGGACCCGTTTCTGTATACCCATGAATATGAATGTTCGACGGTGGTGCAGACGTGAAATAGTTCAGGTCTCCCACATCAGCATTCTTGAGGGCTTTTTCATATTTAGCAACATCCCCAAGCACCGTAACAACGTCACGCCCTGCACCCAGCGCGATATGGCTATCGTATTTCCCATGCTCCGCTGCAATAAAGCGGGGTCGCTCATTGGTCTCCCTTTCCGGGTCACTACCAATTACCACCCGTGAGCCGATATTTGTTATCTCTGCTGCACCGTTTGCAAGAAGAGCAAATTCGCTTGGAGCCACGCCCTCGGGAACTATAGCGTCTTTCCCGGTATATGCCTGGGCAAAAATCTCATTCATATCGTACGCGGTCAATCCCTCGCGTACAAACTCAGGGTCATTGTAACCTTCTCCCTCAAACAACACGATCGCTATTTCAGGTATATCAGGCCCGTCCAGATTATTTATTTCGGGTGATACAAAACTATATAACGTACCCAACACATTACCGTCAGCATCCAACACCTGTTTTGAAGCCTGAGCATGTTCTTTGATTACATTCAGTTCTTCGTGTGCCGCTTCAGTTAACCCTTTGTCCTCAGACGCAAAGGCTTCGTCAGTAGGAACTATTTTTCCTGATTGATCAAAAACAAATGCAGGCATTGCCACACCCTCTAGATCTGTTTGCACAGGCTATATTACTATATTTTACAGCAACAAGACAGCTTATATCCCGTGTTTTCACAAAAGGTTCACACTTACATGCGCATTTATTTTAGCTGGTAAACGGTCATACAATCATCGCCAAGTGGGAGATGCTGTTCACGGTGCAACCTTCTACCTTTCCGTATCCGGCTCAGCGCCTGCCCGCTGAATGCATCCACCCCTTCATCACCAATGACCACCGGCGCGCGGAACCAGTACAGGTGGCTGATCCACCCGCTGCACAGCGCATGACTCGTCAGTTGCCGTCCGGCTTCAACCAGCAGACGGCTGATACCCTCCCTGGCCAGTGCCCGGGCCGCATGTTCCAGCGTCATCTCTTCCAGCGGTATCACGTCTGCCCCCCGGTCATGCAGTGCCTGTACTTTCTCCGGGTGAGCCTCCATGGTCTGGGGCAATGTCATGATGGTCAGCGGGTAATCATTCACGGTGTGGGCAAGGTGTGAGTCAGGCGGGGTACGCAGGCCGGAGTCCATCACCACGCGCAGCGGTGTGGTATCACTCAGACCTGGCAGGCGGCAATTATAGCGCGGATCGTCCGCCAGCACCGTACCGATGCCAGTCAGCACCGCCTCATGCTGGCTGCGCAATTTGTGCCCGTAGGCACGGGCCTGCTCACCGGTAATCCACTGGCTGGTACCGTCTGCATAAGCCAGTTTGCCGTCAGCAGAGGTGGCGATCTTCAGGTTGATTTCCGGCATGCCATGATGGATA
>CAYMGS010000246.1:0-1657 GCA_964390025.1 uncultured Rickettsiales bacterium | reverse complement strand
ATCAGGAGAAGAAAAAAGCATGGAACAAGAAGCGCGGTCAGGAGACCGCGCCAGCCATGAGCCCGCGGAGCGGCGCCTCATGGGCAGCGCAGGAAGCGCTGACCGGGGGCATTATAAAACCCTCCTCGCTGCTGCCGATACCTTCCGGGCGGCGGCGGTGGAGCAGCTTAAGGTATGGGGTGAGCGTGCGCGGGTGCCGGTGGTCAGTGCAGCTGAGGGTGCTGATGCGGCGTCGGTGGCGTATAAGGCGCTGGAACAGGCGAAGACAGAAGGTGCGGATGTGCTGATGATCGATACGGCGGGACGGCTGCATAACAAGAAGAACCTGATGGAAGAGCTCTCCAAAATCTCCCGTGTGCTGAAAAAGCTCGATGAACATGCGCCGCATAAGGTGCTGCTGGTGCTGGATGGTACTACCGGGCAGAACGCGCTGGCACAGGTAGAGGCATTTCGGGAACTGGTCGAGGTAGGCGGTCTGGTGGTCACCAAGCTGGACGGTACCGCTAAAGGCGGCGTGGTGGTGGCACTGGCCGAACGTTTTGGCCTGCCGATCCATGCGATAGGCGTGGGCGAAGGCATTGAGGATTTGCGTCCGTTCCGCCCGCAGGATTTCGCCCGCTCACTGGTAGGACTCTGAATTTCCACGCAACAGCTTTAGGTTTAGTGTCGAGTTTTAGGGCGCGCGCCCTAAAAAGCTTGTCTGTGCGTAGAGTATGCTGGTATCTCTATACAACCATATACGAGTCTATCAAAAGGAACCTCTATGACTGCGCAACCTGCTTCATCCAATGCTAATTTCACCGATTATAAAGTCGCCGACATGTCGCTCGCCGAGTGGGGGCGTAAGGAGATTTCGCTGGCGGAAACGGAAATGCCGGGCCTGATGGCGTTGCGCGAGGAATATGCTGGTAAGGCACCGCTGAAAGGTGCGCGTATTGCCGGGTGCCTGCATATGACGATTCAGACGGCGGTGTTGATTGAAACGCTGACTGCGCTCGGAGCCGAAGTGCGCTGGTCGTCCTGCAATATTTTCTCTACGCAGGATCAGGCGGCTGCCGCCATTGCCGCTGCCGGTATTCCCGTCTTTGCCTGGAAAGGGGAAACGGAAGAGGAATATGACTGGTGCATCCGCCAGACGATTGATGGCGATGAAAGCTGGCGTCCGAACATGATTCTCGATGACGGAGGCGACCTGACAAAGCTGATGCATGATGAATACCCGGAGCTGCTCTCTGAGGTGCGGGGTATCTCGGAGGAAACCACGACCGGTGTGCTGCGTCTGCATGAAATGTGGAAAGACGGTACGCTAAAAGCTCCGGCGATCAACGTCAATGACTCGGTGACCAAGTCTAAATTCGATAATCTCTACGGCTGTCGCGAGAGCTTGCCGGATGGTCTGAAGCGTGCCACCGATGTGATGTTTGCCGGGAAGGTGGCGCTGGTGGCCGGATATGGTGATGTGGGCAAAGGCTGCGCGGATGCGCTTCGCGGGCAGGGCGCACGGGTAATGGTGACGGAGATCGACCCGATCTGTGCGCTGCAGGCGGCGATGGAAGGGTATCAGGTCATGACCATGGAAGAGGCAGCGCCGCTGGCGGATATTGTAGTGACGGCTACCGGCAACAAGGATGTGGTCACACTCGATCATATGCGTGCG
>CAYMGS010000245.1:1305-1668 GCA_964390025.1 uncultured Rickettsiales bacterium | reverse complement strand
GCTCCAGCACATCGGGCACAAAACCAGCGCCAATGCCCTGAATTTTATGGGGGCCAGGTTGGCCGCCGGATAGCACCGGGCTGTCTTCGGGTTCCACGGCAATCACTTTGATATCCGGGTTGAAGCGCTTGAGGATGCGCCCAACACCGGTGATGGTGCCGCCTGTACCGACTCCCGTGATAAAGGCATCGACCTTGCCTTCCGTATCATTCCAGATTTCTTCAGCTGTCGTCTCCACATGCACCAGCGGGTTATGCGGGTTTTTGAATTGCTGCAGCATCACGGCTTTGGGATTACTGCTGAGGATTTCCTCGGCTTTCTCGATGGCACCGCGCATGCCCTTTGCGGCGGGTGTCAGTTCCA
>CAYMGS010000245.1:418-1295 GCA_964390025.1 uncultured Rickettsiales bacterium | reverse complement strand
GCGGCGTTCAATCGACATGCTTTCCGGCATGGTGAGGATGATTTTGTAGCCTTTAGCGGCGGCGACAAAGGCCAGCGCGATGCCGGTGTTGCCGGAGGTTGGCTCGACGATGACGGAGTCCTTCTTTAGCACACCTTCATCCTCGGCCATTTCCACCATGGAGTAGGCGATACGGTCTTTGATGGAGGAAAGCGGATTAAAGAATTCCAGCTTGGCGAGGATTTCTGCCTTGCTGCCCGCTTCTTCGGCGAGGCGGCGCAGGCGCACCAGCGGGGTGTTGCCGATGGTCTCCAGGATATTGTCATAGATTTTTCCACGGCCGGTGGCTTCGAGTTTGAGCTGGTGCGGTTGGGGGAGGGGTGCGACGTTGTTCATGATGTTGTCCTTTTATATGTCTGCGTTAAATCGTCATTACCCGAATCGCAGCGCGATTCTAGAGTAATCTGGTTGTGGGTCAGATGGTGTGTTCTATGGATTCCCTTAGAATTTTCGCAGCATTGCATGCTGAGAAAATTCAGGGAATGACGGAAATGGGGTTGTGTAGATTGTATCATATTGCAAAGTCCCCACTGCCGGGGCGCGAGCTGGCAACCTTCTGATTAAACTCCGCGCATTTACTGCCTGCTTCATGGCAGAGTTCTTCCAGTGACACGGCCTGCATATCTTCCATAAAGCGCAGCATGGCGCGGTCAAGCAGCGGGCCGATGACTTCGCGGCCAAGGTCGGAGCCGAAACAGCCGTAATTATCCTCATCCTGCGCTTCCTGCTGCAGCACGATGCAGATATGGCCGAGGGTGATGCGCCGACGCTCGCGGCCAAGAATATAACCACCGCGCGGGCCGCGTACACCGCGCAGGATGCCGTCATGCACCAGGCG
>CAYMGS010000245.1:0-408 GCA_964390025.1 uncultured Rickettsiales bacterium | reverse complement strand
TTGGTAGGCGATAACATGATACTAACCGTGTGCTATCAATGCGTGCCGGTGGAGCCGAAGCCGCCCTCGCCACGGCCGGTTGCCGCCAGTTTTTTGACAGGTTCCCAGTCGATACGGGTGACAGGGGCGAGAATCATCTGCGCGATACGCATACCGCGGCTGATGGTGATGGCTTCTTCGCCGAGATTGATGAGGATGACTTTCACTTCGCCACGATAGTCGGCATCGATGGTGCCTGGCGTGTTGAGGCAGGTGATGCCATGACGAATAGCCAGACCGGAGCGCGGGCGTATCTGCGCCTCATAGCCTTCTGGCAGGGCGATTGTCAGGCCGGTGGGGATCATGGCGCGTGCCATGGGTTTCAGGATAACATCCTCGGTAACGGCAGCAAGCACATCGCAGCCCGCA
>CAYMGS010000244.1:0-1679 GCA_964390025.1 uncultured Rickettsiales bacterium | reverse complement strand
AGAAGGTTGCAACATACTCCTCAACGAGACATCATTGCAAGGCCGCACCCATCGTTAACTGGTTACTGTATCGCGTTCTTCAATTACACTTTGGATTATTGCCGAGCAGTGTTCCATGTCGAGCTGTGAAAAATCTGCTGATTCGGGAACGTGTCCAAACTGGGTTGTTCCGATCGCGAACTCCCGCGCAAAAAGCCCGATACTCGTCAAATAGTTCAATAAACGATAAGTTATTTGCTCTTTCGCACCACCTTGGGGATACTTCTCGGAGATGGGCCGATACTTTCTGGTATTGGCATAATCATCAACAATAACGAAGTTGTTCGTTTTCGCTAAATGTGGGCCGAGGATCGCGAAGTCGCGATGGATATGCCCATCTGCGTCGTGGACAAATCCAGCTAATGGTTTTACCCGGATCATTTGGAAGAGGTCGGCTGCGTTGTGCTCAGTCAGATAGTGCGGAAAGATGACTGCATGGTCTTGGACGCTGAATCCGTGAAGGTTACTCTCTAGAAATTCCTTGTTGTCCGAGTAATTGCCATATTGAGTTCGCGAGCCGCCCTCACATTTCTCAACAGCAATTACACGAGCGGCACTTCCTTTTTCTTTTAAGGCCAGTGCAAGTGAAACAGTTGTAGCACCACCGGCAGCACCGATGTCGACGATATCACCGTCCTCTGCATTCTTTGCGCTTTCGTAAATTGCTTTGTATATCCTAGCTGTGAGTAGTCCTCGACCTAAACGCCGTACTTTTGAATAGCGAGGAAATCGAATATCATCCAGGGCGAGCATAGATTTTCTTTTAATTTTTCTTAGCAGCTTCAACATTGAATTATCCATCCACATGTGGGTAAAGCCTCATCATTTCAGCAAAGATTTTTATCGAAAGCAATGCCGCATTTTCACCCCAAAAGCGCAGTGCAATGCGCCAGATAGCTTTTAAACTGAACGCACTTAATCCTACATGCGTCCGCGCTTCATTCAGGGCAGTTATTTAGGAGTGTGGCCATCAATATGCTATTTTGGACTGAAAAATACCAATGAGCACAATCCGTCACGCATTGTTGATGAGCAGTTCATCAATAGGCAATCTATTAATTCGACTGTTCAGCGTCGCCATGTTGGCACGACTGGTCACGCCTGCGGAGTTCGGTCTTGTCGCCTATGCAATGGTAGTCGTCTCAACACTCAGCCTTCTAGCGGGACTCGATCTCCGTGATGCACTGATCCAACGCATTGCCATCACGACGAAGCATGTGCGCCTCGCGACCGCCATCCTGCTCCTGTCCGGGTTGCTACTCACCGTAATCACCGCCTCAACAGCCGCTTGGCTCGAGCAGGTTAGCGGTATGCCTGGGCTTGCGCCTATTATGGTTGGACTAGCGGTCATTATACTCGTACAGGCCGTGACAGCAGTCCCGGAAGCACTCCTGATACGAACGCGGCGCATTGGCGTCACCGCGACAGCGCTGTTCGCCGGTTTCGCGCTTGGCTTCACCCCGGTGGCAATTCTCGCTGGTGCGGAGGGCTGGGGCGCTAGCGCCTTGGTAGCCGGATATGTGGCCCAGCATACGCTGGTGCTCGCAGTCATGCTCTGGGGGCTGCGCGAGTACTGGGGCGCTGGCCTTGAGCAAGAGGCGGCGGCAGTCTAGCGGCAGATCCAGCGCCTCAAGATCCTG
>CAYMGS010000243.1:0-1679 GCA_964390025.1 uncultured Rickettsiales bacterium | reverse complement strand
AATGTCGCTACCAGCGTGCGGCAGGTTTCTATATATTTCTCCGCTTCCTTCCAGCGTTGTTGCCTGTAGGCATTCAGCATATCGGCATGCGCCTGTGCCAGCTTCCTGAAATTGGCATCCTCCAGCACCTCCTGCTCGCCGACCACGGTGTGAATACGCACCGCTTCGGTCTTGCCCTTCACCTTGATCAGATCCAGTTCCAGCGTGGCAAATCCGGGAAGCTGTTCCTTTGTGTTCTCCCCGATCACGATATCGACACCATACGTTTTGCTCTGTCCTTCCAGCCTGGAAGCCAGGTTGACATCATCCCCGAGTACGGAATAGTCAAACCGCTGATCGGAACCCATATTGCCGACACACACAATCCCGGTATTCAGACCAATACCAATCGAGACCGGAATATATTTTGTACCGTTTTCTTCGGCTTCCTGTTTTAGTCTGGCATTCAGCGGTGTCAGGCGTTTCATCATTTCCAGCGCCGCGCGGCAGCCATGCACGGCGTGAGCCTCATCGTCCAGCGGTGCATTCCAGAACGCCATGATGGCATCGCCCATATATTTATCGATCGTACCCTGATGCAGCAGGATTTCGTCGGTCATCGGCGTCAGAAACTTGTTGATAAACCCGGTCAGTCCCTCCGCATCAAACTGCTCGGAGATCGTGGTAAAGCCGCGCACATCGCAAAACAGGATGGTCATTTCCCGCATCTCCCCGCCCAGCTTCAAAGCCTCGGGGTGCTTGGCGAGTTTTTCCACGAGGGCAGGGGACATATACTGTGAAAACGCCCCGCGTACCTGCTGTCGCTCACGTTCGCTCATCACAAAGCGCCGCAGTGACTCACTCAGATAGATCAGGACAATAGCAATGCCCGGTGTCAGCGGGTCTACCAGCAGCTGATGCTCCGTGTAGGCATAGTTGGCAAAAAAGACGGCGCCACCCAATGCGGCAATGGTCATCAGGGCGCTGACGATAAACGGTAAAAACGCCATGGCAAGTGTCAGGGCGAGGCCGACCACTACCATCGTGATCAGTTCAGCACCCATCATCCAGCCTGGCCGTTCAATAAACTCACCCAGTAGTACCTGCTCAACGGCCTGTGCATGTACCTCCACTCCGCTGATCGCCGGGTTCATCGGGGTGGCCCGAATATCCTTGAGGCCAGCAGCACTGGTGCCAACCAGCAAAATCTGTCCTTCCACTTCCGCCGGATCAAAATCCTCTTCAAACAGCCGCCATGCGGGAATGTAGCGCTCCTGTACATAGTCGGTATAGCGCAGCCAGAACTTGCCAGTGGCATCGGTTGGAATCTCGAATTGTCCAACGCGCATGCCGACCATACCACCTTGCGTGCCGAAGCTTTCCTCACCGCTGGCGCCGGCTGATTTGACAATATAGGTGCTGGCACCCTGTGCCGTGCGCAGTGCTTCTGCTGATAAAGTTGGGTAGATGTCACGGCCCAGGCCAAAGACCATCGGTATGCGGCGAATTACACCGTCACGCTCCGGCATGGAATTGAGTGCCCCGTTTCCTGCAGCAGCAGCTTCCAGCGGCTTAAGAGTGGTAACGCTGCCGGTAAAACGATCGAGCCAGGTGGCAGGAGCATCCCCGGCAAATGCAAAAGCACCTTTTTGAGCTGGTCTGCTCATCGTGATCTGCTCATTGAGCACAAACCCGGTGAC
>CAYMGS010000242.1:0-1689 GCA_964390025.1 uncultured Rickettsiales bacterium | reverse complement strand
CGGTGGCGCGGATATGCCGGTGGTCGTCTCCATGCTGAACTCCTATTCCGGCTGGGCAGCGGCAGGTATCGGCTTTACGCTCGGTAATGTACTGCTGATTATCACTGGTGCACTGGTCGGTGCCTCCGGGGCAATCCTCAGCTATATCATGTGTAAGGCGATGAACCGCTCCATCATCAACGTTATCTTTGGCGGCTTCGGCGGAGATGACAGCGCGTCCGGCCCTGCGGGTGAAGTAGAAGACCGCCCGGTAAAATCCGGAGCGGCTGACGATGCCGCCTACCTGCTGCAGAATGCGTCTTCCGTGGTGATTGTGCCCGGCTACGGCATGGCAGTGGCGCAGGCTCAGCATGCGCTGCGGGAGATGACCGATCTGCTGGAAGAAAATGGCGTTAAAGTCCGCTTTGCCATTCACCCGGTGGCAGGACGCATGCCGGGGCATATGAATGTGCTGCTGGCAGAAGCCAATGTACCTTATGACTCGGTCTTTGAGCTGGATGATATCAATAATGACTTCTCTTCCACCGATGTGGCGTTTGTCATCGGGGCAAACGACGTGACCAACCCGGCCGCAAAAACTGATCCCTCTTCTCCCATTTACGGCATGCCGGTGCTGGATGTGGAAGCGGCACGCACAGTGGTGTTCGTAAAGCGTTCCATGTCTGCCGGATATGCAGGCGTAGAGAATGCCCTCTTCTTCAATGAGAATACCATGATGGTCTTTGGCGATGCAAAAGCCGTCTGCGAAGACATCGTGAAAGCCCTGAAATAACAACCGACTGTCATCATATTTTCACATTGTTTTACCCTGAAACATGTTAGGGTGGCGCCTTATTTCATGTGAGGAGGCACTCATGACAGACGAGAATTATTGCGGTATCGGCGTGGAAAGCATGGGTCTTACCAAGGACGGAGTTCAGGTACAGCCAAGCTCGGAGCAGACCCCGGCAGCGCGTGCGGGGTTGAGCAAGGCGACGTGATTACCCATGCCACAGTGAATGGAATCCGCTTCCTGGTGAAGGATACAGAGTCTTTCGCCCGCATCCGTGGCCCGCAGGCCAGTACGGTATTGCTTGAACTCAGAAAAAAGGGCGGCGAGGACGTGCATGCATTGCTTCGGCGTGATCTCATTGAGTATGGCGGCAACCTGACTGTGACCGGTTGTGCACTCTCCGACGCCACGGATACCGTGCCGGAACATGGCCTGCCTGATACGCGCCACCTTGCAACGGCCCCCGGCACACCCGGCAGGCATAGTTAGAAGTCATTAAAAAAGGCGGCCCAAGGGCCGCCTTCTTCATATTCCCTCTGACAGATGGTACTATTCCATCTGGTCACGCTTGCGCTGCAGCTTGCGCGCACGGCGCGCTGCTTCCGCCGTTTCGCGCACACGGCGCTCGGACGGTTTTTCATAATGACGGCGCATCTTCATTTCACGAAAAATACCCTCACGCTGCATTTTCTTTTTCAGCGCGCGGAGTGCCTGGTCAATGTTGTTATCGCGTACATTCACTTCTACCAAGAGACTTACCCCCTTCCCCGGTTGTGCTCTTGTGGCATTAAAGTCCACTCTTGTAGGCTACCTTTCAGCCCGGCGCAACCACTTATTACGGTTGCCAGACCAAAACAAAGGATGCATTATAGCGCACTGCGGCCCAAAAGCCAAATTCACACCATAAGAAGGAGTCA
>CAYMGS010000241.1:0-1774 GCA_964390025.1 uncultured Rickettsiales bacterium | reverse complement strand
TACGCCGCGCGACCGAGCGTGCCGAAGCGGCCCGCCCCTATGCGGAGCGCATGGGGCATGTGCTGCGCGCGCTCGCTGCCCGTCAACAGGGAAGCGACACCGCACCAAAGCTGCTGGACGGCACCGGTAAATCTGACACGCACCTGATCGTGGTGATGACCTCCGACCGGGGACTGTGTGGTGGTTTTAACTCCTCCATTGTACGCGCCGTTAAAAACAAAGTGGCGCTGCTTCAGGGACAGGGTAAAACGGTGAAAATTTTCTGCGTCGGCCGCAAGGGGCGCGACCAGCTGAAGATGACGCATGGCTCAATGATTGTTGGCGGCATTAATGATCTCAGCAAGAAAAAACTGGAATTCGCCGATGCGCAGGGCGTAACCAACGCTATCTTTGATCTGGTGGAAGAGCATGATATGGACGTGGTGGAAATCGTCTTCAACACCTTCAAGTCTGCCATCTCGCAGGAAGTTACCTTCCAGCAGCTAATGCCGCTGGAGATGCCGGAAGCGGAAGAAGAGACAGATGCTTCCGTCGTCTATGAATATGAGCCGGAAGAAGAGGCAATTCTGGCCGACCTTCTGCCACGCAACTTCGCAGTGCAGACCTTTGGCGCGCTGCTGGAGAATTCCGCAAGCGAGCAGGGTGCGCGGATGACCGCGATGGATAACGCGACCCGCAATGCCGGGGACATGATTAACCGCCTCAGCCTGCAATATAACCGTACGCGCCAGGCGGCGATTACGACGGAACTGACAGAAATTATTTCCGGAGCGGAAGCTCTCTAACATACCATTTTGACTTAAGGCATAAGAGGATAAACATTATGGCTACGAAGAAAACAACGACGGCAAAAAAAGCGGCAACCGGTACAGTCGGTCATATCACGCAGGTGATTTCCGCTGTGGTGGACGTGAAGTTCTGGGATGAACTGCCTCCGATCCTCAACGCGCTGGAAACCGAAGTAGACGGCAAGCGTCTGGTACTAGAAGCATCTCAGCATCTGGGCGAAGGGGTCGTGCGCTGCATCGCGATGGACTCGACCGACGGCTTGACCCGTGGTCAGGAAGTGCGTGATACCGGCGCACCGATTTCCGTGCCTGTTGGTCCGGAAACACTCGGTCGTATTTTCAACGTGATCGGTGAAGAGATTGACGAGCGCGGCCCGTGTAAAGCCAAACAAAGCATGGCTATTCATCAGGAAGCGCCAGCGTTCGTCGATCAGTCCACCGACGCCGAGATTCTGGTGACGGGGATCAAGGTGATCGACCTGCTGGCTCCGTATGCCAAAGGCGGAAAGATTGGTCTTTTCGGCGGTGCCGGTGTGGGCAAGACCGTACTGATTATGGAGCTGATCAATAACATCGCGAAGGCGCATGGCGGGGTCTCCTGCTTTGCCGGAGTAGGGGAGCGTACCCGTGAAGGGAACGATCTCTATCACGAGATGATGGAATCCAACGTGATTAACCTGGAAGACATTAAAAAATCTAAGGTGGCGCTGGTCTACGGCCAGATGAACGAGCCTCCCGGTGCGCGTGCCCGCGTTGCCCTTTCCGGCCTGACCATGGCCGAATATTTCCGCGATCAGGAAGGGCAGGACGTACTGTTCTTCATGGATAACGTGTTCCGCTTTACGCAGGCCGGTGCTGAGGTATCTGCACTGCTTGGACGTATTCCCTCTGCGGTAGGCTATCAGCCAACGCTCTCGACCGATATGGCCGCGCTTCAGGAACGTATTACCTCAACCAAGAAAGGGTCGATCACCTCGATTCAGGCG
>CAYMGS010000240.1:444-1779 GCA_964390025.1 uncultured Rickettsiales bacterium | reverse complement strand
GCCGCCCTGGTCGCCGGAAAATTACTCGGGTGAGTATTACGGCCCGACCACCTTGCGGACAGGGCTGGAAAAATCGTATAATGTGATGACCGTACGTCTGGCACAGATGCTTGGCTTCAAGCGAGTGCGTGAAATTGGTCAGCGTTTTGGCCTGTATGACACATTGCCGCCGAATTACTCCGTAGTGCTGGGTTCAGCTGAGACGACGCTCATGCGTCTGGTGCGTGCTTATGCGATGATTGTGAATGGTGGCCGCGAGATTGACGGTATTCTGATAGACCGCATCCAGGACAGGGAAGGCAGGTTTATCTACACATCGGATGAACGTACATGTCCATCCTGCTGGCATCCGGAAGACCCGGGGCAGGTATCTGTGCAGGTGCCGAGAATTGAGGATATACGCGGTGAAGTGACAGACCCGCAAACGGCCTATCAGATGGTCTCCATACTGCGCGGTGTGGTAGAGCGCGGTACCGCAACGCGGGCGCGCAGTATCGGCAAGCCTGTGGCAGGTAAAACCGGCACAACCAACAATAATATTGATAGCTGGTTCATCGGCTTCACTCCTGATGTGGTCGTGGGGGTATTTGTGGGTTTTGATACGCCACGCACACTGGGACAGAAGGAAACGGGTTCGAGTGTTGCTCTGCCGATTTTTATTGATACGATGACAGCGCTTCTGGAAGATACACCATCCACCCCATTCCGCATTCCGCCCGGTATCAAGCTGATAAAAATTGATCGTGAGACGGGTCTGCTGCCCTCCTCCATGTCGGACCCATTCGAGGTCATGTTTGAGGCATTCAAGGCCGGTACGGAGCCACAAAGCTCCGCACCTTCCTTCCGTATAGATGAGACATTTGACTATGAACGCGTGACCAATCCCCCCCCGGCAGGTGATGGTGCAACAGTCGGCACGGGCGGTATTTACTGACCGTTAAGTTGATACAGGCCCATAGAAATGCTTGTCAGAACAGACAAACTGTGCAGAATCCGGAAGTTTGAATAATCACCATGCATAAGAGTATTTAGCCATGAAAGCTGAAATTCTGGCCAGCATTGAGGAAATTCGCAGCAATTTGCTGCTCCTCAGGAGGTATCTTTGACTGGGATAATGCCCTTCGCCGTCTGGATGAACTAAACCGTCTGGCCGAAGCACCGGGCCTGTGGGATGATGCCGCCAAGGCACAGCAATTGATGCAGGAGCGCACGCATCTGGATGATGCCATCGGCTCCTACAAAAAGCTCGAGCAAGGCCTTCAAGATAATATCGAGTTGATAGAACTGGCTGAAGCCGAAGATGATGGCGAGACCCTGCAGGATGCGGAAAATGCC
>CAYMGS010000240.1:0-434 GCA_964390025.1 uncultured Rickettsiales bacterium | reverse complement strand
GTGAAGCGCAGAAAAACCGAGAGTCTGCTCTCAGGTGAAGCAGACGCTAATAATGCCTTCATAGAAATACACCCCGGTGCCGGTGGCACAGAAAGCCAGGATTGGGCTTCCATGCTGCTACGTATGTATCTGCGCTGGGGCGAGAAACGCGGGTTTCGTACTGAGCTTATCGAAGAAAGTCCGGGTGAGGAGGCTGGCATTAAGTCAGCTACCATCAAGATCAGTGGCCATCAGGCGTATGGCTGGGCAAAAACCGAAAGCGGTGTCCACCGGCTGGTGCGCATTTCACCCTTTGACAGCAATGCTCGCCGCCATACGAGTTTTTCGAGTATCTGGGTGTATCCGGAGGTGGATGATTCTATCGACGTGGATATCAATGAATCTGACCTGCGTATCGATACCTACCGTGCATCCGGGGCAGGGGGGCAGCATGT
>CAYMGS010000239.1:0-1805 GCA_964390025.1 uncultured Rickettsiales bacterium | reverse complement strand
CCAGCGGCCCGAAATGTACGCTCGGCTTCCGCGTTGCGGAATAGGTTCCCACGCTGGAGCGTGGGAACCATCATAAATTTGAGAACAATTGTTCTCAGCACAAGGGGCTAGATTAGGGTGGATAATACCCTACTCGTGCAGTAAGACTTCGTCAAAAAATGTTGCATTGGCTGTCTTGTGCCGTACAATGGAGCACTTCATCCCCTCCTCCAATTCTTTCTGAGGACGCTTTATCCATGAGAAGGTTTTCGCATGTTTTTTTGGCTGTATTATTCATATTTTTCTACGCTTTTCCTGGAAGTGTTTTTTCGGGAGATTCCGTTCACTTGAGATTCAAAGACGTCTATAACAGACCGTTATACTCTAAATCATGGTTTGTGCCCGTTGCGATGGGCGGAGTCTTAGCGGCCGGCGCGGTAGTTACAGTGTATACCGCAGGTACAGGTGCGCCAGCTGCTGGTGCTGGAGTCTCAGCTACGGCAAGTGCGATTGCGGGAGGCGGTGCCGGATCGTATATGGCAGGGCTTTCCATTGTCGGTAGCTGGTTTGGTGGAAATGCAATACTTGGAGCCGCCATACTGAATGGTATCAGTGCCGGTGTACTTGGTACTGTTGGCGGCACTGGCGTTAAGGCAGTTGGGGGCGCAGCATTTAAAACGATTGCATTGGCTTCTGGACGTTTTACGCAAATTGTTATTACCATTGAGGATGGTAATCGAACTGAGGTCATATATTCATATCCTGTCATGTTGTCTCATGATATTGGATCAAAAGAAACCCGTGCCGTACTGGATGACCTAAAGGAAGCTCATAAGGACTTGCAAAAGGAACGCATTGATGAAAGGGAATTTAATAGCGAGGTCAGCACTGTTAGACTCATGGCTAAGAATAAGTTAGAGTCGTTGTCGAAAACTAATTGGTCTAAAATGAGTGCTGACGCAAAAGAAGATTTTGCCGCTAATTTACTTGTATTGCGTCAGTTCTCCAAGGATGAATTTCTAGAATTTGCGCTGTTTATTCAGCCCAAATACACAGAAAAGCAAAGCTTTCTGTGGTATCTACTGGCAATAGCCAATCTTGATATGGCTTCTCTTAGAAGCGATGTCAATGAACGAAGTAAATACATCGAAGCGGCGATTATAGCGGCTAGAAAAGCAAAACAGCTTGAGCCGAAGGCATTGGAACCGGTTATGCTTGAAGCGATTGCCATAGCTGTTAATGGCCAATTACCTCCTTTGCGTTCATTGGAGCAAGATTTGGACAATTACAGTAAAGATCATTATTCAACGCCAAACAGCGAATCGACAGCATATAGTTTATTTGGCGATATAGCGCATCGCTCTGAAAGATATGAAGATGCCCTTGTATACCATAAAGAAGCATGGGATGAATCTAGTTTGTTTTTAAAGAAAGAGGAAAAGGCCTACTTATCTATCAAGCTTGCTAAAGCGTATAAAATGGTGGGAAATTCACAGGATGCCGGCTATTATTATACCAAGGCCAAGGAATACATAGATGGCAAGGATAACGCCGCTGAACTGCTAGAAGGCTTGGAGCAAATATGGAACGGGTAGAATGGTCGGGGATGAATTGAAGCCAGCGTAGAATGGGTAGAGCGCAGCGAAACCCATCATGCTAACTTCGGCTCCGCTCAGCCAACCGACCACTGCCCGCTCCCTGAGCGAAGTCGAAGGGAGCGAAGTCGAGGCGAGCGCGTGTAGGATGCAGTGAAGAACGAACCGCATCCTACGCTTACTCAAAGAACCAGCAAGGCTAACTTATGCCAACTCAAAGCCACCCACTGT
>CAYMGS010000238.1:0-1872 GCA_964390025.1 uncultured Rickettsiales bacterium | reverse complement strand
GATCCCAACCGTAAAACCCTGAACATTCACCATGGCGTGGCTATCACCGACGATTTCATGGAAGCGGTCGAGCGCGGGGATGACTGGCATCTGCGCAGCCCGAAAACCGGCGAAGTAGTGCATACGCTGAAAGCACGCGACCTGTGGATCAAGCTACTCACCACTCGCGTGGAAACCGGCGAACCGTACATGCTGTTTACTGACAACGTGAACCGCGCCATCCCCGAGCATCATAAGCAGCTGGGGCTGGAAGTGAAGACCTCTAACCTGTGTAGCGAAATTACCCTGCCTACCGGCCCCGACCATCTGGGCAAAGACCGTACCGCTGTCTGCTGCCTGTCATCCCTGAACATGGAAACCTACGACCAGTGGGCCGGAGATAAGCGCTTTATCGAGGATGTGATGCGCTTCCTCGATAATGTTCTGCAATCCTTTATTGAAATGGCACCGCCGGAAATGCACCGTGCTGTGTACTCCGCCATGCGCGAGCGCTCGGTGGGTCTCGGTGTCATGGGCTTCCACTCCTTCCTGCAATCGAAGATGATCCCGTTTGAGTCGGTGATGGCCAAAGTGTGGAATAATAAAGTCTTTGGCACGATCAAAGAACAGGTGGACGCCGCCTCCCGTACTTTGGCCGAAGAGCGTGGCCCCTGCGCAGATGCCGCAGAAGTCGGCGCCATGGAACGTTTCTCCAATAAAATGGCTATCGCACCCACTGCATCCATTTCCATCATTGCCGGTAATTCCTCACCGGGAATTGAGCCGTATGCCGCCAATGTGTTTACCCAGAAGACGCTCTCCGGCTCCTTCGTGGTACGCAACAAGTACCTCAAGATTCTGCTGGCGGAGAAAGGTCAGGATAATGACGACGTATGGAGCACCATTGCCACCAATGAAGGTTCCGTACAGCATCTCGACTTCCTCAGTGAAGATGAGAAAGACGTCTTTAAAACTGCGCAGGAACTGGACCAGCGCTGGGTAGTCGAGCATGCCGCCGACCGCACGCCGTATATCTGTCAGGCGCAGTCGGTCAACCTGTTCATCCCGCCCAATATCCATAAGCGTGACCTGCATCATCTGCACTTCAACGCATGGAAGAAAGGTGTGAAAAGCCTGTATTACTGCCGATCCTCCTCCCTGCAACGTGCAGATAAGGTCTCGCGCAAGGTCGGTGAGGTGCAGCTGGAAATGTCCCTGCTCAAGCGCAAGGAGCAGCTCTCCGTACAGGCGGACAATAACTATGATGAATGCCTGGCCTGCCAGTAAGCGAAAGGAAGTAAGCGAATATGTCTGATGTCAAATCCGATCTCTATACCCATTCCATGGAAATGATCAGCCTCATTGAGGAGATCAAAGCACTGGGCGTAAATCCAAAGCAGGAAGCACGTCTGGATCAGCTGGAAGATATTTCCGAGAGCTTAAAGACCATGGCGCAGGCTATGTAAGTTTGATAACACCAATAAAAAACAAGGAGTACCGCAGGAATGTCCCTACTTGACGCCGAACCGATTTATAAGCCGTTTAACTACCCCTGGGCCTATGATGCATGGCTGATGCAGCAGCGTATTCACTGGCTGCCGGAGGAAGTGCCGCTGGCCGATGACGTCAAGGACTGGAAAACCACGCTCTCTGCGGATGAAAAACACCTGCTCACCCAGATTTTCCGTTTCTTCACGCAGGCGGATATCGAGGTCAATAACTGCTACATGAAGCAATACTCACAAGTATTCAAGCCAACAGAAGTGCAGATGATGCTGGCGGCGTTCTCCAATATGGAAACCATCCATATCGCCGCCTACTCCCACCTGCTGGACACGCTCGGCCTGCCGGATACTGAGTATCAGGCATTCCTTAAGTACAAGGAAATGAAAG
>CAYMGS010000237.1:0-1901 GCA_964390025.1 uncultured Rickettsiales bacterium | reverse complement strand
ACTCCCCTGAAACCTGCCGCACGGAAGCGCTTGCCAATGCGCAGGCCGTATGTGCCGAACAGGGGGTACGGTTTACCGATCTGCGTCGTCAGGTGCTGGAGCTGATCTGGGCTTCCCACAGCTCGACCAAAGCGTATGAGCTGATGGATCAGTTACGCTCCGGGGACGACGCCGCCAAACCACCCACCGTTTACCGCACACTGGACTTTCTGCAGGAGCACGGGCTGGTGCATAAACTCAACAGCCTGAATGCTTACGTAGGTTGCCATCACCCGCAGGCCCATCATGCATGCTATTTTCTGATTTGCACAGGATGTGAAACGGTAGAAGAATGTTGCAATGACTCCCTCACGCACGCTATTTCCGAAACCACCGAATCCAGCCATTTCACACCTACACGCACTACGCTGGAGATCGAAGGGCTGTGCCGCACCTGTACGGAGAAGGCGTCCTGATGGCATCACTCCTGCGTGCAGAAGGCCTCCATGTCATCCGTGACGGGCGATCCATCCTGAAAGATGTGTCGCTGGATGTGGGTATGCAGGACTTTGTCACCATTATCGGCCCCAACGGTGCCGGTAAATCGATGCTGCTGAAATGCCTCCTTGGGATTATCCAGCCGGATCAGGGCCGGGTGACACGCAGACCTGGTCTGACCACCGGCTACGTACCGCAGCGCCTGATTGCTGAACCCAGCATGCCACTGAGTGTCAAACGCTTTTTGACGCTCAAAACAAACGCTACTGCGGAGACACTGGCGCGCTGCGCAGAGGAAACTGACATCACTCCGCTACTTGCCCGTCAGCTCCATCACCTATCCGGCGGGGAACTGCAACGGGTATTGCTGGCGCGGGCACTGATCGGGGAGCCGGAACTGCTGGTGCTCGATGAACCGGCGCAGAATATGGATGTCGGCGGGCAACTCGCTTTCTATAAACTGCTGGAACGTCTCCACCACACCCGTACCCTCAGCGTGCTGATGGTCTCGCATGATCTGCATCTGGTCATGGCCAGCACACGGCAGGTGATCTGTCTGTATCATCATGTATGCTGCTCCGGTGAGCCACAGGCCGTGACCAGAGATCCGGAATTCATCTCGCTATTTGGCAATGATATGGCGCGGATGATGGCCGTCTACCACCATGAACACACCCATACGCATGAGTAACCCGCCATGATGAACCTCATAGATATTTTCGCCGAGCCATTCATGCTGCGCGCGCTGGCTGCCGGGCTGATCGTGGCGCTGATCGCCGGGCCTCTGGGCTGCTTTGCCGTGTGGCGGCGCATGGCGTATTTCGGGGACTCCCTCTCTCATTCCGCGCTGCTGGGCATTGTGCTGGGAGCAGCGTGGGGCCTGAGTCTGCAACTGGGCATCCTGCTGGTCTGCACTGCCTTCGCTTTCCTGCTGGTCTGGCTACAACAGACCCGTCTGCTGGCCACCGACACGCTACTCGGCATTTTCGCACATGCGGCGCTGTCCATCGGCATGGTCGCGCTCAGCCTCTCCGGTCAGCCGGGGATGAACCTGCACAGCATTCTGTTTGGCGACATCCTGACGGTGAGTCCTTCGCATCTCTATTGGATGGCCGGTGGCGGGGCTGTGGTGATGGCCCTGCTGATAGCGCAATGGCAGTCACTTGTGCTGATGACGGTCAATGAAGATCTGGCACGGGCGGAAGGCATAGCCACGCTGCGTGCCCATCTGCTGCTGGTACTGCTGATGACCATCGTGGTCGCCGTCTCGCTGCAGGTGACCGGCATCCTGCTGATTACCTCGATGCTGATTATCCCGGCAGCAGCCGCACGGCAGCTGGCCCGTTCCCCGGAGCGTATGGCCCTGCTCGCCATCTTATTTGGCATCTGTGCCGTGTTCGGCGGCATGCTGCTCTCGCTGCTTG
>CAYMGS010000236.1:676-1922 GCA_964390025.1 uncultured Rickettsiales bacterium | reverse complement strand
TTGGCCTGCTGGCCTCCGTCTCATATAGGGCAGGTGATGAATAAGTAGGTGTTGTAACGTGGGTGGGTGTGAAATGCAATGAGGGGATTATGCCAGCGTTGGCGTATCAGATGCATTGGTGCGCGCCTGTGTGGCTTCATTAACAGGCGTTGAAGGTGGTGAGGTGATAGCAAGCATCTCATGTGGTTCATTATCAGAAGCTGGTGTTCCTGTATCTGCCTTAGCCAGCAGCGCGTCGTATGTTTCATTTGGCTTAGCATCTGCAGAGGGCGTTGACGCAGCAGAAGCCAGTGCCGTTCCCCGTTTCAGTGCTTCCTGAAGATGTGCTGTTTCCTCTGAGGGAGGTGTTGTTCTGTTTGCCGCATCCTCCTGCTCTGCCTGTGGTTCTTTCTCAGGCTCTTCAGGTTTCGGTTCGGGCTGCGACTGCTCTTCCGTTGGCGGTGCAGGTTGAGCGGGAGTTGGCGCCGGTCTCTGAGGCTGCTCAGGTTCTGTACTTCGCTGCGGCGGATCCATAATCTTGTTTACATCAACGCCCATCGCATCCATCACGATGAGCATCATGAACATCATGAGAAATTCCATCATGCCCATGTCGCCCTCAAGCATTTTGTCAAGGAACCCTTTATTTTCATCCCTGAGCGAATCCCGCGCCCGGGCGGCAAGTCGTGCCTTATCCTGTTTCTGCGCTTCTTCGACTTCCTGCAGGAAAGCTTCCACCGTCAGGTCTTTCACGTCTTTTCCGAGCAGGTTCCCGGCGGCCTCCAGCACTTTATCATCACTGACCACATCACCAACTGTTGTGCCCGGTTCTGCCTGCAATAATGCGGTGGCTGTCTTACCGCCCATCATTTCAGCCACCGCCATATTGCGGCCCGAGGCAGCTATTCCCTCAGCTTCTAATGCGCTTTTTGCATTCCCGGCAACCAGACTAACGCCTTCGCGCAGGGCAGCATTATACGCTTCACTATCCGGTGCATTATCATTGAGTTTTTGCAGTAGTTCCTGTGCTTCCGGATTATCACCCAGTGCCGTAAGCTCGCTGGTCAGATGTTCCGGCGATGCCATCAGCACCTGTTTCCATTTGTTCATCAGGTTGTTAAACCCGCTTTCCTCAAGTTGCTGAGTTACAGCCTCTGCCTGCTCCTTATCGCCTCCGAAAAATGCGTGGTCACCAATATCATGCTTGGTGTTCCACATGTTACGCATCCAGTCGGTTACACCTCCACCGCGACGATCCCGCACCGTA
>CAYMGS010000236.1:0-666 GCA_964390025.1 uncultured Rickettsiales bacterium | reverse complement strand
CGAAATGCGTGGCACCTCCGGTAGGGTCAGGGATGTCTTCATTAAAAACTCCTAAGGCTAGTTTCTCAATTTGCTCATACCGCCGGGAAGACACATTCGCCATATTGCGACGTCCCACCTCGGTCATGGTCGGCTCAAACTGCCAGGGTTTATAGACCACGCCCTGTACGCTAGTCCCGCCATATCCCCCGTTTTCCATACGGTTCTTGATAACATGTAATACGGCTGTCTGCCCGAGCTGGCCCTGATTACCGGCTTCAGCAGCGGTGATACGCACCAGCGTATCGAGGTCTTTAGCGCTAAGATTATGGATTGTCATGAGTCCCTGCTACCCCTGTCCACGCCCCTGATCTTGCTGGGTTTGAGCTGTTTGGGGTGTTGGGGCGGAAGCTATCTGAGCCCCGTGTGCATCAAAATCCATTACAACAATATTATCTCCATCACGTTGCTGCTCTCTCTGAAATGCTTCAATAAATGCTGCCCGATTTCCTTCCGGCACTCCCAGCGCCTGAGCGACCTGAGCAGCGGATATATCTCCCGTCAGCGTAATAGTTTCCTGACCGGCACCCCCATCCGGGCGAGACACATCAATATTGCCTCCCTGCGAGGCGCCTCCGGGCTGCCCCGGCAACACCAGCTCTTCTGCAGCGGGGCCTTCTGGCCCGC
>CAYMGS010000235.1:0-1946 GCA_964390025.1 uncultured Rickettsiales bacterium | reverse complement strand
TTATGTGCGGAGATGGGGCTGTCATAGATAAGTTACAAATTGCACCAGTTTTTGAGGAACCGATGGCGTTCATTTCTTTGGCGGGACGATGTAGACGGACTTTATCCCCTGCGTGCAGGTATGTTTGAATGCAAAGGCTATGATGATCAAGGGATGATCATTGAGGTTTAAACCAGGTCTCGCCAGCAACGTTATAAATACATTAAAATGCATTTATTTATCTAATATATACATTTTAATGCATATTTATGTTGAAATTCTTGTAGAAAAGCCATATCATTGAAAGTAAGATTGAAAAGTAAAAGATAAGATCATGAGCAATAAAACATCATTATTTAAAAGCCCACCTTATGCGTTGGAGCAACATCTTGTGCAGCTGGGGCAAGGCTTAAGAACGGCACGTGTGCGCCGCAATCTTACTATCGCTGATGTCGCTGAAAAAATAAACGCAGACGTTCGTACGGTATCAGATGCAGAAAAAGGGAAAATTTCTACAGGCATTGGCGTGTATTATGCTCTTTTGTGGACTTACGGATTATTGGATCAGATGTCTTTTCATGATGAAGAAGGCGAAAGATTAGCGTCTTTCCGTGAGAAGAAGAACGCTTATAAGCGTTCCAGCGGGGAAATAGATAATGACTTCTGAGTGCTATGTCTACATCACACTGCCTGGGCAAATTGAACCTGTTACCGCAGGAAAATTTGTGCTGACGCAAAATCGTCAAGGTGTATCCTTGGGAAAATTTGTCTACGGTAAATCATATTTGGCACGTCCTGATGCTGTTGCCTTTGATCCAGCGCAGTTAAAACTAGCAGAAAAAACCTATGAAACGACAGCACTCAACGGCATATTTGGAGCACTTCGTGATGCTGGTCCAGATTATTGGGGGCGGCGTATTATCGAACGTCATGCAGGTAAAGCGCAGCTGGGAGAACTGGATTATCTTCTTAACTCTCCCGATGATCGGGCCGGTGCTCTTGGGTTTGGACTTAATGCAACGCCGCCTGCGCCAAAACGTACATTCAATCAAACGCTGGATCTTGCGAAGTTGCAGGAGATTGCCGATATCATCGTCCGTGATGAGGGGTTGCCTGCGCGTGGTGCAGAGGTTCAGGCATTAGATTTAATGCTCGCTGGGACATCTATGGGCGGCGCGAGACCAAAAGCAGTCGTAGAAGACAGTGATGGCTTATGGCTGGCCAAGTTTAATCGCCCTGATGATAAATGGAATGCCGCGCGTGTTGAACACGCTATGTTATTGTTGGCGCGGCAATGCGGGTTGCAAACAGCCGAAAGTAAGCTGACAAGTATTGGTGATCGTGATGCTCTTCTGGTGAAGCGTTTTGACCGTGAAAAAGTGAATGGTGGATACACCCGTGCGCGCATGATCAGCGCGCTAACGCTTTTGCAAACGGAAGACACACATCAGTCCCGCGATAAATGGTCATACGTTTTGCTTGTTGAAGAATTACGCCGCGCTAGTGCAAAACCGCAGGACGATGCGCAGGAGCTTTTCCGTCGCATGGTTTTCAATGCGCTTATTTCTAATAATGATGATCATCCGCGCAATCATGCGTTGCTGGCTAAAGATGCGGATTGGCGTTTATCGCCTGCCTATGATTTGACACCCGCACCTCTGATTAGCCTTGAGCGCCGTGACCTTGCCATGGCTTGTGGTGATTACGGGCGCATTGCCTCTGCACAGAACCTGCTCTCTCAGTCAGGGCGTTTTCTGCTTGATCCAGAAGAAGCTAACCATCTCATGAAGACAATGATTGATACTGTTCGCTCCAGCTGGCACAAGACACTACGTAGTGTTGGTGTGAGCGAAAATGAATGTGCCATGCTTGAAAGCTCATTTGTTTATCCAGGTTTCATCACAGAGAATAAATAAAAAATGTTCGCGAACATTTTTGGAGCGGACAGGTCGAACAAAATAGCCTAG
>CAYMGS010000234.1:0-1999 GCA_964390025.1 uncultured Rickettsiales bacterium | reverse complement strand
CGCGCCACAAAAGAGCTTTTTAAAATTGCCAATACGCCGGAAAAAATGGTGGCGTTGGGCTTGGAAGGTATCAAAGAGCATATTAAAACCATCGGCCTGTTTAACAATA
The DNA here is from genome assembly GCA_964390025.1 of uncultured Rickettsiales bacterium. GTDB lineage: Bacteria > Pseudomonadota > Alphaproteobacteria > Rickettsiales > UBA998 > CAYMGS01. The sequence continues at coordinate 1,890 of CAYMGS010000234.1, read as the reverse complement.
AGGCAAAAAACGTTCTTGCCCTTTCGGAAAAGCTGATAGCCGAACACAACGGCGAAGTACCAGACACACGGGAGGAGCTTACCGCTCTGCCCGGCGTCGGGCGCAAAACCGCCAATGTTGTTCTCAATATAATCTTCGGACAGCCGACAATGGCGGTTGATACGCATATTTTCCGCGTCTCCAACCGCCTGAAAATCGCGCCCGGAAAAACACCGGATCAGGTGGAGCAAAAACTGCTCAAGCGTGTGCCGGATGAATTTATGATGCATGCCCATCACTGGCTGATCCTGCATGGGCGCTATACCTGCAAGGCCCGCAAACCGATATGTAACAACTGCCGTGTCGTGGATTTGTGCGGATATAAAGAAAAAACCGCCTGATCAAACCTTGTCATCCAGCTCGGCGAACTGCCACTGGATCTCAGGGAAGCGGGTTTTGACCTGCTTTTCATAGGCATTGACCTGCTGCATCACCTCTCCCACACCGGCGGACAAGTCACCCGGCTGGATTTTATACGCCACCATCACCGAATTGGCCCCGCGCTGCAGCGCCACCAGCTTCAGCAATGTGGCTCCCGGCATCGCCGTCTTCAGCATCGCTTGCATCTCCGGTTCATATTCCCGCGCAGGCCGCTCCCCTACCAGCATGTGCTTGACCTCGATCGCCAGTACCACTGCCACGGCAATCAGCAACAGGCCAATCACGCAGGAGCCAAGCCCATCCCAGAACGCATCACCCGTCGCCCAGCTGAGCGTCAGCGCCATCAGTGCCAGCGTCAGACCAAGCAGCGCCGCCATATCTTCGAGAAAAATCACCAGCAGGTCGGCGCTCATCGTGCGGCGCACCCACTGCCAGAGCGTGCCATATGTGTTCTCCTTACGCACTTCCTTCAGACAGGCCCTCAGCGCATACCCTTCCAGACAGATCGCCACCAGCAGAATCGCAATCCCCACGATCGGCGCATGTAAAGGCTCAGAATGCTGAATTTTATGAATACCTTCATAGATGCTAAACATGCCACCCATGGTAAACAGCAGGAGTGCCACAATGAACGACCAGAAGAAGAGTTCCTTACTATGGCCCAGCGGATAACGCTCATCGGGCCCTTTTTTTGAGGCATGCTGACCGTAAAGCAGAAGCATCTGGTTGCCGCAATCGGAGAAACTGTGCACAGCTTCAGCCAGCAGCGCTGCACTACCGGTATAGAACGACCCGGCCAGCTTGGTCAGCGCAACACCAAAATTCGCACACAGAGATATAATGATTACTTTTTTGGATCCGCCTGCCATGTGTCTCCCTCACAGAAACAGAAAGGGGCCCCGCAAGGCCCCTTTCATCACTCTATTGCACGCGTTACGCCGCTTTTTCTTTAGATTTGGACGTCGGCTGACCGGTAATGCTGATTTCGCCCGTCAGCTCACCACCGCGCTCGATCTCGATCTCACCATAGGAGATTTTACCGCGCACCTTACCGGTGGAGTAAATCGTCAGGCGGTTGCGTACCACCAGCTCACCTTCAAATACGCCACTGATTTCAGCGTCTTCGATTTGTGCCTTACCGGCAAACGAACCGGTCTCAGCAATTTCCACTGTATGTACGTCATTGAGCTTGGCATCAACTTCCCCCTCAATCACCAGACGGTCACAGGTGGCGATTTCACCTTTGAGCAGGATGTCATTACCCACAGTCAGGATACGCTTGCCACCGGTTTTACCGGCACTGGTCGAAGAGGAAGATGCACCACTATCACCGCCACCGGGAGCCGCAGCTGGCGCGGCAGCCGGGGCCGAGTAGCCGGACGATGCAGCACGTGCTGGGGGCGTTGAGCCCGAAGAGGCACTGCTACTGCTTGCAGAGCCGGACGACGCCGATGACGCTGTGTTGCTGTT
>CAYMGS010000233.1:0-2012 GCA_964390025.1 uncultured Rickettsiales bacterium | reverse complement strand
CGGGGTAGACAAGATTGCGGGCCGCATGCATCGCCATCGCCGCTTCCGAGAAACCGCAGAGGATAAGCTTTAGTTTATTTTCATAGGTGGCAATGTCGCCAATCGCAAAAATGCCGGAAATGTTCGTCTCACAGGTGGCAGGATTCACCTCGATATGGTTCATATGCAGGTTCAGCCCCCACTGCGCAATCGGGCCCAGTTCCATGGCCAGCCCAAAGAAGGCCAGCAGGTGATCGGCTTTAAGCGTTTTCTCCTGACCGTCCAGCGTGGCGACCTTTACCGCTTCTAAATGGCCATCGTCTCCTTCAAGCCCGGCAAGCTGATAGGGGATGACCATCTCGACTTTCCCATCCGCTGCCAGTTTTTCCATGCGTGACACACTCTCCGGTGCAGCGCGGAATTTGGGGCGGCGATGGACGACATAAAGCTTCTCAGCAATATCGGCCAGTGACAGCACCCAGTCCACGGCAGAGTCTCCGCCTCCGGCAATCACGATATGTTTGCCCCGGAACCGCTCTTTCTGGGTCACCATATACTGTACACCGCCGGTCTCTTCGTAGGCTTCGATGCCTTCCAGCGGCGGGCGGTTGGGGCCAAAGGCCCCACAGCCGGCGGCGATGACGACGGCTTTTGCTTTAATGACCGTATCCCTGGAGGTGGTATGAATAAAACCATCTGCCTTGCGTTCCAGCTTGTCGACGCGTTGACCCAGATGATAGGTGGGTTCAAACGGTGCGGCCTGTTCTTTCAGCTTATGTACCAGCTCCAACGCATCAATCGCCGGGTAGCCGGGAATATCGTAAATGGGTTTTTCCGGGTACATGGCGGCACATTGCCCGCCGACATCATCCAGCGCGTCAATGACGTGGCAGCGCATTTTCAGCATGCCCGCTTCAAAGATGGCAAACAGGCCCACCGGTCCGGCACCAATAATTGCAATATCTGTTGTGTAATTCGTCATGGCGCGTTTATAGGGAATTGTCTTAGATTACGCAATGCTCTATATAGCATAGAGATATGGGCGAGGTCAGTAGACCGAGCGAGCCTTCAGCTACGCCTATTGCGCAGCGCAGTAGCGCGAGCAGGGGCAAAAATAATATACTCATATGAAACACTTGTTATATATTCTTCCCGTCCTGTTTCTTGCCGCCTGTGCAGACCCCGCGCAGCGTGCGGCGTATGCAGCACAGATTGAGGCAGCAGATCATCAGGAGTGTCTGAAACTTGGTTACAGGCCGGAGACACCAACTTACGGTGATTGCCGTCTGCGCCTGCGGGAGATGCGGCTCAAAGAACGCGAGATCAACCGCCCGCGCTATTATCCGCATGTGGGTATCGGTTATGGCTACCATCGCCATCGCTGGTAGTGTAATACGGGTATCATGAGCGAAAACGACAATTACGCCTGGCTGAAACGCTACCCCGAAGATGTGGACTGGCATGCGGAGATTGCCGAGGGTGCGCTGCACGACCGGCTGGATCGTGCCGAGAAACTCTATGCGGATCATGTCTGCGTCGAGTTTAAGGGCCGCGAATTCACGTATGGCGACATTACCCGGCAGGTACGGTCGTTTGCCCGGGCGCTGCATGAAATGGGTGTAGGCAAGGGTACCCGCGTGGGCCTGTTTATGCCGAACTGCCCCCAGTTTATTGTTGCGTATTATGGGGTGCTGCGTGCCGGAGCGACGGTGGTCAATTACAACCCTCTCTACTCCAAACGCGAGCTGGAACACCAGATCACGGATTCGGGCACCGAGATCATGATCACGCTGGCACTGAACCTGCTCTACCCGAAGCTGGAGCCATTTATCGGCACGACCTGCCTGAAGAAAGTAATTGTGTCGCATCTCGGTGAGGCGCTGCCGAAAGCGAAAGCGGCATTGTTCTCACTGGCGAAGGGTAAAGAGATTGCCGATATTCCCGATGATGATCATCATCTCTGGTTTGCCGATATGCTGAAAGCGCCGCCGGAAGTGCGCACTGCCCGCATCGACCCTGCAAAGGATGTCGCC
>CAYMGS010000232.1:0-2023 GCA_964390025.1 uncultured Rickettsiales bacterium | reverse complement strand
TGCTGTTCCAGATTGAGCGATCCGGTAGAGCCGTGCCTGGTACAGCATAGAGCATGCGAGGCGGAGTATGGTGTCTGCCGGGCAGGTGCTACACTACAATTAGATGATGCGTTTGGCTTGTTCTAAATCCGTATGCTCGAAAGCGGAAGCCATACGGTCAATTTCACGTTTGTGAATTTTGCAGGCTTTGGCAATGGTGCGCCACTGTGCCACAGCCTCTGCAACTTCGTTGATGATGGTCTTAGCACGCGGCAGCGTTAAACGAAAATCACCAATGACGGATAGCGCATTCTCGAGTGAGGCGGTAGGGTCATCCATGGTGATAGATGTGGAAAGCACGCGTTGTTTTACTTCTATAGGTGTAGGATTCAAATCGTATGCAGGTGAAAGCCGCCAGCCTTTATGGCGTTCATATAAAAAACCATGATTGCGCAAATGGTCATCCGTATTGGATATTAGAACAGTGAATACTATACGCCGCCACAACGCTTCCAGATTCTGATCGGTTTGCGCACCGTGCTGGTTGATGGCATAGGCTATTTCCAGATAGCTATGTGCTTCATTATCTTTCGCTCCAAGCATGCTCATTGCCGACAGAAACGGAATACGCTTCTTGCCATGGCGATCAAAGCGATTGATAATGAGCACTGGCTTTCCTGCTATATTCTCAAGCCTACAGCTTGGGACAGAGATGCCCGCACGGTAAGCTAGTTCCAGCGCCACACTCTCCCACAGTACCACATGATATTCATCGTCTTGGCGGGGGAATTTAGCGATAGCAAGAGTGCCGTCCAGATCACGCACAGAGGCTTTGGGGCGCGCACCACCCAAAGATGAGCCGGGTAGCAGTAGTAATTTCAAATCTTCAGCAGTTTCATCATCATCGAGATAACGTTCAGTCGCAGAAAGTAACTTTGGCAAGTCCACCAATGGCGGCACAGCATGGCGGCTTTTTGTAGACAGATAAGGTCCATCTGGCTTTTCGGAAAAGCGCAGCGCGCCCTGACGTGTGGCATCATTAACGCCCAACAGATAGTCAATCTCACTCAGTGTGTGAGGTGTCTCATTATTTTGACGTGCACGCGCTGCCTCATTTCGACGCATTAAAACGCGCCCCCATCGGTCAGGAGCAGAATCTCCAATGGCTCCGAAAATGGTTTGATGAGGTAGCGTGTGATGTGCGCCTGATAAAGTCTGTAAAGCTGGCTCCAGAGCAAAGCACTCAGGGTGGTTGAGCCATGACTTAGCATATTCAAAAGACGCACTTTCTCGACCGCGCCGTTGGTGAAACCAGAGCGTACCCACGTGATGCGTTTCAGTTCCCATCATGACAGAGACGGCAATTTGTTTACTCGACATCGTCGTCTTCATCCTTAATCTGCGGCATACGCACGCGTTTGGGTAGGCGTTCTTCTTCCAGTGCGCGGCCGGTGAGGTCATGGCTTGCATCGGCGATATCTTGCAGGCGATCAATCATCCCGAGTGAAAATAACACCGACGCGTAAGATGACATAAGCACATTGGCATCGCCTTTTTCTACCTTGGCCAGCGTGATACGTGAAATGCCCGCACGCTCTGCCAGAATTTCAGTCGTAATGCGCCTGCGTAACCGTGCATCACGTATATCTTGCCCCAGTTTTCGCATTGCTTTTTGCGCGGGCAGTGGGAGTGGGAATCTTTTAGCCATAATATTAACTATAGTTATCTTTATAATTTATACTGTATATTATAGTTATCATTATGAGGATTTTCAATATATTTATACTTGTGCACTTGTGACGTGAGCAGAAAAACTCTCAAGCAATTGAAATGGTTAGATGTTCGAACAAAAAAGAGGCTTCCATTGCCCCTGCAATTAGGTATCTTGATGGATAGAGATGCACGGAGGTTCATAGGGCTAAATAGAGAATCATGGCAGGGAATAACCACATTAACTTCACCAAGAAAACGATTGAGGAGCTGCCTGCGCCGAATCGCAATACACGGCTTTATTTCCATGATACCAAGCAGCCGGGTTTGTCGA
>CAYMGS010000231.1:1281-2042 GCA_964390025.1 uncultured Rickettsiales bacterium | reverse complement strand
CAGTATGACATCCATTTCCATGCCCACGCATCGCTCATTAAATGCATGCATTTGCCGATTGAGCAGATCCTGCAACCGGCTCAGACGTTCTGCTTTTATCTGCTCAGGCACCTGCCCGTCCATGTCTGCAGCAGGCGTTCCCGGGCGCGGTGAGTATTTAAAGGAATAGGCCGACGCATAACCCACCGTCTCCACGACGCGCAACGTATCTTCAAAATCGGCATCCATTTCACCGGGAAAACCAACAATAAAGTCACCGGAAAATGCGATATCCGACCGCAGCGAGCGAAGCCGCTCAACAATACTGATATAATCTGCCACCGTATGTCGGCGATTCATCATCTGTAATACCCGGTCTGAGCCTGCCTGAATCGGCAGATGAAGATACGGCATCAGCTTTGGATTATCGCGGTGGGCCAGTAGCAAATCCTCCTGCATGTCGCGCGGGTGGGAGGTAGTGTAACGAATACGCTTTAACCCATCAATTGCAGCAAGTTCCTCCATGAGCTGTGCCAGCGACAAAACACCACCTGATTCTGTAAGCCCATGATACGCATTGACATTCTGGCCAAGCAGGGTGATCTCAATCGCGCCTTTCTGTTCCACCAGATCGCGGGTTTCCCGCACGATATCTGAGACCGGTCGGGAATATTCCGCACCGCGTGTATACGGCACCACACAGAAGGTGCAGAATTTATCGCACCCTTCCTGCACAGCAATAAACGCGGCAGACCCCTGCGAGCGGGTTTCCTGCGGCAGTA
>CAYMGS010000231.1:0-1271 GCA_964390025.1 uncultured Rickettsiales bacterium | reverse complement strand
TCAAATTTCTGTACTTCAGGAAAATCAAGCGCCACACGCTCTCCCCGTGCTTCCTTTACTCCGCGCACCAGTCGCGGGAGGTCGTGATAACTTTGTGAGCCCATCACAAAATCAACGTAGGGTGCACGTTTGATAATTTCTTTGCCTTCCGCCTGCTCCACACATCCGGCGACCGCCAGCATCACCTCACGACCCTGACTGGCTTTTTCGTCTTTCAGGCTCCGCAGGCGGCCCAGCTCCGAGTAGATTTTTTCCGCTGCCTTTTCACGAATGTGGCAGGTATTGAGGATAATAAGATCGGCTGCTTCAGGGCTATCGACTTCTATGTACCCTACCGGTGCCAGCACATCCGCCATGCGTACGGAATCATACACATTCATCTGACATCCATAGGTTTTTATATAGACATTCTTTTGCATAATTTACCTGCCGACCAAGGGATGACGAACATACCCAAACCCCGCAGAAACGCAAGCAATTTAGTTCAAATTTTAACTATTATTAACATAAAATTAATAGATATTAACTTATAATTTAATTCTAGTTGAGAGGAAATACATCATGAACGGTGCGCCACACGATATTGACATTCGTCATATCCCTGAAGCCATACCTCAGGAAATGCACGGATTCTATGCCCTGGAAGTGAAATCACTGATACGGGAAATGGAAATGATTACGCGCGCATCAGAGGATGGAGAAACCATTGCAGGCGACACGTTACTGCATGAGCTATACAGCAAAACCAGCGCTGAGGGTGAAACCGTCTGCACGCTCCTTGAATGGATGGTAGACGAACTCAACAGCCTGCTGGCACTTCAGTCTGCCACGTTTGAAACCAACCCGGATTACCTGGTGGGTGCGCTTCAGGAACTTCTGGACCGTTGCGGCGAAAAACTTTCCAGCCTGACATGGAGTAGCAAACAGGAAATTGAGCACCATATAGCCGGCAAGCGCATGAGTGGCATCTATAAAGCAGAGGCAGAACTGCTGATGCTAAGCCATGAAATTGGCTCTCTTGCGAAGAACGAGACAACAGAAGAAGAAGACCTCAACGCATTGGCATTAACGCTGGAACGTAAAGATTTTACCAAGATGATGGCACATCTGGCACCGGAAGTGCGCACCATGAAAAAACAGGTGCTGGAGATACGAAAAATCACCTTGCCCGGCAACGCGGATGACATATTATCTGTGCTGCAGGAACACCATATACACTAGGGCGTGTTGACACTATTAAGCATATCGACGATGAGGGCGAAATAGATGAA
>CAYMGS010000230.1:0-2084 GCA_964390025.1 uncultured Rickettsiales bacterium | reverse complement strand
TTCGGGCCGCAGCACCCGGCGGCGCATGGCGTGCTGCGTCTGGTGCTGGAGATGGACGGCGAGGTGGTGGAGCGTGCCGACCCGCATGTGGGGTTGCTGCACCGGGGTACGGAAAAGCTGGTCGAGCATAAAACCTATCTTCAGGCGGTGCCCTATTTTGATCGGCTGGATTACGTCTCGCCCATGTGTCAGGAGCATGCCTTCGCGCTGGCAGTGGAAAAACTGCTGGACTGTGAGGTGCCGTTGCGCGCGAAATATCTGCGGGTGATCTTCTCCGAGCTGACGCGGATTCTCAATCACACGCTGAACGTCACCACGCAGGCGCTGGATGTCGGCGCCATGACGCCACTGCTGTGGATGTTCGAGGAGCGCGAGAAGATTCTGGAATTTTATGAGCGGGCATCCGGTGCGCGCTTCCACTCGGCGTATGTGCGTCCCGGCGGAGTGCATCAGGATATTCCGGCAGGGATGGAAGAGGATATACTGGCCTTTTGTGATGGGTTTGGTCAGATTATTGATGACGTGGAAAGCCTGCTGACCGAGAACCGTATCTGGAAGCAGCGCACGGTGGATATTGGTACGCTCAGCGCAGACGAGGCGATGGCATGGGGCTTCTCCGGGCCGATGCTGCGTGGTTCCGGCGTGGCGTGGGATATCCGCAAAGCCGAGCCGTACGAGGTCTATCATAAAATGGACTTTGATATTCCGGTCGGTAAAAACGGTGACTGCTACGATCGTTACCTATGCCGTATGGAAGAAATGCGCCAGAGTCTGCGGATTATTAAACAGGCGGTGGAACAGATGCCGGGAGGCGCGGTCGTCACTGATGACCCGAAGATTGCGCCGCCCACGCGAGGCCTGATGAAGCATTCCATGGAAGCGCTGATCCATCACTTCAAGCTCTACACGGAAGGCTATCACGTGCCGGAGGGTGAGACCTACACGGCCGTGGAAGCACCCAAAGGTGAGTTCGGTGTGTTCCTGGTAGCGGATGGTACCAACAAGCCGTATCGCTGTAAAATCCGTGCGCCCGGCTTTGCACATATTCAGGCGCTGGATTATATGAGTAAGGGCCACATGCTGGCGGATGTCTCCGCCATCATCGGTACACTCGATATCGTATTCGGGGAGATTGATCGCTAATGGAATCTAAGTCAGCCAAAGTCGAAGCCGTACCCCAGCCGCATGAGTTCGCCTTCACCCCGGCGAACGCGAAGAAGGTCAAGGAGATTATTGCGCGCTATCCGGAAGGCCGCCAGCGCAGCGCGGTACTGCCGGTGCTGGCCATCGCACAGAAGCAGCATGACAACTGGCTACCGAAAATAGCGATGGATTACGTGGCCGATATGCTGGACATGGCGCCGATGCATGTCTATGAGGTTGCAACCTTTTATTCCATGTATAACCTTAAGCCGATGGGCAAGTATCATATCCAGCTCTGCACCACCACACCTTGCTGGCTGCGTGGCTCGGACGCGATTGTGCAGGCCTGCGAAGACTATCTGGGGATTAAAGTGGGCGAGTCCACGCCGGATGGTCTCTTCACCCTGACCGAAGTAGAATGTCTGGGCGCATGTGTGAATGCCCCGATGTGCCAGATCACCTCCGGCAAAACTGATGGCTACTACGAAGACCTGACGCCGGAAACCATCGTTGAAGTGCTGAAGATTCTCTCAGAGGGCCGGGTGCCGAAGGCAGGCTCGTATAGTGGCCGCGTCTCTTCCGAGCCGCAAGGCGGTCTGACGTCACTGGCAGAGCAGCAAAGCATATGGGAAAAGAAGAGGAAGAGGGCGTAGGCATGTTGCAGGATCAGGATCGCATCTTTACGAATCTCTACGGTCTCGAGGACTGGAAGCTGGACGCCGCGAAGAAACGCGGTGACTGGGACGGCACGAAAAAACTGCTAGCGCTGGGGCAGGAAGAAATCATCGAGCGTGTGAAGGCGTCGGGCCTGCGCGGTCGCGGCGGTGCAGGGTTCTCCACGGGCATGAAATGGTCATTCATGCCCAAAGAAGTGAAAGACCGCCCGCATTATCTGGTGGTGAATGCTGATGAGGGTGAGCCCGGCACCTGTAAAGACCGCG
>CAYMGS010000229.1:0-2140 GCA_964390025.1 uncultured Rickettsiales bacterium | reverse complement strand
GGGGGAGATGATGAGCACAATGGGCGAGGACATGCCGGGTGCAAACCCGGATACCCGCCCCCCCTATCTGGATACCGACATCGGTGGGGAGTACCACGTCTACACCGCCCGGCACGATGAAATCGTGCCCGCTCACACGCTGGCCAGGCCAGAGGAATTAATTCGCCTGCGTGCCCAGCTGGATGACAAGCTGGCTGAAGTACGTGGCACGTTTGCCCGTTTTTCTTCCCAGTTGCAGCGGGTACTACTGGCCCGCGCGCAACGTAGCTGGGAATTTGATCTGGAAGAAGGCAGCCTGCATTCCGCGCGCCTGGCGCGCCTCGTCGCCTCCCCCGCACATCATAATATTTTCAAGCAGGAACGCGAGGCAGAGTTCAAGGATACAGTCGTCACCCTGCTGCTGGATAATTCCGGCTCCATGCGCGGCAGGCCGATCACGCTGGCCGCTCTCTCTACCGATATTCTGGCCAAAACGCTGGAGCGCGCCGGAGTGAAAGTTGAGATTCTGGGTTTTACCACGAAAGAATGGAAGGGCGGCGATAGCTGGCGCGACTGGGTTGCTGACGGCAAACCAGCCAACCCCGGGCGGCTCAATGACATCCGCCACATCATCTATAAATCCGCCGATCAGCCACTCACCCGTGCCCGGCGCAATCTGGGACTGATGCTCAAAGATGGTATCCTCAAGGAAAATATTGATGGTGAAGCACTGCTCTGGGCGTATCACCGACTGAAAAGACGCCCGGAAGAGCGCCGTATCCTGATGGTGATTTCTGACGGTGCACCGGTCGATGATGCTACGCTCTCAGCCAACAGCTCCGTCTATCTTGACCGGCACCTGCGGGATGTTATCGCCGCCATTGAAACCTCAGGCGATACCGAACTGCTGGCGATTGGCATCGGACATGATGTCACACGTTATTACGCCCGCTCTGTTACCATCAGCGATGCCAGCCGACTTGGTGAGACGATGACCAGAGAATTAGTAGAATTATTTAAGGAAGCTTAGGCGGCGCTCTTTTCAGCCTGTGCTTTTTTGATCTGGCGCTTGATACGCTTGGCCTTATCGGTAAGCTTCAGGTTGGAGGTGCCCAGCAGGTAGCTATCCAGCCCGCCATTATGCTCGACACTGCGCAGCGTATGCGCGGTCACACGTAGCGGTACCGTTTTGCCCAGCGCTTCGGAAAGCAGGGATACATCGCACAGGTTCGGCAGAAAACGACGACGCGTTTTGCGGTTGGAGTGCGATACGTTATTTCCGGCCTGAATGCCTGTTCCTGTCAGATCGCAGCGCTTGGACATGATACTATTCCTTTTTTCTTCACTATCGTCATTCCTGCGAAAGCAGGAATCTTACTGCTCCAGGTCCCAGCTTTCGCTGGGACGACGATTTCTTGTTACAGCTATTAAAATAGGCGAGATTTCTAGCCCTGACGGGCAGAAAGGTCAAGCGTTTTTTCTAGATATCAATTGAGCGGTCGCCACCACCGGAAGCGCCGCCACCGGAAGGCGGGCCGACAAAGCTTCCATTGGCACCTGCATCCACCAATGGTGTCTGTTGCACATCTCCACTAATCATCTGCATATATTCACCTACAGACATTTGGGCAGGAAAATCACCGGTAATGGCGCCACCAAACAGGGCCTGAAGAATATTAGGCTTTCCGCCCTTTCCACCGATAATAGAGATAGGCTGCCAAAGCTTGCCATTAACAGCCAGCGGCGACTGATAGGTTAAAGAGGGCAACACTCCAAGCAGGCGAGCCTGAGGATCTCCTGTGGAACTCGCAAGATTCATACTTTGTAATGCGGCCAGATTAGGGCCTTGTGGCATATCACTCATGGCTATCATTATACCCCTAAATCATGACAAAATCATGACGGTTTTTGAGATTTCTGATTGCTTCCCCGCCTCGCCTACTGCTCGGCAGATGAAGCTAGCTCAGGGCTGGGTCGGCCTCCTGGCCTCCTTCCTAAGAATCATTGTGGGGGACAAAAAGCGCGGCAAGCAGGCCGCGCGAGCCTTCAGCCAGCGGAGCGTCGCCCATTGCGCAGGCACAGTACGTGCCGAGCAGGGGCATAAACATAATACCCCCTAATTCGCCCGCTTCAACTGGTAGGGGCTGTCCAGTGAGAAGGC
>CAYMGS010000228.1:0-2140 GCA_964390025.1 uncultured Rickettsiales bacterium | reverse complement strand
TGCCCGGCATTATCACCACCGATCTGCGTCTGAACGAGCCGCGCTATGCCAAGCTGCCGGATATTATGAAGGCCCGCTCCAAGCCGGTGGAAGAAATAGATGCCGCCACGCTAGGCGTGGATCTGGCGCCGCGCCTTAGCGTGCAGAAAGTGACGGCACCGCCGGTGCGCACCGGCGGAGGTAAAGTCGCCAGCGTGGACGAGCTGGTCGATAAACTGAAGAATGAAGCGAAGGTTTTGTAAAAATTAAATGGATAGGAAGCGTGGTCAGTAGGCCACGCCAGCCATGAGCCCGCGAGAGCGGTGCGCTATTGCGAAGGCCAGCAGGCCGAGCAGGGCGCATTAATAAAGGAAACTAAACTTATGACAGCACTTGTTGTAGCAGATCACGATAATCAGGCGCTGAACCCGGCAACAGCCGCCGCAGTGACGGCGGCGTTGGCGATGGGTGGTGAGGTTGATCTACTGGTGGCCGGGAGCGGATGTCAGGCTGTAGCCGATCAGGCGGCTGCATTGCAAGGTGTGAACAAGGTGTTGCTGGCAGATGCACCGCATTATGCGCATCCCCTGGCAGAAGAGCTGGCCCCGTTTATTGCTGACGGGGCGGAGGGCTATTCACATGTCGTTGCCGCTGCGACAACGACCGGCAAGGACGTGATGCCACGCGTGGCTGCGATACTGGATGTAGCGCAGATTTCCGATATTACGGCTGTCGAGTCGGCCGATACGTTCGTGCGTCCGATTTATGCCGGCAATGCGCTCGAGACGGTGACCAGCGGCGATTCGGTAAAAGTGGTTACGGTACGCGCTACAGCGTTTGACAAGGCACCGGAGGGAGGCAGCGCTGCTATTGAGAGCGTGGAAGCCGGGCCGCAGGTGAGCTTAAGCGAACTGGTCTCGGTGGAAGCCACCGAATCTGACCGGCCGGAGCTGACCTCAGCCAGCGTGGTGGTCTCCGGTGGGCGTGGCCTGGGGTCGAAAGAGAACTTTGCCTTAATCGAGGCGCTGGCGGACAAGCTCAATGCGGCGATTGGCGCTTCCCGCGCGGCGGTGGATGCGGGCTATGTGCCTAATGACTATCAGGTGGGTCAGACGGGCAAGGTCGTGGCCCCGGAGCTCTATATTGCAGTCGGTATTTCCGGTGCCATTCAGCATCTGGCGGGCATGAAGGAATCCAAGGTCATCGTTGCCATCAACAAGGATGAAAACGCACCGATCTTTGAGATTGCCGATTACGGGCTGGTCGGTGACCTGTTCGAGGAACTGCCGAAGCTAACAGCAGCGCTGTAACTATTCCCGGCCAAACTGACCCCAGCCACGTTCTTTGGCAACGGCTAACATCGCGTGATGACTCTGCTTGAATTCAGCAAATTGCTCATCGCCGTTCAGCGCATGCCACCGTGCAGGGTCGGCTTCTTCCTGTTTTTTGGCATAAATACGAAAATTTTTGCGTACCTGACCTTGCAGCAATTGCCTGCCGGGAGGCGTAACCGTGCTTAAAGGGCCTGCTTCCCGGTGAATGTCTGCCATACGACCCGGATTTGGTACAATTCTTTCTTCATCCCCTGCCATACGCTATATATACTACATGCAAACTATGACTGTTTTATGAATGACCTCACCTGAATTCTTTCTGGCCCAGCTTAATGTCACGGTTGGTGACATTTCCGGAAACGCCGCGCGTATCCGGGATGCCTATGGTGAAGCGGTGCGTGCCGGGGCCGAGATGGTTATTTTTCCTGAGTTGTGCCTGATCGGCTACCCGCCGGAAGACCTGATTTTTACACCAAAGCTGCGCCGTGATGCGATGGCGATGGCCCATGAGCTTGCAACCCTCACACAAGACGGTCCTGCCATGCTGCTGGGGTCTGTATGGGAGGAAGGTGGGGTATTATACAATGCGGCTCTTCTGCTTGATGCGGGTGAGATTCAGCATATCCGGTACAAGCATCATCTGCCGAATTACGGCGTATTTGATGAAAAGCGCGTCTTTGAGTCAGGCCCGCTGCCGGACGTGGCTGAGTGGCGCGGCAGACGGCTTGGGGTAATGATTTGCGAGGATATGTGGGGCGAGCGTGTGCCGGCGCATCTGACGGCGCAACAGCCGGATATACTGATTTCGATCAATGCGTCGCCATTTG
>CAYMGS010000227.1:281-2144 GCA_964390025.1 uncultured Rickettsiales bacterium | reverse complement strand
TTACGCTTACCGTATTTCTTACGCTCAACCACACGGCTGTCGCGGGTGAGAAAACCACCGGAGCGCAGCACTTTGTGATATTCCGGGCTGAAACGATCCAGCGCGCGGCTGATACCCAGACGTACCGCACCGGCCTGGCCGGAAAGACCACCGCCTGTGACCGTGCAATAGACATCGAATGCACCGGCACGATCCAGCGCCACGAAAGGCTGGTTCAGCATCATGCGCAGAACGGGACGGGCGAAATACTTAGAGATGTCACGGCCATTGACGGTAATGTTACCGGAACCCTGCTTGATCCATACGCGGGCAACGGCATCCTTACGGCGACCCGTACCATATGCGCGGCCCTGAGCATCCAGCTTTGGCGTTTTCGGTTGCGTTTCTTCAGCGGTTTGCGTCTGCGCCATGATTGAATCCTTACCTGTACCTAACGTTTGTTCTTACTGTTTTTCGCTGCCAGATCCAGCACCTGCGGCTTTTGCGCCTCGTGCGGATGCTCACTGCCGCTGTAGACTTTCAGCTTACCAAACTGCGAACGGGCCAGAGAGCTGTCTTTCGGCAGCATGCGCTCAACAGCTTTTTTCACTACACGCTCGGGGAAACGCCCGGCCAGAATGGTGCTGGCGGAGGCTTCCTTGATGCCGCCCGGAAAACCAGAGTGGCGATAATATTTCTTCTGGGTCAGCTTGTTACCGGTCAGCTTCACCTTATCAGCATTAATCACCACCACATGGTCGCCACAATCAATATGCGGAGTGTAGATAGGCTTATGCTTACCACGCAGCAGCGTTGCCACATTAGCGGCCAGACGGCCCAGCACTACATCCTGCGCGTCAATCACCCACCAGTTTTTGGTTACTTCAGCCGGCTTTGCGGAATATGTTTTCATCGTCTATTCCTTTGAATTTCCTCATTTCACCCGGCCCAAAACCAGGCTTTTCCCCTTCAGGGAGGGTGGAAAATACGCGCACACGCCCTGTGTGTCAACAGAAAAGATAAGCTCTTACGCGCCTTCTTCGTAGATTCTGAAGCGCATTTCACCAAGGATAGAGATGATATTACCCTGCCCGTCACCAAGCGGTAGCAAACACTGGCGAAATTTCACGACCTGCTTAGGGTTGAGACAATGTTCCGCCTCATGGAAATAAGGCTGACCGCTCTCCATGACCTTGCGAAACTCATCCGCCAGATGCAGCGCCTCCAGCGATGCCAGCCCCGGCACATGCGCCTGCAGTTGCCCGGACTCATAAGCGTCCAGAATATTGGTGCCCAGATGTGTGTAGTTATAATGCTCTACCTGTTCAA
This sequence comes from uncultured Rickettsiales bacterium, assembly GCA_964390025.1. GTDB lineage: Bacteria > Pseudomonadota > Alphaproteobacteria > Rickettsiales > UBA998 > CAYMGS01. The sequence continues at coordinate 836 of CAYMGS010000227.1, read as the reverse complement.
TATCGCGCAGCTGAATCAGGAAGCAATCGTCCCATAACGCGCCGAGCTCGTCCGGATCCAGCTCATCTTCCGTGGGGCATGGACGGTCACCGCGCAGCGCCTGCCAGTAGTCATACAGCACCATAACCTGTCGGCGTTCACCTTCAGGCTGGCTGGAAGCGGATGACACCGCCTTATGCTGTTCGGACATGGCCATGGAAACCCACGATAGCGCGTTTTACCCGTATCTGCCAGAAATATAATCCAGTGTCTGCTGATTTTGCGGTTTTTCAAACAGGGAAGCGGTGGCTCCCTGCTCTACCAATGTGCCAAGATGGAAAAAGGCGGTCATATCGGAGACACGACGCGCCTGCTGCATGGAATGGGTTACAATCACGATGGTGAAGCGCTTTTTGAGTTCTGCAATCAATTCTTCAATACGCCCCGTGGCAATCGGATCCAGTGCCGAGCAGGGTTCATCCATCAGGATCACTTCAGGGCTGACGGCAATCGCGCGGGCAATACACAGGCGCTGCTGCTGCCCACCGGAGAGCCCCGTACCCGGCTCATTCAGCC
>CAYMGS010000227.1:0-271 GCA_964390025.1 uncultured Rickettsiales bacterium | reverse complement strand
CAGCCGATCCTTCACTTCATCATAAAGTCCGGCACGCTTCAGGCTGGTGGTCACGATCTCATCCAGTTCGCTTTTACCGGAAAACAGGCCGTGAATACGTGGGCCATATGCTACATTCTCATAAATAGACTTGGGAAAAGGGTTGGGTTTTTGGAATACCATCCCCACGCGGGCACGCAGCAATACAGGATCCACGCCAGTGGCATGAATATCGTCCCCATCCAGCAAAATTGTACCCCCTACCTTACAGCCGGGAATGGTATCGTTCATA
>CAYMGS010000226.1:0-2168 GCA_964390025.1 uncultured Rickettsiales bacterium | reverse complement strand
ATTACCGTGATGCCGGAAGATATTACGCAGGATAAAGCCTATAAAAGCAAAAGACTGGGGCTGGTCAATGCGGGTGAGAAGCCGGACATAGATCTGGAGCCACGCAAGCCGGATTTTCTGCGTGCGATCATAGAGGGCGAAGTGGGGAAGAATACTGGTATGGAGCGGGGTTAAGACGGGATTCCTTTGCGGGCCAGAGCATCGGCACGTTCATTCTCCGGATGTCCGTCATGCCCTTTCACCCAATGCCAGCTAACGGAATGACGTGCAGAAGCATCCAGCAGGCGTTGCCACAAATCCGCGTTTTTTACGGGCTTTTTGTCTGCTGTTCTCCAGCCTTTAGCCTGCCAGCCCGCTATCCATTCGGTCATGCCCTTCTTAACATACTGACTATCCGTGTATAATTCTACATTGCAGGGTTCTTTCAGCGCTTCCAGCCCCATGATCGCTGCCATCATCTCCATGCGATTATTGGTCGTCTCCGGCTCACCACCGCAGAGTTCTTTCTCATGATCGCCGCATCGCAGGAGTACACCCCAGCCGCCCGGGCCAGGATTGCCCGAACAGGCACCATCGGTAAATAATTGAACAAATTTTCGTGACATGTAATAGACCTTATGGCTCTAATGATTATATTTCATCTGTGTATACATTGAACAAATATTTGATTAAAATTCATAAACCATATTCACAGGCTTGTTTGACCTGCTGGTGGAACCGTAGCTTGCGAAGATACTCAAGCGGGTCATGAGGGCGTACCAGTGCCTGCGCGTCGTGATGCAGCCAGTCATGAGCGCGCGTTAGCAGGAAGCGTAGAGCGGCACCCCGTGCTAACACAGGCAGTGCCTCATATTCTGCTGTGCTCAACGTGCGTATACGGTTGTATGCAGTGAGGAGTGCGCGCGCTTTGGTCAGGTTGAACGAGCCATCGCGCTCAAAGCACCATGCATTCATCGTAATCACGAGGTCATAAATATAAAAATCGTTGCAGGAAAAATAAAAATCAATCACCCCGGTCAGCCGATCCCCGGTGAAAAACACATTATCCGGGAATAAATCCGCATGAATCACGCCTTTTGGCAGGTTCTTTGGCCAATGCTGCTCCAAATACACAAATTCTGCGGTTAGGGCCTCGGTTAGGCCCGGCGTAATCTCATCTGCACGTGCCTCTATGCTGCCTAGCAGGGAAGCCCACCCGTTAAGAGAAAGATCGTTGGCGCGCGTAAGAGTGAATCCTTCCGCTGCCTGGTGCATGCGTCCCAGTATAGCACCCAGTTCCAGCAGGTGTGCGGGTTCAGGGCGTTTCAGGCTTTTGCCTTCCAGAAACGTAACGATTGCCGCTTTTTTTCCAGCAATCTCTGTAAACAACTCTTTTGTATCAGTATATAAGGGGCGCGGGCAGGGAATGCCTTGCGCAGCAAGATGTTCAGTGATGCCCAGAAAAAACGGCAGGTCCTGAGCGTCCACCCGCTTTTCAAAAAGCGTCAGGATATGGCGTTGTTTTGCTTCATTATTATGTTTAGTAATCAATATATAATTGCTGTTCTCCACACCCTCGGCAATCTCTCTGGCCTCAACCAGTGTGCCTAGGCCATAGCGGCCAAGAAGGGAGGAGAAGTGCTCCTGAGACAATCGTGTATATACAGCCATATAATTCCGCTTGTGAACGAATTCCGTACATAAAACCGGGAAGGCAAACATGCATAAAGCAAGTATGGCAGATACACAAGTTTCTGCTGGCAATGGGGTGTTGTTTTGTCTATAGTCGTCACCGGTTCGCTGGCGCGGGAAAAGCGGTACGCCGCCATGGTTATATACATGGTTTCAGTATCTGACATGGTCGCTGCGCTCTTCAGCTTTCCAAGGCAAGCGCCCACAGGCCAGCGGTCAGATGGGCAAGGTAAAACATACAGCAAGATCTGGAGACAAGAATGTTTCGTCGTAAAGAAGAATCCTTTGAATTTGATGAAGAAAACCCAACAGAAGAGGCGCAGGCCGCATCTTCTGGCTCAAGCGAAGTAAAATCCGGTGAAAGTCGCCCGGCATCCGGAAGTACGGCTGCACCTGCTGCAGCTGCGCCCCGTCCGGCATCGCTCTCTCAGGCACCGGGTGCTGCGCCCCGCGCCCCGGCAACAACATCCAGCCCATCCTCTTTCCGTCCGGCAACC
>CAYMGS010000225.1:0-2196 GCA_964390025.1 uncultured Rickettsiales bacterium | reverse complement strand
CCAGCCGCCGACAGAGTGCACCACCGTAGAGCCTGCAAAGTCGATGAATCCATTGCGTGTGAGATAGGTTTCATTCTCCGGGTTCAGCAGATTTCCCCAACCCAGATGGCCGATAACGGGATAAATAAGTACCGCAATTAATACCGTAATCCAGATATAGCCACTGAACTTCATGCGCTCAGCAACCGCACCGGAAACAATCGTACCAGCCGTTCCTGCAAAGACCGCCTGAAAGATGAAGAACGTGTAGTTCCAGTCTTCCGTAGTTCTCAAGAACGAAAGCTCATTACTCCAGCCAAACCAGCCGCCCTGCGTATTCCCAAACATAACCGCAAAGCCGAATATGTAGAAAATGAACACGGCGAGAATGAAATCGACGATATTCTTCTGCGCCACATTGATACTATTCTTGGAACGCACCATCCCGGCTTCCAGCAGCAAAAACCCGCCCTGCATGAAAAACACCAATGCCGCCGCCGTCATCGTCCAGATGTGGTTCAGACTATCTTGATGAGCGGCGTGATTAGCTTCTATCAGCGCTTTAAGCTCTGCAACCGTTTCAGCCGCATAAGCGCCATCCGCTATGCAGGCTGCTATGGCCGCAACGAGAACAACAAATGATTTCATGCCATATATCCTTAAAAAAATAAGACTGGGGTTGATATACGCTTGGTTGTAATGAGGCTACGAGAATAACATTAAACTTTCGTAAATAGCGATAAGGCTGGTGTCGCTAATAGTGAGTCACAATCATGAGAATACATATGAGGAGAGAGATGGTAGCGGAGGAGGGACTCGAACCCCCGACACGCGGATTATGATTCCGCTGCTCTAACCGGCTGAGCTACTCCGCCACAGACAATAAAGTCAGGCATTTGCTATAAAATGCCGGAATGATTGTGTCAAGGGTTATAGCCCGATCGCCTGCCGTAATGTCCGGATACGTGCTTCGCGCTCCTGCGGCGCGTAGCGCTTAGCTCCCTGCCCCCAGACCGGGTTCGGCCACGCGGTATCATGGTGGAAGCGTGCAATCACATGGATATGCAGTTGCGTCACCTGATTACCAAGGGCAGCCACGTTCATTTTATCGGCACGGTACAGCGTCTGCATTGCTGCACTCACCCGCGTGATTTCATCCATCAACTGATGCTGCTGGCTGGGCTTCAGTTCCGTGACTTCTGATATACCGGCCACACGCGGCGCCAGTATTACCCAGGGAAACAAGGCATTATCCATCAGCAGGAATTCACTTAAGGCCAGTGAGCCAATGCGGTACGTATCGTCACGCAATCTGGTGTGGAGGTTAAACATCATGAGACTAGATTCCCGCTTCTCGCCGCGCTAGCGCTGGCGCAGCGGGTCGCGAGAATGACGAAGAAGGAAGGCCAGCAGGCCGACCCAGCCCTGAGCTCCGCTTCATCTGCCGAGCAGCAGGCGAGGCGGGGAAGCAAAAACATACTAAAAGTCATAAACAACACCCAGGGTGGTGCGTGTATCGGTATCATGCGTATCCGGTGACACATCGGTAATATGCTCCACATAAAATGCGGCTTTCAGCGCTAAGGCATCAATGATCTGGCTTTTCAGTGCCGTTTCCGATTCAAAAATGGTTACCTCCTCGGCAATGGATACTTCCCCTGCCTCACTCAGGCTCCAGCCCTCGGCAAAGTGCCATTCCAGATCAGTTGCCAGCTTTGCCAGAATGGAGTTTTCATCTGTTCCGTCAGTAAGATGATCCTGCCGGAAACCGGCACCAAACCGGCCCTCCCAGTACAACTCCTCATTGTCGTAGAAAATGCGCCCATACCCCACCGTCTCAGACAGGCGGTAGTCAAACCCGCTGAAGCGGTCTTTCACATATTCCACTTCGCCAAACAGGAAGTTGACCTCATCCAGCTTATAATCCCCGCGTAGCAAGGCGCGGTATTCTTCCGATGTGGTCACGCCATCTTCTACGTCATTACGAGCCAGCGCCTCCAGCGTGGTGCGCCATTTTTCCACTTCATATTGCAGCGTACCCGCAAAATTCAGGTTGCTGCGTTCCGTATTCCCGGTCTGGATATCTGCCGCCGCTTCCAGTGAGCCGGAAATAGCAGAAGGTGCTTCCGGGACAGGCGTTGCTGCTGCCGTGTGCGGTACACTGGCCGGGGCGGGAGCCGCCGGACGGTGCAGCGCGTGCTGGCAGTTCATACGCCA
>CAYMGS010000224.1:0-2217 GCA_964390025.1 uncultured Rickettsiales bacterium | reverse complement strand
GGTGAGGCATTGTATGTCAAAGACATTTACCCCGAATCCATGCTGCTGAATTTCTTTGAGTTTTATTATCACAGTCATGGGGTGGATGTAAATTTCGACCCGGAGCGCTCTCCCTGCACGCTGGACGATTTTACCCGCGTTCGCACCAAGAACATTACCAACCTGCTTAATCTGGAAGCCGCGGACTGGGGCATTTCGCCAACCTTCTGGCAGCACAGCCTGCACCCGGCTGTGTATCAGGATAAAATCTCTGTCCTGCATGACGGTGTTGACACGAATTATTGTAAACCTGACCCTGGTGCACATATCGACCTGACAGAAAATCTCCGGCTTAGTGCAGAAGATGAAGTAGTGACATATATCGCCCGGAACTTTGAGCCGTATCGCGGTTTTCCGACCTTCATGCGTGCAGCGGAGATCATCCAGAAAGAACGGCCTAACTGCCGGATTATTGCCGTGGGAGCTGATGAAGTCAGTTATGGGCGCAAATTGCCCAAGGGTCAGACCTGGCGCCATATCATGATGGAGCAGGTTGATCTGGACATGAGCCGTATCCACTTTACCGGCACGATTGCCTATGCGCAGCTGATACGTCTGTTCCAGATTTCATCTGCCCATCTTTATCTCACCTATCCGTTCGTCCTCTCATGGTCGATGCTGGAGTCCATGGCATGCGGTGTAGCGCTGGTAGGCTCCCGTACGGCACCCGTGGAAGAGGTGATTCGCGATGGTGAGAATGGTTTGCTCGCAGACTTTTTCTCTCCTGAAGACGTGGCCCAGAAGGTGATTCAGATACTGGACTCAAAAGATCGCATGCAGTCTATGAGAGATAAAGCACGCCAGACCGTTGTCGATAAATTTGATATTAATCGCGTGCTGCCGTTGCATGTTCAGCTGGTAAAAGACATTGGTAACAAGCAGGTGCCACCGCCTGCCCATCAGAAAATTATGGAACTTTATGACGAGGAAACGCTGAGCTATGGCAAAAACTGCCTCCAAAACTCGCAACGCCAGGCGAGCTAAAGCAAAGACCGCTGCAAAGACAGCACCATCTGCAGCAGGCTCCACCGGGGCAAAAAAGAAAGTCCTGCATATGGGCATTTCTTCGGCTGCGCCCGGACAGGCGGAAACAACCTTCAAACCGGGTGAATGGGATATTGTGCGCCTTGACCCGGATCCCCGCATCAAAGCAGATATACAAACCAGCATGATTAATCTGGAGGGGGTGGAATCAGAAGCCTATGACGCGGTCTGGATGCCCCACGTGCTGCAGCGTATGTTCGCTCCGGATGGATTTGCTATGTTGCAAAAGCTGCATGGCGTGGTGCGTGATGAAGGCTTTATTGTCGTCACCGTACCTGATGTCCAGCTTGCTGCTGCATATGCGGCCAATAACCGCTTGCTGGAAGTGCTATATAATTCTCCCGCCGGTGATATTACGCCGCATGATATGATATATGGCTTCTCCCGCCATATTGCTTCCGGCCTCAGGCAAATGGCGCATCGCCGTGGCTTTACGGCAGAATCACTTGGCGTGCTGCTACGAGATGCCGGGTTCTCCAATGTAACGGTACGGCCGGAAACATATGATCTCACCGCGATTGCATACAAATATGATTATGACAATCCCAAGCGGGCGGAGAAGCTGTCTATTTTCAGTCGACCTAAGGATAAAAACACGCAATCACCTGCAGCATCCGCTCCCCCCCCTCAGGCCACTAAAGCAGGCCCGGTGCGGAGTAATGTGGCAACGGATAACATCGATCAGGCGCCTATGATCTGGAAGCCCCTGAATCTGGGACTTAAGAAGTAACGCGTTTACGTTCTGTTTCTGTAATATCCTGAACTGTTTGCACACCATAGCCAGCAGACCTGTATAGTCATGCGGCTTGTTGAGGCCAGACCACGTGTCTTATTGCTCTCTGAAGGCGTGGTTAAAGGATTCGTAAATCGGGTCAAGGATGTAGGACAGGAAGCTGCGTGAGCCGGTCACGATCAATGTATCGGCAGGCATGCCCGGATATAACTCAATTTCTTCACCCAGTTCCTCCAGCTCTTTCTTACCAATCTCGATGCGTGCCAGATAAAACGGCAGGCCGGTGCGCTCATCGGTAAAACTATCAGCAGAAACCTGCACCACCTTACCGTCCAGATTCGGTATAAAGCGTGCGCGGTACGCTGTCAGGCGCACCTGTGCCTCAAGCCCCGGACGCACCA
>CAYMGS010000223.1:1982-2236 GCA_964390025.1 uncultured Rickettsiales bacterium | reverse complement strand
TACTCTGGCTCAGCCGCTACGTTACGGTGAGAACCCGCACCAGCGCGCGGCCTATTACAAAGCCGGGCCAAGTGACGGCACGCTGGCCGGAGCAACGCAGGTACAGGGCAAGGAGCTGAGTTATAATAATCTGAACGACAGTGATGCGGCGCTGGCGCTGGTACGGGAATTTGCCGACCCGGCAGTAGCGATCATCAAGCATGCCAACCCCTGCGGTATTGCTACCGGGGAGACGATGCTGGACGCTTACCGCA
>CAYMGS010000223.1:0-1972 GCA_964390025.1 uncultured Rickettsiales bacterium | reverse complement strand
TACCGCAAAGCTTTTTCCTGCGACCCGCAAAGTGCATTTGGTGGGATTATCGCGCTCAACCGCCCGCTGGACTCTGCCACGGCTGAGGCCATCGCCGAGCAGTTTGCCGAGGTGATTTTAGCCCCGGCAGCCAGTCAGGAGGCGCTGGAGCTGATGAAGCGCAAGAAGAACCTGCGCATCCTTATTTTAGGTGAGAAGATGGGCTCGGTCTCCGCGCATACGGTGAAGGCAATTTCCGGCGGGTTGCTGGTACAGGAACGCGATAGCACGCCGCTTGACCCTGAGGCGCTGAAAGTGGTGACAAAACGCGCGCCAAGCGAGCAGGAAATGCAGGATATGCGCTTTGCTTTCACCGTGGCGAAGCATGTGAAATCCAATGCCATCGTCATGGCCCGTGGAGGACAGACGGTTGGTATTGGTGCCGGGCAGATGAGCCGCGTGGACAGTGTACGTATCGCGGCGTGGAAAGCGCAGGAAGCCGGGCTGGGAACAGAAGGGGCCGTGCTGGCCTCAGATGCCTTCTTCCCGTTTGATGACAATGTGCATTCCGCCCATGAGGCCGGTATTACTGCATTGATCCAGCCGGGTGGCTCGGTACGGGATGAGGAAGTGATTGCCGCTGCCGATCAGTATGATATGGCGATGGTCATGACCGGCATACGGCATTTTAATCACTAGTATTTTTAATGCTCCTGCTCAGGGATACCCCTACGCTAAGGAACATGAAGTGAGGTCAGAAAGCCGAACCCTTTAGTCACGCGTAGCGTGTCAGGCCTATTTGCCGAGCAGCAGGCGAGGCGAGGGGCGATTCCTTTATAAATGTGTCTCGGAGATCTTGCGCAGCAGAAAGTTATAGAAGGCGCGAATACGCTTGGAGTTCTTCATATCGGAAGGATAGACAAAGTAGCCTTCGATCATCGGGCCTTCCAGATGATCGAGGATACGGCTGACACGCTTGGCGCGATCGAGCATATAATCCGGCAGAGGTGCGATGCCGATGCCGCTTTTAACCGCACGCAGGATACCATACAGATTGTTCACGCTAAGGCTGGGCGTCAGCGGTACGCCTTTGCGTGCGGCCATCTTGTAGAGCCAGTTCACATCCTGAAAGGGCGGATGCCGGTCAGCGGTGTAGCCGATCAGCGTATGATGGCGCAGATCATCCAGTGAGTGCGGAGTGCCGCGCTTACTCAGATAATCATTGGAGGCATAGATACCACTGTTCAGGGTGAATATCTGGCGCTGGATCAAGTCCGGCTGTTTGGAGGGGTAGAAACGAATGGCGGCATCCGCTTCCCGCGTGGCGAGGTCTACATCGCGGTCATCGGCAATCAGGGTCAGCTGAATATCGCGGTAGAGCTGGGTGAATTCCTTCAGCATCGGTATCAGCCATACGGTGCCGATAGCCACCGGCAGGGTGACTTTCAGCTCTCCCTTTGGTTTTTCCTCAATTTCCAGTAGCGCACTTTCGGTTGCGTTAAGCTTCTGGAAAAATTCGGAAACGGTCAGCAGCAGCAATTCACCCTGCTCTGTCAGCACCAGACCACGTGGTCTGCGGTGAAACAGGGAAGAATTGAGTTGTTTTTCCAGCCCGGCGATCTGACGGCTGATGGAGGATTGATTCAGCTGCAACTCTTCCGCGGCACGCGTGATGTTTTTCGTGTGCGCGACGGTATAAAAAACGCGGAGCTTGTCCCAGTCCATCATCGGAGGGTGTCCTGCCTGCTTGCCTGAATGTTCTTATCTCTTATAGAGATTAACTATTATGAAACAGGCGTGCCGGGTCAACTAAAAAGACTGACCCGGCAGAAATTGAGCATGGCGAGGCGGTAATATTGCTCACTGATGGGCGAGGAAACGGTCCGCTTCCAGTGCGGCCATGCAGCCTGTGCCTGCGGCAGTGACTGCCTGACGGTAGATTTTATCCTGAATATCTCCGTCGGTTACTTTATCTTCGCGCAGTTTTAGATTG
>CAYMGS010000222.1:0-2238 GCA_964390025.1 uncultured Rickettsiales bacterium | reverse complement strand
CCTGCACCTGATCGCTCAGGCTGAGGCGACCTGTCTCCGGTGCTTTGATGCGGATCACCGGTTCTGTCTGCGCGGGGGCTTCGCTGGCGGGTCTGTCGCGCCACGGGCTGCGTACTGCTTTGCCGGAGGCCCGCGCTTCCTCGCGCAGGGCGGTCAGTTCGTCCGCACTCAGATAACAACGATAGGCGTGACCGGATGCCAGTAATGCCTCCGCCACCTCCACATGCCGTTCGGCCCGCTCGGACTGGTAGACCGTCTCCCCGTCCCAGTCCAGTTCCAGCCAGTTCATGCCATCTACAATCGCCTGCGTTGCCTCCGGCGTGGAGCGCTCGCGGTCGGTATCCTCGATGCGCAGCAGGAACTGCCCGCCCGTATGGCGCGCATAGAGCCAGTTAAACAGCGCTGTACGCGCCCCGCCAATATGCAGGAAACCGGTGGGTGAAGGGGCGAATCGGGTGATAACAGTCATGGAAACTCATTTCTGCGGTCGGTTTCGTTGTCGTCTCCGTCCTCGAATCCTCACGTACCCCCAGGTATGCTGCGGTTCTGCGGGCGGCGACTCCTAGAACCCAACTCGCATAAAGTGAGTTTTAAGAAAAGCCGTGCGGAGAGACAGCCCTTATATAAACCACCGGCACGGCAATGCAAGTTTTTGCCGCAGGGCTCTGATTTTGTCATTGCCCGGTGTGTCCCGGCACTTCATGATGCGTTTGAGTGAAAAATGCAAGGAGCAAGAAGCGCGGTTAGTAAACCGCGCCAGCCATGAGCCCGCGAAGCGGCGCGCCATGGCCCGCGCAAGGAGGCGCGGGCCGGGCGCATTAACAATAAGAGATTCCTGCCTTCGCAGGAATGACGACAAAAGGACACCGCGATGGACAGGGAAGAAACCGTCAAATTCTACGAAGAGTGTTTGAAAAAAGAACGGTTAGGCAACCAAAAATCCCATATGCATTGGAATAAATGGGCAAATGACATGCTTACTGAGAGGAAGCAGCTGGAAGAGAGCGGGGGATGGGAGGCGAAACGGGAGGATTGGGAGAAAAGAGCGAGAGCGGATTTTTCCGGATATAAGTTTAAACGACATCTTAATTTCTCAAAGTTTGTTTTTCCTGGCATTGCGTTTTTCCACGAAGTCACCTTTTCCGGCATGGCGTTGTTCAGCGGGGCCACCTTCTCCGGCACGGCATTCTTTGATAATGCCACCTTCTCCGGCGGGGCGGAGTTCAGCGGGGCCACTTTTTCCGACACTGCGTGGTTCTACGAAGCTACCTTCTCTGGTGGAGCAAAGTTTTGTAATGTTGTTTTCGAAGGAAACGCTTTATTTTCTAATACGTTATTTGAAGATGCAGATTTTTTCTGCATCAACAGTAAAGCGGGGTTTGAGTTAAGTGGCGCAGAGTTTGCCGTAGCTCCCAGCTTCATCCAGGCCCATTTTCTCGAAGCGCCGGGGCTGGATGGGGTTGTGATACCGGAAGACGTACCCTGTTCTCCGTCATTGCGAGGAGCCAAAGGCGACGAAGCAATCCAGTCAGAAGCGGATTCTGGATTGCTTCGCTCCGCTCGCAATGACATCACCGCCCGCTACCGTGCGCTCAAGCGCATGGCGATACAGGCGCATGACCATGAGCGTGAACGCAATTTCTTCGCTGCTGAACTCAAATCTATGCGTGGTACAGAGCATCAGCCGCCATTTGGTAAGAACTGGGGTTGGTGGGTAGCAGGCCATATCTATGAATCTCTTAGCGATTTTGGCCGCTCACCCCGCCGCGTGCTTGAATGGATGTTCGGCCAATGGTTTGTGTTTACGCAGCTATTTGGACTCGCCGCAAAGGACCCTGTGAGCTGTGCGCTGGGAGATGGGAATGTGGTGTATCCCGCGCTTAGCCTGTCCGCAGGCAACACCCTGTTTCCCTTCATGAGTCATAGCGACAAGGCGAAAGAATATCTGTTCTGTTTATTTGACGGTCAGCATGAGGGCGAACACGGGCGGTGGGTTCCGGCGATGACAGACTGGTATGCCTTCCTCAGCACTACCCAATCCCTTTTCTCACTCCTGCTCATCTTCCTCCTCCTGCTCTCTATCCGCGCACATTTCCGGGTGAAATAACAGATGCAGCAAGCACCACACGATACAAAAACACCGCACCCGCTGGCACCGACGCGGTTTGATGCCGTGCCGCTGCTGCTGGCGGTGGGGATTATCGGCTACACGGTGATGGACGAGGAGCCGGGCTGGTG
>CAYMGS010000221.1:415-2306 GCA_964390025.1 uncultured Rickettsiales bacterium | reverse complement strand
TCTGCATTTCTACCGATTGTTCCAGCCCCGTGCTGGGAATACGCATCGCGTGATAGGTAATATCTCCCTCATCAAGGCTGGGGATGAATTCCGCGCCCATGCGGGAAGCCACAACCAAGCTGAGCAACACCAGCACCGTAGCGCCACCGATAATTTTTACCGGATGGCCAAGGCTCCATTCCAGCATCGGCTGATACCATTCTTTGGATTTGCGGATAATGGCGCTTTCCTTTTCTTCCACCTTGCCGGTAACGAACAGCGCCACCGCTGCCGGTACAAAGGTGATGGACAGTAACAATGCTGAAATCAGCGCCATTACCACCGTGAAGGCCATCGGGTGGAACATTTTACCTTCAATGCCGGTCAGGGCGAAGATGGGAATATACACCACAGTGATAATTAATACCCCGAACAGGCTGGGCTTGATAACTTCCGCCGTGGCTTCGGCGGTGAGCTTGAAACGCTCATCCTTCGTCATCAACCGCCCCAGCTGGTGCTGCATCATACCAAAGCGCCGCATGCAATTTTCAATAATGATCACCGCGCCATCAACAATCAGGCCAAAATCCAGTGCGCCAAGGCTCATCAGGTTTCCCGATATACCGCGTTCCACCATGCCGGTAATGGTCATTAACATGGAAATCGGAATCACGGCGGCGGTAATCAGCGCGGCGCGGATATTTCCCAGCAGCAGGAACAGCACCACAATCACCAGCAACGCACCTTCCATCAGGTTCTTCTCCACCGTCCAGATAGTGCGATCCACCAGAGCGGTGCGGTCATAAACGGCACGCGCCACCACACCTTCGGGCAGGCTATCATTCACCACTTCCAGCTTTTCTGCTACGCGCCCGGCCACCTCGCGGCTGTTTTCGCCGATCAGCATCATGGCCGTACCCAGTACCACTTCCTTGCCGTTCTGCGTGGCGGCACCGGTTCTAAGCGGCGATCCGAGTTTTACATCGGCAATATCGCCGATACGCAGCGTCAGATCATCCCGCTTGGCGATAATGATGCGTTCAATATCGCCGATATTTTTCACCTGTCCTGGCACGCGGATCAGATATTGCTCTCCGCTTTTCTCGATATAGCCCGCACCGACATTATCGTTGTTGCGTTCCAGCGCGTTCATCACGTCGCTTATGGTCAGGCCGTAGGCCAGCAGCCGTTCCGGATAGGGCATGACGTGGAACTGCTTTTCATAGCCGCCGATGGAGTTAATCTCGATCACGCCTTTAATGTTTCGTAGTTGCGGCTCGATAATCCATTGCTGGATGGTCAGTAAATCCATAGGGGTGTAGGCGCTGCCGTCCGGTTTGGTTGCATCTTCTTTTGCTTCCACCACATACATATAGATTTCGCCCAGGCCCGTAGCGATTGGTCCCATGACAGGCTCCAGCCCTTCAGGGATTTCGTTTTTAATCTGCGACAGGCGCTCATTTAAGAGCTGGCGGGCGAAGTAAATATCCGTGCCATCCTCAAACACCACAGTCACTTGGCTCAGGCCATAGCGGGAAAGTGAGCGCGTATAATCCAGCTTCGGAATACCGGCCAGCACGGTTTCAACCGGAAACGTTACGCGCTGTTCCACTTCCAGCGGTGAATAGCCCGGTGCTTCGGTGTTGATCTGCACCTGCACATTGGTGATGTCCGGCACGGCGTCGATGGACAGGCGATTGAAGTTATAAACGCCGAGTGCCATCAGCCCGATCACGGTGAACATGACCAGCCAGCGGTGGCGTATGGAAAAATGTATAATGTGTTCCAGCATATCGGCCTCCTAATGATCGTGTCCGGCTTCGGACTTGCCGATATCCGCTTTGATAATGACACTACCCTCGCTGACATATTCCTCGCCCGCTTTCAGGCCTGAGCGCACCTCCACCATCTC
>CAYMGS010000221.1:0-405 GCA_964390025.1 uncultured Rickettsiales bacterium | reverse complement strand
TTACCGAGCGTGACCGGACGGACTTCGTAAGTCTCGCCTTCTTTCACGAAGACGACATTTTGCTCTTCCATCTGCTGAATTGCGCCTTCCGTCACCGCCAGCTCCACCTGATGCTCGGAAATTAGCACGTCACCTTCCACCGTTGTTCCGGGGCGCCATGCGTTATCCGGGTTAGCAACGGATACCACGGCAATCACCGTTTGGCTTAAGCGGTCGGCGGTGGGGAGAATCAGCGTAATCGGTGCTTCTGCCTTATGCGTATCGTCAATCGTATGCACACGCACCTGCTGGCCTTCCTTTACCTTGCCGAGGTCACGGGGGAAGACATGAAACTCTGCCCATACTTCCGAGAGATCGGCGATGGTGAATAGCGGTTCTTCTCCGGAGACATTGCCGATATTGGTA
>CAYMGS010000220.1:0-2329 GCA_964390025.1 uncultured Rickettsiales bacterium | reverse complement strand
GCCGCAATATAAAGTGCCGGGGCAGTATGTCGGCAGCGGGTTTGTGCAAAGCGGGCCGCAGGAGATTACTAACCAGCATACGACCGAAGGTGTTGCCAATGCGCTGGTGGCGCTTGACCAGCTTGGGGAGACCTGTCCCAACGTGGCATGGATTGGCGTGGTAGTGAGCTGGTTCGGCAGCTCTCTGGATGCCGGTGACTGCACAATATATCCGGGTGTCGAATATATGAATAATGGCATCAGCCAGCCGGATAGCTGGAATGTGGGTGGCTTTACCCGCGAGACGGCATGGCAGATTACGCTGGAAGAGGGCAGGCCACGCTATGGTGGTACGCCGTCTGATGGCTCATTGGTGCGTTACCTGACGGAGCTGAGAGCACGCGGTTATAAGGTGTTGCTGATGCCGATGTTTTTCATGGATACAGAGGATAAACCATGGCGTGGGCGTGTGACGGGGACACCGGGTGAAGTCAGTAGCTTTTTCACGAAGGTGGCGGGATATAACAGCTTTATCACCCATTATGCCACCCTCACAAACGGGCTGGTGGATGCCTTTTCGGTTGGCTCGGAGCTGGTAGGTCTGACGAAGGTAACGGATACGCCGGGGAATTATCCGGCAGTGAATGCACTGGTGACGCTGGCGGCTACGGTGCGGGGTATTATGGGAGGCGGAGTAAAGCTGACCTACGGTGCAGACTGGTCGGAGTATCATCATACGGATGGCGGATGGTATCATCTTGATCCGCTATGGGCTTCACCGAATATTGATCTGATCGGGATTGATGCCTATTTTCCGCTCACCGATGCACCGCAAACCAGCCTGAATTATGATGTGCAAACCGTGATGGACGGCTGGGAAAGCGGAGAAGGATATGACTGGATCTATACCGACCCGGAGCGCACTGTGACGGCACCACTTAACGCCGCTTACGCATGGAAGAATATTGAGTGGTGGTGGAAAAACACACATATAAACCCCGACATGAGTGCGACGGCATGGGTACCGCAATCCAAGAAGATCTGGTTTACGGAGTATGGTTTTCCCAGTGTAGACGGCGCGACCAATCAGCCGAATGTATTTTATGACCCGACCTCCTCAGAAAGTTTCTTCCCGCATCATTCACGTGGGCGGGTGGACTTTCGGGCGCAACGCGTGGGGATCGCGGCCACGGAAAGCATGTGGGAAAACTCGGAGATGGTGGAGCAGAAGTTTTTGTGGACGTGGGATGCGCGTCCCTTCCCGTATTTCCCTGATTTGTTGCAGGTATGGAGTGATGGCGGGGTGTGGGTCACCGGGCACTGGGTGACGGGCAAACTCGGCCTGTCCTCGCTGGCGGCGATTGTAGCGGATCTGTGCGCACGGGTCGGGCTGGATCTTTCCCGCATTGATGTGTTTCGCCTCACGCAGCGTGTCGAGGGGTATGTGATTACGCGACCCGGCAGTGTGCGTGGCTTGCTGGAAGAGCTGATGAGCGGGTTTTTCTTCGATGCGGTAGAGTCCGGTGATGTGCTGAAGTTTATGCCGCGCGGAGGAGCGGTACAGCTGGATATCGGGGAAGAGGAGCTGCTGCAGGAAAATGGTGAAGTGGCACTTACGATTACCCGCAGGCAGGAGCTGGAGCTTCCGGCGGAAGTCAATGTGATCTATCTGAACCGCACGAACCTGTATCAGCCAGGAACGCAGGTGGCCACACGAGATACAACGGCCAGTCAGGATAATGATGCGCTGAATCTGCCGATTGTGTTTGCCGACGGGGAGGCAAAGGCCGTGGCGGATATACGTTTGTATCTCGGATGGATGGGTCGCACGGCCTATCAGTTTATGTTGCCCGATGCTTACGCCGCGCTGGAGCCGACCGATACGATGACAATTACCACCCATGAAGGGGCGGTGCATACGTTGCGCATTGTGCGCACAATGCGTGACCGTGGGCGTATGCGTGTAGAAGCGGTGGCGGAAGACGTATCGGTGTATGATAGCAGTGCCCCTGCTGCCGAAACGCCAAATGTCAGTCAGGTGCCGGAGCAGGTGGTATCTTCACGCCTTGAGGTTTTGGATATACCGGCGTTCCCGGCGGATGGAGAATCTCAGAGTTATCTGCGTTTCGCCACTGCGGGGCTGGGGATAAACTGGCGTGGAGCGTTGCTCTACCGCTCAGATGATATGGGAGCGAATTATCAGCGATTTGCGGATGTGGAGTCAGCGGCGGCTATCGGCACTGCTATTGATGTGCTGCCGGACTTCAGCAGCAATCGTTTTGATGAAACAGGCAGTGTGACGGTGCTGCTGCTGGGCGATAATGGGCTGGAGAGTGTGAGCGCGTTGGCC
>CAYMGS010000219.1:0-2416 GCA_964390025.1 uncultured Rickettsiales bacterium | reverse complement strand
ATGTGTTGCTGTGTGCCCGTGCCATTGAAACCGGCAGTTTCGTGATTGCCCCGGCGCAGTGCGGTGAGCATCCGGGGGGTAAACGCACCTACGGTCACTCGCTCATCATCGGCCCGTGGGGCAATATTCTCGCAGAGGGCAGCGCCGACAAAACAGAGGTGATTTTTGCCACGCTCGATATGGCGGAGGTGAACAAGACCCGCGCCGTTCTGCCCTGCCTGATGCATGACCGTTCCTACGCCGGACCAGATTACGAGATTTAGGTGGTTTTTAGCCCCTGCTGCCCGGCAGACCCGCTGCGCTAGCGCGGCGAGTGCTTCTAACGATTGTAAAGAAACGCGAACAGTATGTTCGCGCCAGCCCTGAGCCCTGCCCATTGCGCAGCGCCAGTAGGCGCGAGCAGGGGCATAGTATATTTATAACTCCAAAACTTCATCACACTGTCATATTCCCTGCGGTGCAATCTGCTACTATGGGATCAGATAAACTGGCAGGCAGACCATGCAACAACCTGATATAGCGCAGAATATGACGGGTATGCGGGGGACAAATATCTCCGGCAACCGGTTTGATACATCAAGTTTCATCACGCATAACCGTATCCATGTGGAACATGGGTCGCTGATTCTGCCCTCCGACCCGCTTTTGCCCCTTCATCCGCGCGAATTAAAACCGGAAAATGAACCAAAACTTCGGGAAAAAATCCACCGCGCCTACACGATTGACGGGTACTCCTTTTTTGACAGCGACAAGCGCGCAGGTATTTCTGCAGCGCTTTCCGGCCTGATCCCACTATCGACCAAAACCAAGGAAGCCGCCCTCGGTAAACAACTTACCGAATGGATCCGGGAGACCCAGACCGGGGAAGATGCAGAACGTGCCAAACGGTCGCAGAAGAAAGCAGAGCCCTTCAAGGCGGTCATCGAGCAATATCTGGATAAACCGGAAAACAACCCCGCTATTGTGGAATTCTCACAAAATGCCATCGGCATGTATCTGGTGATGCAGGAAGCATTGCGTAGCCGGGGCTATAGAGGATCGGTCGCGGAATTCACCGATGGGGTCGGCAATGCGGAAGGGCTGATCGCCAAACTCTCTACCTATCTGGGATATGATACACATACCTTCATGGAAACAGCGCGCAGCGAAGGGGTAGACGGGATCGGCAAACTACTGGGCGTTGACCCGGCATTCATGAAAGATGTCAGCAAACTGAATGCCTATCTGCCGGAGCATAAATTCTCGGTCAACACAGTCATGAACTGGCAGGTTGGACGACACCTGCCGGGCATGAAGAGCGCAGGTGTGGCAGAGAAAATTGCTGCCGGTGCCGAGGCACGCGTCAATGCAAAGATCATGAGTTCGCGGATGGCGCTGCAACACCGTTATAAGGTTCCTCCACCTGTCCAACAGCAGGAAGAGACCATTGCCGGCATGCTTACATTCCTGCCACCGGAACTCTCCGAAACGCTGTTCAGGCTGGGCACGGAAATCGCCTTTACCCCGGAATACACGTTAAGCCCCATCTCAAATGTGCATGCGCATGGTTTCCATCGCCGCATTACCCAGAACCCGGATGATGTGCATGGCATTTATCATATTTTTGTCTCCGGCAAAGCAGATGCAGAAGAGGCGGTGCGCGTACTGGTGCATGAGGCACATCATCTGCTGATGCCTTCTCAGTTCTCCGAGAAAGAAATTGCGCTGGTCGATGAACTGGCCAGTCACGACATGATGCGTCTGAAAGCACTGAAGGAGCTGACCGACCAGTGGATGACAGGTGACGATGCCACCAAAGCACAGGTGGTAGAAACATTGAACCGGCCTGAATTTTCTGTCGATGGTCAGACCTTCAGCCAGAGCATCGGCCAGAGTGAAATGCTGACCTTCTATCATCAGGTACAGCATGCCTATCAGCGTTTGCAAATCGACAGCGAATTTTATCATCGCAGCGGGTACAATGAGCCGGAGTCGCGGTTCCAGGAAATCAATTCCCGCTACGCGGAGATGCGTTACGTGCGTCAGCGCGAAAACCCGGACATGCTAAAGTTCATTACACCTGGC
Organism: uncultured Rickettsiales bacterium; assembly: GCA_964390025.1. Taxonomy (GTDB): domain Bacteria; phylum Pseudomonadota; class Alphaproteobacteria; order Rickettsiales; family UBA998; genus CAYMGS01. The sequence continues at coordinate 352 of CAYMGS010000219.1, read as the reverse complement.
ATTACGGCTGCATATGAACAGATTTATATGCCACATGTACGTGAACAGCTCAACGATCTGCGCCAGCGCGATGCGCAGAATATTGGGCGCACTTCTGCCCCGGCGCCTTCACCTGTAAGGCCGAACAATCCGGTGGCAACTGCTACGGCAGGCGCACCTGACCGACATTCGGTCACAGCGGAAATCAGCGATGATGTCAACTATCTGATAGAATCGCACGCAGCGGGCACGCCTTCCAATTCAATTGAGGCACCAACGGCGCAGCACGAACTGCTGTTCAGCCACCCCGGACAAACGCGAATTTAAAACGTCTGCCGGAGCGCCGCCACAAGCGGACGGTCCGCCGGAGGCA
>CAYMGS010000218.1:0-2426 GCA_964390025.1 uncultured Rickettsiales bacterium | reverse complement strand
TGCCATACGGAGTGTAGTAACGTTCGTCGTGAGCGACGTACCGGCAGACATTGCCGCTACGTCATCCGCAGCACGAACGATGCGCTCTCCGCTGGACAGACGAGCAATGGACAGGGACGCCATATTGGACGCCTTACCAATGTTCCCCTGGGCGAAATACGCACCAATGTTAGTGTTAATGGAATTAAGAGCCATGATGCTTCTCCTACTTGGATGTTAAATTACAAGGCTACATGCCTATAAATATAAACGTAACCACTCCAGGCTACGGTATCCAGCGTAACAAATAAAGTATTAAATATTCGTTAACACTAGCGTCAAAGTAATAGGTATGCGTCACTATGCAAGACTATTACCTACATTATTTATGCCATATTTACAGAGGGCTGTCATGCCCTTTTTTAGTAAAAAAAGGCCTGGTTGCATATATATAGTGGTGGAGGTTGGTTAAGCCACAATATGTGGATTACGCATACGGAGGGTTATGCATCCAGAAGTAGTGCCCGCATACGAGGCTCCCGCAGCCACCCGGTTTCGGCATAAATAGAAACGGACAGGGTAGGGTCGGCGAGGTGATCGAGGAAGCGTGCCAAGCCCTGAATGACGCGTACCTGTTCGTCTTTGGGCGGTGGCCCGCCATACCTGCGGCAGGTGGCCATCAGTGCCAGCCGTACCGTGGCAAAGCGTACCCCGATAATACTGGCGCGTTCGGCCAGCGTGTCACCGAACCCGGCAAAGGGAAACAGGCTCATGCTAAGCTGGGTGGCGATCCAGCGTCTGAGTACCGGATCCAGTGTATAACGCCATCCGGCATTCCAGTCGGCCTGTAGTGCTTGCCAGCGCGCATAACTGTCATCGGCGGTACCAATGCTCAGTGTCTCGCGGTCGACATGCGCTGCCAGCGCATCTTCCATATCGCTGATGGTCTGCTCAAGACGCGGGCGCGCGGTGGGTTTAGAGGCGCTTACCAGTCCTACCAGTGCATTTAAGAGATGAAACGGGTCTGCCGGATGTTCCTCGGGTGCGGGAAGACGGCTCTCTGCATTTTTCAGGTAAAAACCGGCGGCGGTTGGCCAGCTTGTCATGTCGATCATAGCCATGGAAGTGGCCACTGATATGAGCTGGGCCATGAGCCGTTCCGGTGGTAGTGTGTCATCGGACGCTGCATCCAGAAATGCCTGATGAATGGCCAGCGCCTGTTCTTCTTCTAACTCATCCGGTAAATAATCTGTCAGAGAATAAGGCACGCGCTCGGTGGTATCCTGTGTCAGGCTAACCCCGGCATCGCTAAAAAGGGCGCGGCGGGTGATTTCCGGGCAGGAGAGGGCGGCGCTCATGATGTGTGTGTTGCCGAGGCCACGGGTAATACGCGGGAAAAAGTGACAGGCATCACCGAGGAAATCCGTGCCCCTATCCTTATGGATCCCACACCAGCCCTGATCATATTTGATACAGTAATCCGTCTTCGGGTCGCGCTTCATAATCCATTCCGCTTCACCGGTATCCACGGCTTCCAGAAGCTCAGGAGCTTCGGCTTCGTAACGCGCTTTGGTCGCGGGGTCGAGCTGCATGCCCCAGCCTTTACAGCATGTGTCTTCACAGGCATCACCCAGACAGGTGAAACCATCAAGAAACGCAGCTTGCTTAAGGGGAATAGCGTTCACGGCAGCCTAGCCGGAAATCATGTGACGGACTTCGTATTTATTATTGTGCAGTACATACTGCTCCGCCTTGCGGCTGTTTGCTTCCATGAATAACGGGGCACGGGCATTAGCAGATAAACGTACGCCGCTCATCTCCCGGTGGACGGAGACCACCAGCAGAATGACTGTGTCCTCCACGTTAAAATTCAGGTCACGGCAGGCGGACTCTATATCCTTACGCTCGATGATCGGGTTGTCCGTATCCAGAGGAAGGGTGATAAAGGAAAGCTCATTATCATCCAGTGATTGCAGCAGTTTAAACTGTGCAAATTTTTCGACCGGAAACTCCAGCAGGCAATAGCTGGTTTTGTCCGGCATACCGAGAAGGCCTTTGGAAAAATGAATGGGATTGTCCCGCTTAATGGCAATTTTGCCAAAACGGGTAGCAATGATTTCTTCCCCATTGGGGCCGCGTTCCATACCCTCTGCCATCTGATTTGCAATAATTGCCTGATTGTCCGTATTCACGGCTGCCGCCTGACGTTCACTCATTATCTACGCTCCTCTTACACTATCTTATATCCTTTTAAGAATCTATTACCAAACGGGAAATTTCTTCCTATAACGTTGTTTTTTCTCCCGTTAGTTCAGAAAATCTACCAGTCGCAGGTTGTTGACACGCGCAAATGACTGGAAGGTGGCCTGCAAAATCGTTTCATTCACAGCCAGTTCGGTAGACGCTGACAGCACGTCTGTACGGATCAGCGTTTCCTGCGTGTTCGT
>CAYMGS010000217.1:0-2433 GCA_964390025.1 uncultured Rickettsiales bacterium | reverse complement strand
TTCTTCGGATATTTCAGCTTCCACCTTGGTGGTATGGACAACGCCATCACGGTGCTCAGGCCCACCATAAATCGTATAAAGCTGGAATGGTGCATCGCCGGTATTAATGACATTATGCCGTACGCCTGCTGGCACGATGATTCCATCGTTCCCTTTTACCGAAGTGCGATTGCCGTCGATCAACACTTCGCCTGTGCCTTTTTCGATACGAAAAAACTGATCGTGATCTTCATGCACTTCCTCGCCGATCTCTTCTCCGGGCTGAAGGGTCATCAGCACGAGTTGCAGATGATTCCCAGTATATAGCACGCGCCGGAAATCTGAATTTTCCTCGGTCAGTTTCTCAATATCCGCTACAAAGCCTTTCATATGTTTCTCCAATTTAATGTTTTTTCGTTTTTAATCATACGACCGAAAAAAGAGCATGTTTAATTTTACTTCAGCCATGAGTCTACCGCCTCGACGGAAGAAACACCGCCGGAATGCATAAAGTTCCTTCATTTCATCATCACATAGCTGCCGGGCGCGTCTTCTATCGCGGTGTAGCTCTTGTCAGCGTTACCCATAGACGGCGGCTTTATTTTATCTTCCGAGTGATCGGCGAGCCATTGCTGCCATTCACCCCACCATGAGCCATCATGCATAGGCGTATTCGCTTGCCATTGGCCGGGTGGCATATAACGCGCTGTGCTCGGCATAGTCGAAATCTGGTAGCTGCGGCCAATATGTCCGGGTTCGCTCACGATACCGGCATTATGCCCGCCGCTGGTGAGCACAAATGTCACATCGCTTTCCGTGAGCAGCAGAATTTTATAGACCGATTTCCATGGCGCGACATGATCACGCCCCGTGCCGACCGAGAATAGCGGCACGCGGATGTCTTGCAGCGCTACCGGCTTTCCATCCACCATAAACCGACCTTCAGCCAGATCATTTTGCAGGAAAAGCTGGCGAAGATATTCGCTGTGCATGCGGTAAGGCATGCGCGTAGCATCGGCATTCCACGCCATCATATCATTTAAGGACTGGCGTTTACCCTGCATATAATCGCTAATCATGCGCGACCAGATCAGGTCGTTGGAGCGGAGCATCTGGAACGCGCCCGCCATCTGCGATTTATCGAGATAGCCCTGATCCCACATGACATCCTCCAGATAGGCAACCTGGCTTTCATCGGTGAACAGCATGATTTCACCGGCTTCCTCAAAATCAACCTGCGAGGCTAAAAGCGAGATAGTCTTGAACGAATTATCCCCATCGCGGGCATGTGCTGCCGCCATCATGGAAAGGAGCGTGCCGCCAAGGCAGTAGCCCATCGCATGAATCTGCGGCGCATGGGTGATGGTTTTAACGGCTTTGACTGCTTCGCCGAGTCCGGTTTGCAGGTAATCTTCCAAACCCAAATCACGGTCGCAGGCATCGGGATTGCGCCACGAGATCATGAATACCGTATGTCCCTTATCCACCAGATATTTTACCAATGAATTATGCGGGGATAGATCAAGGATATAATATTTCATGATCCATGCAGGTGTGATGAGTATCGGCTCCGCATACACTTGTGCCGTAGTCGGTGCATACTGTATTAGTTCAACCAGATGGTTACGGAAAACTACTTTTCCCTCAGTGGCTGCAACATTCTCGCCCACCACAAACGCTTCTGCGCCCATAGGTGGTTTATCCGCCTTAGCGCGGGTCACATCATCCCGCCAGTTGAGTGCACCTTGCCAGAAGTTTGCGCCGCCTTGCTCTTTGGTGGTGGCTATGATGTCCGGATTGGTAAGCGGGAAGTTAGAAAGAGAAAATATATCCAGCATCTGCCGTGCTGTAAAATTGGCCACATTCAGATGATGCGGGGTTACCCCGCGCACGCCCGTGGTTGCTTCCAGCCACCATTCCTGTGTGAGCAGGAAGCTTTGTTCCATCACATTAAATGGCCATGCTTTCCATCCATCACCCGTAAAGCGTCGATCAGATGACGGTGGCATAATGATGGGGGAAACCTCATTGCCCGATGCCGCCTGCATAGCGTAACGGCTGATTAAGGCCGTTTTATCAAGCAGGCTTCGTTGTAGCATCTGCTGCTTGGAGGGTGAAAACATCAAATGCTCCCACCAGTCAAACCCCGCAAGCACCAGCGATGCAGGGGATATTCCACCGATGAATTTTGCCACTGCCGCATGCAGCATGTGATCAAGTGTATAATCATCGGAAGGTTGCTTATTCTCTGAAACCCAGGCACCACAGCGGCGGCGCGTAGAGAGCTTTTCTTCGTTTGCAACCAAGTGTGGATGTTTCTTTTTGGCGGCTACTGGCATGGCTATTATTCTTTTGTTTCTGCATGAATATAGCATGGTTAATGCAAGCATGCATTTGATTAGGGTCCGGACTCTTTAAAGCCACCATATGACGGTAGCCGCGATGCAGCAAGCG
>CAYMGS010000216.1:0-2500 GCA_964390025.1 uncultured Rickettsiales bacterium | reverse complement strand
ATGTCTAAAGAGAAGTTTGAGCGTAATAAGCCGCATTGTAACATTGGCACGATTGGCCATGTTGACCATGGCAAGACGTCGTTGACGGCGGCGATTACGAAGGTATTGGCTGAGAAGGGCCAGGCGGAATACAGTGCGTATGACAGTATTGACGGTGCTCCTGAGGAGAAGGCGCGCGGGATTACGATTGCGACGGCGCATGTGGAATATGAGACGGATGATCGTCACTACGCGCATGTGGACTGCCCGGGTCACGCGGATTATGTGAAGAACATGATTACGGGTGCGGCACAGATGGACGGCGCGATTCTGGTGGTGTCTGCTGCGGACGGCCCGATGCCCCAGACGCGTGAGCACATTCTGCTGGCGCGTCAGGTGGGTGTACCGGCGATTGTGGTGTTCCTCAACAAATGCGATCAGGTGGATGATCCGGAGCTTTTAGAGTTGGTGGAGATGGAAGTACGCGAGCTGCTGAGTTCCTATCAGTTCCCGGGTGACGATATTCCGATTGTGAAGGGGTCTGCGCTGGCGGCGCTGGATGGCAGCAATGATGAGCTTGGCAAGGATGCAATCAACAAGCTGATGAGCGAAGTTGACAGCTACATTCCGCAGCCGGAGCGTGATATTGACAAGCCGTTTTTGATGCCGATCGAGGATGTATTCAGTATCTCGGGTCGCGGTACGGTGGTGACGGGTCGCGTGGAGCGCGGCGTGATCAACGTGGGCGACGAGATTGAGATTGTGGGTATCCGGGATACGCAGAAGACGACCTGCACGGGTGTTGAGATGTTCCGCAAGCTGCTGGATCGCGGTGAAGCGGGCGACAATGTGGGGATTCTGCTGCGCGGTACGAAGCGTGAGGACGTGGAGCGCGGCCAGGTGCTGTGTAAGCCGGGTTCGATCAAGCCGCACACGAAGTTTTCTGCGGAAGCGTATATCCTGACGAAGGATGAGGGTGGCCGTCACACGCCGTTCTTTAGCAACTACCGTCCGCAGTTTTACTTCCGTACGACGGATGTAACGGGTTCTATCAAGCTGCCGGATGGCACGGAGATGGTGATGCCGGGCGATAACATCACGATGGAGATCGAACTGATTGCTCCGATCGCGATGGATGAAGGCCTGCGTTTCGCGATCCGCGAAGGCGGACGTACCGTCGGTGCAGGCGTCGTATCTAAAATTATCGAGTAGTTAAGGTTAAGGATTAGGGATCATGTTGAACCAGAAAATTCGTATTCGCCTGAAAGGCTTCGATCACAGCGTGCTGGATCATTCCACGCGTGAGATCGTGAACACGGCTAAGCGTACCGGTGCGCGTGTGCGCGGCCCGGTTCCCATGCCGCGTCGTATCAGTCGTTTTACGGTCAACCGGTCCCCGCATATTGATAAAAAGTCGCGTGATCAGTTTGAGATCCGTACCCATAAGCGTTTGATCGATATTGTGGAAGCAACGCCACAAACGGTGGATGCACTGGGTAAACTGGATCTGGCTGCGGGCGTGAATGTTGAAATCACGGTTATAGGAGCCAAGTAAGATGCGTACCGGAATTATTGCGCAGAAGATCGGCATGACGCAGCATTTCTCCGAGGATGGCGAGCACATCCCGGTGACCGTGCTGAAGCTTGACAATGTTCAGGTGGTCGCTCAGCGCACTGAGGAAAAAGACGGTTACACGGCCGTGCAACTTGGATATGGCACTGCCAAGGCCAAAAACGTCAGCAAGCCGATGCGCGGGCATTTTGCGAAAGCAAAAGTAGCCCCCAAACGTAAGCTGGTGGAGTTTCGTGTCTCGAGCGACGCGATGGTCGACATTGGTGCAGAAATCACTGCGGGTCATTTTCTGGCCGGCCAGTATGTGGATGTGACCGGTACCAGCAAAGGTAAAGGCTTTGCCGGTGGTATGAAGCGCTGGAATTTCGGAGGTCTGGAAGCCACGCATGGCGTTTCCATTTCGCACCGTTCCCATGGTTCTACCGGTCAGTGCCAGGACCCGGGTAAGGTGTTTAAAGGTAAGAAAATGGCCGGTCACCTGGGTGATGAGCGCGTCACGACCCAGAATCTGGAAGTGGTCAAGATTGATGAGGATCGCGGTCTGATTTTTATTCGTGGTGCGATTCCCGGTGCGAAGGAAGGCTATGTGCTGGTGAAGGATGCAGTGAAGCGGGCGGTGCCTGCGGAAGTGCCGTTCCCGGCCAAGCTGCGTGAAGCGGAGAAGCCCGCTGTCAAAGAGACAGAAGAAGATGAGCCCAAAGCTGAGGTCGCTGAGCAGGAAACTGCTCAGGCAACTGAAGCGGAGGAAGCCAAGCCCGAGAACAAGGACGAGTAGAGGCGAGCATGAAAACGAAAATCGTAGCACTGGACGGATCGTCGGCAGGCGATGTAGAGCTGAAAGACGATATTTTTGCCCGCGAAGTACGCAAGGATATTCTTCAGCGCATGGTGGAATGGCAGCGTGCGCGCAAGCGTGCGGGTACGCACAAAACCAAAGAACGCGGCGAA
>CAYMGS010000215.1:0-2530 GCA_964390025.1 uncultured Rickettsiales bacterium | reverse complement strand
AACATCTGGTGACCGGGGACGGTCACGAACTGCCGCTACGCTACTGGCTGCCACTGGAGCAGACGCCTAAGGCCGTCATTATCTCCCTGCACGGTTTCAACGATTACAGCAACGCTTTCTCCAGCCCCGGCAAATATATGAGCGAGCACGGCATCGCCGTCTATGCCTACGATCAGCGCGGGTTCGGTAAAACCAGACAGCACGGCATCTGGGGCGGCAAAGACAATCTGACGCAGGATCTGGAGCAGATGGTGCAGGCCACTGTATCGCTGCATCCCGGCCTGCCAGTTTACCTGCTGGGCGAAAGCATGGGCGGGGCGGTGGTCATCGCCACGCTGAGCCGTTACGACCTGCCGCAGGTCAAAGGTGCCGTTCTCACCGCACCGGCTGTCTGGGGTGATGAAACAATGAACGCCATGTATCGCGCCACATTATGGCTGGCGGCGCACACCTTTCCGCAGATGGAACTGACCGGTAAGGGGCTGAAAATTCTGGCTTCTGACAATATCGAGATGCTGCGCAACATGGGCAAAGACCCGCTGGTGATTAAGGAAACACGGGTGGATGCGGTCTACGGCATCGTCGATTTGATGGATGTGGCGTATCAGGGCATCGCCAAGGTGCAAACCCCGCTCCTGCTCCTGTATGGTGCCAACGATCAGGTCATTCCCAAAACGCCGGTGCAACAGGCAATCGGGCGCATCACCGCTCCCCACCGCGTGGCCTACTACCCGGATGGCTATCATATGCTGCTGCGTGACCTCAAAGGTGAAATTGTCCTGCGCGATGTTGCCCACTGGATTGAACATCCCGATGCCCCGATCCCCTCCGGCCATGATAAGAACTGGCAGGAGCGCATGGGGCAGTAGCGGCTAACACGCATCCATGCTATAAACCCCAGATGAAAAACGCGTCTAAACCATCACCTGAGCTCTGCCCGGCCTCGACCAGCCATATGGGAGCAAATATCACCGCCTGCGCCATCTTTTTTGCCGGGGCGTACGGGCTGCAATGGAGTGGCAGGGCGATGGAGACCTACGAGTTACTGCTGGTACTGCTCGCCGCCATGCTGCCCATGGCACTGGTTGATATCGTTCGCCAGCGACGCGCCGGAGCATATGCCGTGCGCCATGCATTCCACGGGGAGCGCTATATTCTCAAACTGACCGGCCTGTATGCCACCCTGCTGCTGGCCCTTGGTGCATACTGGCTGTTCCCGGAATATGAAGGCGATTTTTACCGCCGTATCATGGAACTGCTCCATACCGGCGCGCCGCTGCTGGCATTACTCGCCATTCCCTATATTGCATGGGTAGACCGGCGCATGGAGCAGCCGGAAGACGGGCTCTACCATATGGGCCTGCTGCTGGTGGGGCGCTGGACACAGATGGATGGGCGCATGGTCGGCGAGCATCTGAAAGCGTGGACGGTCAAGGCCTTCTTCCTGCCGCTGATGGCCACCTTCCTGCTTAGCAATGCGGAAAGCCTGATGCAGTTTAATTATAAACCACAGGATTATAAGGATTTTCATCGCATTGCCTATCACTGGATGTTCTCGCTCGACCTGCTGTTCGCCTGCACCGGATACGTGATGACCTTCCGCCCACTGCGTACCCAGATTTACTCGGCAGAACCCACCGTACTGGGCTGGGTGGTCTGCCTGATCTGTTATGCACCCTTCTGGGGCGGCCTGTTTTACGGCCAGTATTTCCACTATGACAATGATTTCTATTGGCATGACTGGACGGAGGATGCCCCAACCCTGCACATGATCTGGGGCATGGCCATCCTGCTATGCCTGTTCATCTATGCCTGGGCCTCCATCGCCTTTGGCTACCGTTTCTCCAACATCACCTATCGCGGGCTGATTACGGGTGGCCCCTACCGGCTAACCAAACACCCGGCATACGTCTTTAAATGCACGAGCTGGTGGCTGATTTCTATCCCGTTTATTATCACCGATAGCTGGGAAGACGCGCTGCGCAACAGCCTGTTGCTGGCCGGGGTCTGCGGCATTTACTACCTGCGTGCTCGCACGGAAGAAAACCATCTCTCTAACTACCCGGAATATATCGCGTATGCCGAGTGGATGAATGCGCATGGCATGTTCCGGCGACTGGGACACGCCGTGCCCTATCTGGCCTATTCCAAAGAGCGGGCACGAACTTCCGGCAGCCGGGTCTATGCCCCTTATACGGGGCGAGAAACCGTTTCATGATGAAAAAAGCAGATATTACAGAGCTGTTTACCCGGTTTGAAGCGGCAGAGCCAGAGCCGAAGACCGAACTGACCGCCCCCAACGAATACTGCCTGCTGGTCTCCATCATCCTGTCGGCACAGGCAACCGATGTCGGTGTCAACAAAGCCACACCTGCACTCTACAAGATCGCGGATAACCCCGAAGCAATGCTGGCGCTGGGAGAAGATGGCCTGAAAGACTACATCAAGACGATCGGCCTGTATCACTCGAAAGCAAAGAATGTAATCGCCATGTCCGCTCTGCTGCTGGAGCGGCATGGTGGCCGCGTAC
>CAYMGS010000214.1:0-2544 GCA_964390025.1 uncultured Rickettsiales bacterium | reverse complement strand
CCCCAGTGTCCCCCAGGGCGTAGGGACGGCGCGTATCTGGCTGCCCGGCATCACATGTGCAGATTCGCGGTAGGGTTTCTCCGGGGTGATGTTGGCATCAAACAGGTGGATCTTGTCGTAATGGGTGACGATTTCACCACGGTCATTAATCAGCAGGGAGCGATTATACCAGCGGTCGGTGCTGCCGGTCACACGGCACATCGCAAAGACGGAGCCAATCAGAACCCATACTCCGCGCTTGGCAGCAATTTCACGGCACAGGCCGACGCCGGGATGCTCCTCATGATAGAAAATCTGCGCGAGGTCTTTATCGGAAGCGCGCATCATGAATACATTTTCCGGTAGCGCGATAAACTGGGCGCCACCCTCACAGGCTTCTTCCAATAAGGCCAGCACCTGCGCACAGTTGGCGTTCAGATCGTTTCCGCTGTTGGTCTGGATACAGGCGACGCGGAGAAGGGATGTATTAGTCATCCCTGATCTTCCCGCATGCGGCGGGCCAATGTCAAGACGCGAACCTCACCCACTCCGGCATGGCTCAGAGTTTTACAACAGGCATGGAGCGTGGCTCCGGTGGTGGTAACATCATCCACCAGCACCACAGTTTTCCCTGCCAGTGCCGTTTTCCCGGTCGGGGTCAGGGTAAACGCGCCACGGACATTATCCAGCCGTTCTCTGCGGCTGAGCGAGGCTTGCGGGGGGGTATGGCGTGTGCGTCTCAGCACCCCGGCCAGCATAGGTTTGCCGCTGGCTTTGGAAAGCTCCCGGCCAAGCAATAATGACTGGTTGAAACGGCGGCTCAGCATGCGCCGCCAGTGCAGCGGTACGGGGATGATATAGTCCGCCCCCTCCAGTACGGGCGTACCGTGGGTGGCCATGAAAGACCCGAGAAACGGTGCCAGATGGGTTTTGTCAGCATATTTCAGACGGGCGACCAGTGCACGCGCCGCATCATCGTAGCGGAGTACCGACCAGCCTTTGGTAAAAGGCGGTTCCTTCTCCAGACACGCGCCGCACCATGCATCCTCCCCGGCATCATACGCAAATGGGAAGCCACAGCGTGAACAGGCGGGCCGGGTGATGATATGCAGCGAGCTAAAACATTCACCACACAGGCTGTGCGCCTGTTCCGTTGCCACCCCGCATGCAACGCAGCGTGGTGGGAAAAACAGGTTGAGGGCCAGAGAGGGGGGCGATATAGATGAGAGCAATGGATGGTCCTTCACAGATATTTGACCGGTCGCTACACCGTGTACGGCGAGAACGCGCAGCAACCACCTTTCATAGCGTTAATTTCCTCAAAAAGGAAGCGGCGGAACGACTGGCCGAACGGCTGGAAGAAGTCACACGGGACTTTCCGCTGGCCATTGAGCTGGGGGCGCATCAGGGAGAGTTTTCCAGTTGTAAGATTGATACACTGATCCGCACGGATATGGCGGAGGCGATGCAGCCTTGTGTGGTATGCGACGAAGAGTGCCTACCCTTCGCCCCCGATTGTGTTGATCTGGTGGTCTCTACTCTATCGCTGCACTGGGTGAATGACCTGCCGGGTGTGCTGATTCAGGCGGGGCACATCCTGAAGCCGGACGGGCTGTTTCTGGCCGTGCTTCCGGGGGCACGGACACTGCAGGAGCTGCGTGCTGTCCTCAGCGATGCAGAGATGGAGCTGACGGGCGGCATGGGCGCGCATATCTCCCCGTATGTGGAGGTACGGGATGCGGGCAACCTGCTGATGCGTGCCGGGTTTGCACTGCCGATGGCCGACAGTGAGACGATCACCGTCAGCTATGATACCATGTTTTCCCTGCTGAAGGACTTAAGGATGATGGGCGAGAGTAACGCGCTGGTGCAGCATGCGCATTATCTGCGGCGTGATGTATTGATGCGGGCGGCGGAGTTGTATCAGGAACGTTACCGGGATGAGGAGGGGCGTGTCACGGCCACGGTAGAGCTGGTGTTTCTCACCGGATGGAAGCCGCATCCCTCCCAGCCCAAACCGGCACAGCGGGGGAGTGGGCAGGTGTCGTTTATCGATGCGCTTCAAACACCATCAGATAATTGACCGAGAGGTCGTGCGGGGTGAGGGTGAAGGTGCCTTTAAGCGGCTGATACTGCATGCCGCTGAGGTCTTTCAGTTTCAGCCCATGCGCCGCAGCACGTGTCTCGATCTCATGAGGCAGCAGGAATTTCCGCCAGTCATGCGTGCCGCGTGGCAGCATGCGCAGGATATATTCTGCGCCGATCTTCGCCAGCGCCAGTGATTTCAGTGTACGGTTGATGGTCGATATAAAGACCAGCCCGCCGGGTTTAGTCAGTTTAGCCAGCGAGGCGATGAACAGGTCGACATCCGCGACATGCTCAATAATTTCCAGCGCCAGAACCACGTCATGTTGTGCGCCGGCTTCTGCCTGCGCTTCGGCGGTGGTGGTGCGGTAGTCAATTACCAGACCGGATTGCTCCGCGTGCAGGGAGGCGACAGCGATATTCTTTTCGGAGGCATCGACCCCGGTGTGCAAAAGGACCTCGGAACCCGCAATCCATGCC
>CAYMGS010000213.1:1084-2568 GCA_964390025.1 uncultured Rickettsiales bacterium | reverse complement strand
CGAGCAGTAGGCGAGGCGGGGGGGCAACAAAATATTAGTTTGTAACGTGGCATAATCTAGGTAAATGTTGTTCGTGGAATATGTTTCAGGCCGTTGAGAAAGTCTTGCCAGCTTGTAATATTTTTCCCGGCCCGCTGCACATATGTCGGGCGGATTGCACCTTCACCGCAAGCTACCAGAGACTGATTCTCCAGCAAAGTGCCTGGTTCCTGAGTATGTGCAACCGGCTCAGCGGTGGCTTCCAGTATCTTAATACGAATGCCATCGGCCTGCGTATAAGCGCCGGGATAAGGCGAAAGCCCCCGGATAAGATGATGAATTTCCTGTGCCGGACGATACCAGTTGATCTTTGCTTCTTCTTTGGAGATTTTCTTTGCGTATGTTACGCCTTCGTCTGCTTGTGCACGCGGCGTGGCGGTGCCTGTCTGTAATTGCTCCAGCGTCTCAAGCACCATCGGCCCGGCTTCCTGTGCCAGCAGGCCGTGCAGGGCCCCGGCGCTCATGTCAGGGGGTACAGGATATGGCTTCTCCAGCAGCACATCGCCGGTATCCAGCCCCTCATTCATCTGCATAATACAGATGGCGGTGTCGGTATCTCCGGCCATCACCGTGCGCTGGATCGGGGCGGCGCCCCGCCAGCGGGGTAGCCGTGATGGGTGGACATTAATACAGCCAAAGCGACAGCCGGTCAGGATGGGTTCCGGCAGCAGCAACCCATAGGCAGCAACCACAGCTGCATCCGCTTCATGTGCGGCAAAGGCCTGCTGTGCGGTTTCATCTTTCAGGCTGGTCGGCGTAAAAACCGGGATGTCATGCTCATCAGCCAGCCGATGAACGGGTGAGGGGGTCTCTTTCTTGCCGCGATGCGCCGGGCGCGGTGGCTGAGTATAGACCGCACACACCTCATGATGCGAGTCGATCAGCGCCTGTAGTGTCGGCACGGCAAAGGCCGGGGTGCCCATAAATATGAGTTTGAGCGGCTGCATGATTTAATGATCGCAATGGTCGCCATGCACATGATGCTGCTTCTTCGCTTTTTTCAGCTTACGCAGAATCATATCGCGCTTGAGCCGGGAGATGTGATCCACAAACACAATACCGTTCATATGGTCGATCTCATGCTGGATGCAGGTGGCAAGCAGGCCCTCAGCCTTCAATGTTTGTTCCTTGCCATGCTCATCCATGTAGCGGATATTGACGGTCGCCGGGCGCTCCACCTCGGAATACTGGCCGGGGAAGGAGAGGCAGCCTTCATTATAAGATGAGCGCTCCTCCGCCTCTTCGATGATTTCCGGGTTGATCATTTTCAACGGGTTACCGGGCTTTCCTTCACCGAGCGGCGCGCCTTCCTCGCGGTAGCGCGGCGATTCCCATTCCGTGTCCACCACAATAATGCGCTTCAGCTCGCCCACCTGTACGGCGGCCAGCCCAATGCCATTGCTGGCATACATCGTCTCCAGCATGTCATCCATCAGCTGGTGGAG
>CAYMGS010000213.1:0-1074 GCA_964390025.1 uncultured Rickettsiales bacterium | reverse complement strand
TCACCGGTTCGGATGTCTGATTCAGCCGGGGGTCGGGGGCAATTACAATGGGAAGTACAGTCATGGCGCTAAGTATATTGGTTACAGGACATCTTGCAAGCGTGCGAGTGATTCTTCTTTGCCTAGCAGTTCCATGACTTCAAACATGCTGGGGGAGGCATGCGAGCCGGTAATGGCAGCGCGGATGGGGCCCATCAGCTTGCCGAGTTTCAATTCATGTTGCTCAGCGTATTCTTTGCAATATTCATATAGTGTGTCATGGTTCCATGGCTCCAGTGCTTCCAGTTTCGGCAAAAGATCAGCCAGCTGCGCACGCGCTTCTTTGTTTAATGCCTGTTCAGCCTTCTCGGAAAGCGAAATGGGCTTTGTCTGAAAATAAAACAATGCATTATCAGCAAGTTCAATGAGAGTCTTCGACCTTTGCTTTAGGCTTAGCGTTGCTTTATGTAGCAAGATTCTTTGTTCTTGGTTCAGGTTAATACAGAGCTTCTCCTCAATTATTGGTTTTACAAGACTTGTAAGTTTATAAACCGATTCATCTTGTACAGGATGTGCTACTGACAATTCATCAAAAGGGTCTGCGTTACAATGCGTGTGTTTTCTGTCATCCCGCACAAGCGAGCGTGGCGAGTGCGATGCGGGATCAGGTGCATTGACGATTGATCCCGCATCTCCGCTTTGCTTCGTGCGGGATGACATTTCATATTGTTTCTGCTCCTCTTTATATCGTTCCTGCATATAATGGTGATTCAAATGCTCCAGTTTGGCCATGTCAAACCGTGCCGCCGCCTTGCCGATGCCGCCGAAGTCAAACAGTTCAATCGCGCGGTCGGTGGGAATGATCTCCTCATCGCCATGCGCCCAGCCGAGGCGTAGCAGATAGTTGCGCATGGCTTCCGGCAGGAAGCCCATCTCCCGGTATTCCAGCACGCTCAGCGCCCCGTGGCGCTTGGAGAGTTTCGCCCCATCTGCCCCGTGGATCAGCGGAATATGCGCGAAGGCGGGCACGTCCCAACCCATTGCTTCGTAAATCACCCGCTGGCGGAAGGCGTTGTTCAGGTGATCGTCCCCCCG
>CAYMGS010000212.1:0-2570 GCA_964390025.1 uncultured Rickettsiales bacterium | reverse complement strand
CGAGTCGAAAGAGGTTTCCGGCTGCGCCTCGCCCGCCACATTATCGGCGGAAAAGTCCATGGTCTCGTTCTGCTGTGTATGGAATTGCAGGCCAAACTTGATGCTGGGGTCAGCAAAGGCCGTCAGCGCTTTGTATGGGATAACCAGTTTTTCCGGGATATTGTTGAAGCTCAGCATGACTGAGAAATGATCCTGTTGTACATCCAGATCCCAGAACTGGTATTGCACCACGATCGTAATTTCATGCGGGTAGCGCTCTTTGAGTGCCGGAGAAATTTCCACGCCGGGGAAATTAGTATCAAACGAAATATAGAAATGATGGTTTCCGGGCAGGCCGCTCTCCGAAACCTGCGACAGCGCACGACGCACCACCCCCCGCATCGCGGCATCGATATAGCCGGGGTAGTCGATATATTCTGCATCAAAATCCGTGTCGTCCGTCATAATTGAGTCTCTAGTTTCTAGTCGCCAGTCTCTAGTATGGTTCTTTATGCCAGCGACTAGTGACTGATGACCAGAGGCTAACATGAGGGGATTCTGTTGCCCGGCTCCCCAGTATGCAATTAGGCTCGGGCCCGCCGGTCAACATTATCCTCTCCTTACTCAGAACCCTCATGGGAGGCCAGAAGGCCGACCCAGCCCTGAGCTTCGCCTCATGGGGCGTGCAGCAGGCACGCACCGGAGGCAAGATATTATGAGGGGATTCTGTTGCCCGGCTCCCCTCAGGCCGCGTTGTCAACTAGAGTATAAAGTCGCCCCTATTAGGCAGCGGCTTTAACTGCTACGAACTCATTGTCGTTAGCTGCAACGAGTGCTACGTTGTCGTTGGCACTTGTAAAATTGACCCATTGCGGCGGAATCATGCCGGGCAAAAACCGTTCTCTTTACCACGTCTGTCGATCCTGAATCGGCCCCGCCAAAACTCGCCACATTGTGTTAATACGAGCTTTGGTGGAGCCGCCGGGCTCTGCCCCCGGGTCCAGTCCGCTTATTCCAGACAGCGTTTATTGCCATAGTTACCAAGGTAACATCCTTAATATAGTCCGGTTTTATGCGCTTGTGAAGAGGAGACGCACAAGGTTCATAAATATTTCATGTGGTTTTTGCCTTGATGGAGCGTGTAAAACGCTTAGACTGACGAAAAAAGAACCCTAAGGAGTGCTTTCATGCCTGTATCCGCCGCCCAAAAAGCTGAAATCGATGAAATCCGCAGTGCCTCGCTGCCTACCCGCCGTGAGGTGGCCCCGGCGCTGGAAGAGATACTCTATGAGCCGCTTCCGGTATTGGATCACGGCTTTGTGCGCGTGGTGGACTATATGGGCACGGACTCCGCTATTGTGCAGGCGGCGCGTGTTTCCTATGGCAAGGGTACGAAACAGACCCGGGAAGATGCCGGGCTGATCCGTTATCTGCTGCGTCATCGCCACACCACCCCGTTTGAGATGTGCGAGATCAAATTTCATATTAAGCTGCCGATTTTTGTGGCGCGCCAGTGGATTCGCCACCGCACGGCGAACGTCAATGAATATTCCGGGCGCTATTCGATCATGGATCGTGAGTTTTATGTACCTAGCCCGGAGCATCTCGCTGCGCAATCCTCCTCCAACCGCCAGGGGCGGGGTGACGTGCTGGAAGGCGAGGAAGCATTACGTGCGCTGGAAATTCTGAAAGGCGATGCCGCGCAGGCATATCAGCATTACGAGGAGTTGCTCAACGGCAATGAAGAAGGCGACGTGTTCGATGAGAGAAAACAAGGACTGGCGCGGGAGCTGGCGCGTATGAATCTGCCGGTTAATTTCTACACGCAGTGGTACTGGAAGATCGATCTTCATAACCTGATGCACTTCCTTGCGCTCAGGGCCGATCCGCATGCGCAGTATGAAATCCGCGTTTATGCCGATGCCATGCTGGAGGTATTGCAAAAATGGGTGCCGACAACGTATCAGGCGTTCATCGATTACCGTATGGGTGCCACCGAGCTTTCCGCGCAGGGTCTGGCCATCGTGCAGCGTATGCTGAAAGGTGAGCAAGTGACACAGGAGACCAGCGGCCTGAGCAAGCGTGAATGGGGCGAGCTGATGGCGGCGCTTGAGGGGTGAGCCCTCTGTCTGAAATTCCCTATCTTGACATCGGAGATGGCGGCCCGGTAGCGCTGTGCCGTAAGGAGCGACAGCGGGCGATGGCACTGATTGCCGAGGCACGCCGCAGTTACGGACTGCTCAGCCAGATACCCAGCCCGGCATTGTTGCGCGCAGGTGATAAGCTGGCCAAACGCTGGTTTGAGCAGGTGCATGACCCGTACCTGCCGGATATTCATGAGATGGCGAAGATACTGGGTATCCCCGGCATGTATGCGCTGAATCTCAGCTATGAATGGGGATGTACCAGTGGTGTCTACCGTACCCCGGACGGGCCGGTGCTGCTGCGGGTGCTGGACTTCGTCTACCGGGGATTGGGACGACATATTATGGCCGTGCGGCAGGAAGCTGAGGCCGGAGCGTTTATCAACCTCACCTGGCCCGGCAGTTCGGGGATTATTCAGGCGAGTGCGCCGGGCCGGTTTGCCGCGG
>CAYMGS010000211.1:0-2587 GCA_964390025.1 uncultured Rickettsiales bacterium | reverse complement strand
GCCGGGCCGCCACCGTTTTTCATGCTCTCGCGCACGTCCAGATAATGCACCGCCTCCACCGGCAGCGCCTCCAGCGCCGCTTTCGCCTGTGGATGCCGCTCGCATTCCGCTGGTGCAATTACCGCCATGCCGCCACCCGGCAGACTCAGTAGCTGCGAATTAAAGAAATAGCTGCTGACCGCTTCACTCAGAGGCAATGCCGCTTCCGTGATACGGATGGCTTTCAGGCCCGCACAGGCATCCTCCAGTTCTTCCAGCAGCGCATCTTCAGCGGCAAATGCCTTCTCGTGATAGATCATCATATTCCGGTTACTCATCGCAATCACATCATTATGGAACACCCCGGCATCGATGGCTTCCGGTGACTGCTGTGCGAACACACGGCGACTGCGGGAGAGGTGATGCAGACGGGCAACCGCCTCGCACGCATCACGGGTTTGCCGCGCCGGATATCGGGTAGGCATTGTCTGCTCTCCGTCACGCCCGAAGACAAAGACTTCCACCCCTGGCTCGCCGTGGGCCGGGCACAGGCGCATATGATTCGCCGCACCCTCATCTGTCAGGGCTATACAGGGCGCCAGCGGCGGGTGAATCTGCGCCACCTCCCCGAAAACACGCCGCAACACCCGCTCGGTAAAGGCCGCTTCCTGCTGGCGGTGCAGCGTGGAAGCAAGATTGGCCACGGTCATATGCAGCTGGCCGTCACCCGTATCCGGTGCGGGTGAGACGGTTGCGGCATTCGCTGTCCACATGGGAGCGGCTGACCAGGCAGCAAACAGGGTTTTGGGTGACTCCTGCCAGGCACGGTTCAGCATTTCCTTCCATGAGCCGTTAAACCCCAGTGAGGTCAGCAATGCGCGGTTAGGGCGCGGATGCGGAGGCAGGATAAGCTGGGGAATGCCCAGCGACGCCACAAACTGCATCTTCTTGAGCCCCTGAAGCGCTGCCTGCCGGGGGTAAGAGACGGAAAGCGCATGCATCTGCGAGGCCACATTGCCATGGCTCAACCCGGAATAATTATGCGTCGGGCCAATCAGCCCGTCACATTGCAGCTCGACAAACTGTTCCATCTGCGCCTATGCCTCGTTCAGACCAACAATTTCCGGGGGTGGCTCTACACTGTCGGTAGCCAGTGTTGCCAGCGGGTAGGCACAGTAATCCGCAGCATAATACGCTGCCGGACGGTAGTTACCACTCTGCCCGATCCCGCCGAACGGCGCCGCAGATGACGCCCCCGTTGTGGGCCGGTTCCAGTTAATAATGCCCGCCCGCGCCAGCGCCAGAAACGATTTCCACAGCATCTTATTCTCAGAAATGAGGCCAGCGGCCAGCCCGTAGGCCGTGTTGTTTGCTTCTTCAATGGCATGGGTAAAGTCGGGCGTGCGGATAATCTGCAATAACGGCCCGAAACATTCCCTGTCCCGTCGTTTTTTAGCGTCGGTCACGTCGATCAGGCCGGGGGTAAGAAATGG
Organism: uncultured Rickettsiales bacterium; assembly: GCA_964390025.1. GTDB lineage: Bacteria > Pseudomonadota > Alphaproteobacteria > Rickettsiales > UBA998 > CAYMGS01. The sequence continues at coordinate 1,115 of CAYMGS010000211.1, read as the reverse complement.
CAAATCCTCGCTCAGACGCTTGACCTCCGCCAGCCGGTGTCCACCGCGCGCAGTCAGCGCCATTTCCATGCGATGTACCTCTTCCGCCTGCGCCATGTTAATCAGCGGCCCCATAAATGGTTCCGGCTCTTTCTTCGGTGGGCCGATGCGCACACGCGCCAGCAGCGCCAGCAGCGCGTCCACTACCTTGTCCCCGTCTTTCCCCTGTGGCAGAATCAGACGTCTCGCACAGGTACAGCGCTGACCGGAAGAGACGTAAGCTGACTGCAAGATCAGTTTGGCCGCCGCTTCCGGGTCTCCGGCCTCCCAGACGATCAGCGGGTTATTCCCGCCCATCTCCAGCGCCAGCAATACCTCGGGGCGACCGGCCAGCGCCTGATGAATAGCTTTACCGGTAGCGTAACTACCGGTAATCAGCAGCCCATGTATCCACGGGTGTTGTACCAGCGCCTGGCCAACCTCAGCGCCGCCCTGTACCAGATTGATGACGCCATCCGGCAGTCCGACATCATGCCATAATTTTGCCAGCCATTCACCGGTAGCCGGAGTTTCTTCACTGGGCTTGAATACCACCGCGTTACCGGCAATCAGAGCGGGCACCATATGACCATTGGGCAGATGCGCCGGGAAGTTATACGGGCCGAACACGGCCATCACACCGAGCGGCCGGTGACGCAATTCCTGGCGCACGCCTGCCATATCCTTGCGATGCTTGCCCGTACGCTCCCGGTACGCCTCGATGGAAATAGCAATCTTACCGATCACCGCCATCGCCTCGGCCCTTGCATCCCACAGTGGTTTACCCGTTTCCGTGGCAATCAGCGTGGTCAGCTCTTCCTTACGGTCTTCTACTGCCTCACGGAAATGTTCAATCACCTCAAGACGGCCCTTCAGCCCAATCGCATTCCACCTGCGCTGCGCTTTCTGTGCCGTCTGCACGGCAACATCCACCGCCGCGCCGTCTGCTATACCGGTTTCAAAGAAAATCTCTCCCGTTGCCGGGTTCATCGATGTCAATCTGCTCATTTAAAACCCCGTATATCGTAGTGACGCACCTTCTGTGACCTGCAAATAGTCTGCCGCCCGGCGGGAGATCGCCACTTCACCCTCGCCGG
>CAYMGS010000210.1:0-2636 GCA_964390025.1 uncultured Rickettsiales bacterium | reverse complement strand
CCGCCAGCAGCCCGGCATTGGCCGCGCCTGCCTCACCAATGGCAAGCGTGCCCACCGGCACTCCCTTTGGCATCTGCACAATGGAAAGGAGGCTGTCCATTCCTTGCAGCGCTTTGGACTCTACCGGCACGCCCAGTACAGGCAGGGTGGTCATGGAAGCGGCCATACCCGGCAAATGCGCCGCACCGCCTGCCCCGGCAATAATCACCTGAAGCCCCCGCTCTTTCGCAGACTTGGCATAGGCTACCAGCCTGTCCGGAGTGCGATGCGCTGATACAATCTTTTGCTCATACGGCACACCCAGCGCATCCAGCATCTCAGCGGCGCGTTGCATGGTCTGCCAGTCCGACTGGCTCCCCATGATGATTCCTACTTTTACCGTTGTCATCGTCCCTATTGTCACGCTATGTCTTTAAAAGAGCTGGGGAGAGTAACGGAAATGGCGGTCGAAGAAAAGGCTTTAATGACACAACCGGTTGAGGAAAAGCCTCATTATCATGGCCATCGGCAGCGTCTGCGTGAGAAGTTCCTTGAACGGGGCGCCGTAGCACTGGCTGACTATGAGTTACTGGAAATCATCCTGTTTGCTGCCAAACCGCGTGGCGACGTGAAGCCACTGGCCAAAACCCTGCTCAAGCGTTTTGGCTCACTCTCAAAAGTCATCCGCGCAGAGCAAAAAGACCTGCGGAACGTGGAGGGCATGGGGGATGCTGCCATCGCCGCCCTCAAAGCCGCTGAGGCCGCCACTTCACATCTGCTTAAAGAAGAGGTGGAACAAGGACCGGTGATTCAGTCATGGACGGCGTTGCTGGATTATTGTCGCCTCCAGATGGGCAGCCTCAAGCGCGAACAGTTCCGTGTATTATTCCTGAATCAGAAAAACCGCCTGATCGCCGATGAAGTCCAGCAGGAAGGCACGATAGACCATACACCGGTCTATCCGCGTGAGGTACTGCGCCGTGCGCTGGAACTGCAGGCCTCGGCCATTATTCTGGTGCATAACCACCCCAGTGGCGACCCTACCCCGAGTAAGGCGGACATTGAGATGACCAAAGCGATCCAGACCGGCTGCCGCACCATGAGTATCCGCCTGCACGATCACGTCATCATCGCCGGAGCGCGGCATTATTCATTCAAAAGCCATGCGCTGATTTAGCAGGCTGTTTTCATCAAACCTTCACACATTTTTTCTTCACGCTGCCTATACTCAGCCTATGGACACTGCACGGATAGCCTTTGCGGGAACGCCCGCTGTGAATGTTGGAACGGTTTTGACAGACCGTCAGCCAGCGGTGGCTGACGACCGTACGCTGTATGACGGCATCACCGCGCTGATACAGAACCGCCCTGCCCTGAAGGAATCTCTGGCCACCCGCCTGAGTGACGAACTCAACACCACTATGTATGGTCGCGGCATTCAGGATACGATTGCCCCTGAGACGCACGAGCATGATACAATGTATACCAGCCCGTATGCGCGTCCCGGTGCGGGTGCAGCCTCCTTTGTCACCTACACGGATACAAACAGCGGACAGGTCTATGTATTGCTGGGTCTGAAGCCCGAAGGCGATCTGGTGCCCCCCGGCGGCTACATGGAAGTACATGAGCCAGAGGGCGGGAAGGAAGGCAAAAAATCCGACCGGAACCTGATGGAGACCTCCCGCCGCGAGCTGGAAGAGGAAACCGGTCTTGATATTGACGCTGCTTATAAACCGGAAAGTCTGGGTACATGCAGTGATTACGGGATCAGTAATGATCCACGCCTGCATACGGTACTAGAGGGGTTCCACTATAATTTAGGCGGCGCAGGCCCTCCCCCTCAGCTCAAAGGCAGGGATGACCTGCAATCTGCCATATGGGTGAAAGCCGATGACATTCTGGTAGCCCCGGCAGGCAACCCACAGCAACATGGCAGCAAGGCCACCCGCTTTATGGTTCCGGTAGGTGAAGGCCATCTTATGCCCATTCGTGACCATTACGGCGAACATATATTGCGCGCTATCGATAAGGCGCATCAGTCCGCGCAAACTCCTGACACACGCATCCACACGGAAAACGTGGTTTTGCAAAGCCCTACGCTCACACCAAAGCAGGCAGTGCAAAGCTGGACGGAAAAACTGGGTAACACGCCTGATACCGGGGGACACACACTGCACTAATAAGTAGTGAAAGAAGAAAAATGAATCATGTAATACCGTCTGCGGACACCCCGCCCCCGCTTGTTTCAGTGCTCGCTCAGGCCAATGAGCATGATGTGTGTAATGCCATTAGTATTCTTTCACAAAAGAACGCTACGCTTCGGGACAGCATATTGGCGCGTCTTGCCGATCAGTTGCTCGGCAGCGAGGTCAGGGGCAACAAAGATTCTCAAATATGTCTGCGTGACCCGTTGGGCAGCACCACGTCACTGAGCTACCTTTCTCCTTATGCGCTTGCCGGGGCAGGTGCCGCGGCCTTTGTGACCGCCACTGACCCACTGACCGGGGAAATATTTATTCTGCTCGGCCAGAAACCTAACGGCGAGCTGGTGCCTCCCGGCGGGTATATGGAAGTCCACCCGCCAAAGCGTGATGATGGGGATCGCCCATATGACCCCAGCCTGCTGGATACGGCAAAACGGGAACTGCGGGAAGAAA
>CAYMGS010000209.1:1546-2646 GCA_964390025.1 uncultured Rickettsiales bacterium | reverse complement strand
ACCACGCTATACGCTCCGTCATTAACCAGACCTACCCCCGTGAGGCGATGGAAATCGTGCTGGTACAGGACGGCAAAGCCAGCCTCAATACTATAGCGAAGAATTACGCTAAAGAGATTACGGTACGCTATAAAGCGCTCGGCACCAATAAGGGGCGGTGCGTGGCCGGCAATACGGCGATGGAACTGGCGGAAGGCGAATATTGTATCTTCCTTGATGATGACGACATGTTCTTCGCCGACCATGTAGAACAGTTAGTCGCAACCGCGCAGACCCGCAATGCGAAGATTGCCTACTCTTACGGGCTGGAAGTGCCGTCTGAATACAGCGCCGACGGGCGGCGGGTGCAAAAAGAAGAGGAGGCGGTGGTACGCTACGCCAATAGCGATTTCTCGTTCATTCGTTTGCTGAGCTATAACTATCTGCCGATCAACAATGTGTTGTTCACCCGCCAGTGTTATACGGAATGCGGCGGCTTTGACGAAGAACTGGATTTCCTGGAGGACTGGGATCTGTGGCTACGATTTGCCTATCGCTACCGCCCGTTTGCTTTAGCCCCCAAAACCACGGCCATGTACCGCGTACCGATGCATGTGAAAGAGCTGGACGCCCGTAACGATGAATTTGTGCGTTATCGTCAGAAAGTCCGCGACAAACACGACCATCAGGAACTACCACTGCGCGTGTTTGACCTGCGCATGCTTTATGATGAGCTGGCCGCCGGAGACGATTAGTCACCTCCCAGCCTTCTGCCCCGCATAAAGCCATATTCGCTCATCAGCCCCATAGCGATGGCGGCATCTCGGAACGTCTTATAGCTCTCGTAGATACGGCGGCTGATATCCCCACCGGAAGCCGTACCGGCTACCACCTCTTCCGCCATGGAGAAGAAGGCTTTCTGCACATCTTCCGGATAGGGGGCGATGGTGATGTCTTTCATCTGCTGCAACTCGGCAAAGGAACGCAGATTATGCGCCTGATATTCCGAAAGCATCAGCATATTTTCCGTCGCACACGCCACTTTTACGATGCGCTGCAGGTCTGGCTCCAGCGAATCATACGCAGCTTTATTGATCATCAGCTCCAGCATGGGGCCACCC
>CAYMGS010000209.1:0-1536 GCA_964390025.1 uncultured Rickettsiales bacterium | reverse complement strand
ATTCCACGGCCCCACCCATTCCAGCGCATCAATCACACCTTGCTGGAGCGAGGTATAAAGCTCACCCCCGGCGATGGTCTGCGGATTACCACCCAGTTTGGCAATAATTTCCCCGGCGATACCCGGAATACGCATTTTCAGGCCTTTAATATCATTCAGGCTCTCCACCGGGCGGGTAAACCACCCACCCATCTGGGTACCAGTATTGCCTGCCGGGAACGAAATCAGACCAAACTCGCCGTAGAGTTCATGCATCAGGCGTAACCCGTCGTCAAAATAGATCCATGCATGCTGCTCCTGCGCCGTCAGCCCTCCCGGTACTGCGCAGAAAAAGGCAAATGAGCGGTTTTTCGACAACCAGTAATACGGTGCATCATGTGCCATCTCGATGGAACCGTCCGCGCAGGCATCGAACACGCCGAGCGCCGGGGTCAGCTCACCGGCGCCGTAGGCTTTCACGGTCAGACGACCATCCGAGAGCGTGGTAATGCGCTCTGCCAGCCGTACCGCACCGGTACCGAGGCCCGGCAGGGTTTTGGGCCATGTCATCGCCATGCGCCAGTGTTTCTTACCGCTGAGAATAGCCGGGGCCTTAGCAGGAGTCGCCAGTGCTGCCGGGGCAGCCAGTCCGGTGGCAAGCGCAGCAGCACCTTTGAGGAATTGTCTGCGGGTTTTGTTGATTTTCATCGCGTCAGATCCCGTTAAGCTTACGTGTAATACATAAAGCAGAATGCCGTATAGGTGACCCAGACAAGGAATATCAGGGGCAGCCCGGCACGCATATAGTCTTTAAATGTATAGTGCCCCGGGCCCATGACCAGCAGGTTGGTCTGATAGCCTATCGGCGTGGCAAAGGCACAGCAGTTCGCTGCAAAGATCACCGCATGGATAAACATGGTAGGATCAACATCAAGTGCAATGGCCGTGTTGATGGCAATCGGGGTAAAGATCAGACCCGTCGCGTTGTTCGACAGCACATTGGTGAGAATACCCATCAGGGCAAAGAGCGCCGACATAATCCAGACCGGGTGCGCCCCTTCCATCACGGCAATAATCGCTTCGGCCAGCAGCGCTGCACCGCCGGTGACTTCCAGCGCCGTGGCCATCGCCATACCGGTAGTCACCAGCAGGATAATCTGGCCATCCATCGCCCGTGCCGCCTGCCGTGTATTCAGACATCCGATCAGCATCAGCAACAGGGCACCGCCGAATGCACTGATATGAATCGGTACAATATCAAACGCCGCCAGCGCAATCGCGGAGGCAAAAATGAAGTTTACGCGCATCGCATTTTTCGGTGAGGGGAGTTCGTGCATCGACCATTCCATGAGCAGCAAATCTTTGCTGGCACGCATCGCCTCGATATGCTCCCGTGTCCCCATCACAAGCAGCACATCGCCTGCGGCCAGCCGGATTTCCGTCATGCGCGAGGTAATCATGCGGGAGCGACGCTGAATCCCCATCACCGTGCAGTGGAAGTTATGATAAAAGCCGATCTGCTCCACATTCTGACCGATCATGCGCGATGCCGGAGCG
>CAYMGS010000208.1:0-2670 GCA_964390025.1 uncultured Rickettsiales bacterium | reverse complement strand
GGCGGCGGTGATGGCGGCGGCCCCTAAGAGCCATTCTTAGCGATGCTGACGCTTAACCACAGGCGCGCATGTCAGAGAGTTCCGCTTCTGCCTGCAAAATCGCTTCCGGCGTTCCCACATGGAGCCATCCGCCATCATGTACCAGCCCACCAATATTAAGCAGCCCGCCAGATTCATCCATCTGCCTGTTATATAGCTCATTGAGAGAAAACGCCCCTTGAGGGTAATCCGTAAATAATCGTGGGTGTAGTATCTGAGTGCCCGTATATACATAGGGAGCCTGCTTCGCCTTCCCTCTGCGCTTTAACCTGCCATCCGGCTCCAGAAAAAAGTCTCCCGGCCCGTCATAGCCCGTTGCACGGTCACGGGGTGTAATTAACAGTAATGCATCCATCCATTCCTCGTTCCACGCATACGCCAATCTTTTCAAAGCTGGTTCATACGGGCCGTCACATAAAATAACATCGCTGTTCATTGTGTAAAACGGCCGATCTCCCAGCAACGGCAGGGCTTTTGCAATACCGCCCCCTGTTTCCAGCCGCTCTGCTTCGTGAGAAATATGCACATGGATGCCTTCACGCTTCGTCAGATATGACTCCAACATGGTGGCGAGGTACGATGCATTGACCACCGCGCTATCAATATGAGACGCCTCCAGCAGACTCAGGCTATATTCAATCAGTGCTTTTCCTGCCACCGGCACTAAAGGTTTGGGCCGGTGCTCCGTAAGCGGTCGCATTCGGCGTCCCTCTCCTGCTGCTAATATCATCGCATGTGTAGGGGTTTCAGGCACCGGCATGCTCCGCTCGTTGTATCAGGGTTTCACCGGTAATCATGCTGCGTTCCTCTTCACTGATTACCCGGTCGCACCATGCCTTCACCGGGGCCAGCAGCGGATGTGTGAGATCGCGCATAAAATGTGCCCAGACCCGGGGAATCAATGAAAGATAGCGTGGTTTACCATCACGCAGGCAAAGACGGGCGAATATCCCCAGTATCTTGGCATTCCGCTGTGCTCCAAAACTGGCAAATTCCGCCATAAATGACTCTCTGTTTGCACCGGACGATGCGATAAACGCATCCAGTGACCGCTGCTGAACCGACGCGGATACATCGCGGCGGGCATCTTCAAGCAACGACACCAGATCGTAGGCGCTACGACCTGTAACAGCATCCTGAAAGTCCAGCATACCGACACGCTGTACACCACCACGCTCGGGCAACCAGAAGAGATTATCGGCGTGATAGTCACGATGCACCAGCACCTGCGGCGTTATATCAATCCTGTGTAACACCTCAGACAACGCTTTCAGAAATGCATCTCCTTCTTCTGCCGCCCGTTCCGGCTCCATGATCAGCGGCAGGAACCATTCTCCCAGCAATGCAGCTTCCCGTATCAACTCCTCATACGTATATACCCGCACTGCATCTTCAGCCTGCCTGGTGATATCCGGTCCAACACCGGCTAATTCCACCAGTACGTCCGTTGCAGCCAGATACAGATTCTCTTCTTCCCCAGAGGTTTGATGAATCGCCGATGTAAATGACACATCCCCTAAATCTTCAAGCAGGATAAACCCGTGTATGACATCCTGTTCCACGATTTCGGGTACACTGTAGCGAGCGCTTTTCAGGCAGCGCTGAATATTGAGAAACGGGCATATATCCTCCTTATCCGGCGGCGCATCCATTAAAATGAGGCTCGGACGGCCAGCAGGCAAAATACGCTCATAACGACGGAATGAGGCGTCTCCGGCGATACGTTGACGCCCGGCATGTTCCAGCCCGCACTGCTCCAGAAAACTCAGTATCTGGTGTTCACGTTCGTTGATTCCGGTATTCATCATTCTGTTGTGGCGGATAATCCTTCAAGACGCAACTGCCATGATGGAGGGCCGTAACAATCCATGTGCCGTTTTGTCTCGCCGGTTACGGAAATATGAATCTGCAATGCATCATCAGGCAGCATGGACGGCGCACGTTCCGGCCACTCCACCAGCAATATTCCCTCTTCCAGCGCATCTTCCAGACCCAGCTCTATGATCTCAGCCGGGGACTCCAGCCTGTACAGATCCGTATGCCAGCAGGTTGCAGGCTCACCGTTCAATAGCGCGGGATAGGTTTGCACCAGTGTAAACGTGGGACTTGGCACGTCCACCGACTCAGGAGACATCGCCTGAATCAGCGCTCTTGCCAGCGCCGTTTTACCTGCTCCCAGATCACCTTTTAGAAATAATGTGTCCCCCCGGCGTAAAATACCGGCAATATGGTGTGCCCATGCCTCTGTACCCGCCATGCCATCCACTTCAAACGACAAGACACATACGCCCTGCTCAGTCTCGCTCATCAATCCACGCTGCCTGAATCGCTTCCAGTACTTTTTCGTTACATTCTTCGGGTTTACCTTCAAATCCATCCAGTGCCAGCACCCACCCTCTCAGATCCGTAAAGCGAAGATTGATGTTATCTGCGTCCGGATGTTCATCTTCCAGCGCCATTGCTATGTCGTGAATATCTGTCCAGCGCATTAAAAAACTCCATTTTTGCCTGTTTGGTAACTGATATGTAGCATTTAATTAACTTTGCTTTAAAGTATATTTTGTATGGTTGAAGCCGTAACAGGTATTGAACACATTATTCCAGGAGTGGACATTATGGCGGTTGATAAGA
>CAYMGS010000207.1:0-2702 GCA_964390025.1 uncultured Rickettsiales bacterium | reverse complement strand
AGCCAGGCACCCTGCGCCTGAGCCAGCGCCTGCCGTTCCCACAGGAGATGACCCGCCGTCTCAGCGAAGCGCTCACCCGCGCCACCGATATGCCGTGGAAGGTTTCTCTGGAACCGGCAGACGGTGCACCCAGCGTGGCAGAGATACGGGCAGAACAGAAACAGCAAGCCATAGAAGGCGCCCGCGAGCATCCGGTGGTTAAAGCCGTACTTGACGCCTTCCCCGGGGCGGATATACATGATGTTCGTAACGATCAGTAGCGATGCCACCGCTGGCAGTCGCTTGTCATATGAAGGAAGGCCAGTAGGCCGACCCAGCCCTGAGCTCCGCCCGTTGCGCAGGCACAGCATGTGCTAAGCAGGGGCAAACATAAGGACCCTACCATGAATATTCAAAAAATGATGAAACAGGCCCAGCAGATGCAGCAGAAGATCACGGATATGCAGACTGAGCTGGAAGCGCGTGAAATTGAAGGGACGGCCGGTGGCGGCATGGTGACTGTCACTTTATCAGGCAAAGGCCATATGGTGAAACTCTCGCTGGATGACTCCCTGTTTGATGGCGATGAAAAGGATATGCTCGAAGACCTGATTATTGCGGCACATAACGATGCTAAAAAGAAAGTGGAAGATATGTTCAGCGAGGAAATGGGCAAGGTGGCGGGAGGCATGGGCCTTCCTCCGGGCATGAAGATGCCGTTCTAGTCAGTTGTTGCCCCTGCTCGGGGATACTCCCCTGCGCAATGGGCGACGCTCTCGCCGCGCTAAAGCTCTGGCGCAGCGGTTCGCTGGCTGAAGGCTCGCTCGACCTCCTTGCCTCGCTTTCTTTGCCCCTCACTAATTTAATGCCCGATGCAAAATGATTTAGAGAACCTCATCAAACTCTTCGGACGGCTGCCCGGCCTCGGCCCTCGTTCGGCACGCAGGCTGGTGCTGCACCTGATCCGCAAGCGCGAGACGCTGATGCAGCCGCTCATTGCCGCTCTGACCGCAGTAGATCAGACCGTACGCCCCTGCACCATCTGTGGTAATCTGGATAGTATCTCTCCCTGCCACCTCTGCACAGACCCGAAACGCGACGATAGCACCATCTGCGTGGTCGAAGATGTTGCTGACCTGTGGGCCATTGACCGCTCGCATGTCTTTCGTGGACGCTTCCATGTGTTAGGCGGAGTGCTTTCCGCGATTGACGGGGTGGGCCCGGCGCAGCTGAATATCGATACGTTGGTCTCCCGCGCCAAAGATGAAACGGTGCAGGAGGTCATCATTGCTACCAATGCCACGGTCGATGGCCAGACGACAGCGCATTATATTACCGAACGGTTGGAAAACTGCAATGTAGCAGTCACCCGCCTTGCGCAGGGTATCCCGATGGGAGGGGAGCTGGACTATCTGGATGACGGCACACTGGGTGCAGCGCTGGCCGCAAGGAAGGCTCTGTGATGCTCCGCCACAGCAAAGAAGCGATTGCGCATTATAGTGCCCTCCTTCTTTTCCTGATGGCGCTGGCACCGGCCCTGATGGGCACGCAGTCCGTTAAAACCGGGATGTATGGTGAGCAAATCGCCATCTGTACGGCATTTGGCATCTCGTATTTGCCCGCGGATAATGGAAGTGATACTCCGCCACCTTATAAACCACATCAGCCACATTGTCCGCTCTGTATCCTGACCGGGAAGCCGGATCTGGCTGCCATTATTCCGCCAAATACCGATATAGACCCTAGGCCTATTATAGCTAATAATTACCCTGATCTTCTGTATGAACTCAGGTATCAACGCGTTACATCTGTCCTTCCTCCGACACGCGGCCCACCCATAACCTCCTGATTATCAATATATAATATATTTCATAGTTTTTTCAGGAGTTTTTATCATGACATTACGTCACATAGTACTTGCTGCCGGCATGCTTGCTGGCAGCGTTTCCCCGGCACTGGCCGACAGCCTCCATCACGTTCGCCCGGATGATCACGCCCCGATCGGGGTGATGGGCGATCACCTCCATAATGAGGGAGAGTGGATGCTTTCCTACCGCATCTCTACCATGAATATGGAAGGTAATCGCAGCGGTACAGATCGCGTCAGCCAGGCCGATGTTCTGAGCCAGTTTATGGTGACCCCCATACAGATGACCATGACCATGCATATGTTTGGGGTTATGTACGGAGCCACCGATGACCTGACTCTGATGGCGATGGTGCCTTACGTCGATAAAACGATGGATCACCGTACCCGCATGGGCATGCGTTTCACTACCGAAACGGAAGGTTTTGGTGACATCAAACTTACAGGCCTTTACTCACTCTACAGAGGTGCAACAGATAGCGCGCACCTCACTTTCGGGGCCAGCGTGCCCACTGGGTCCATCGACGAACGCGACAACACCCCGGCGATGGCCAATGCCAAACTACCCTACCCTATGCAGCTGGGTTCCGGAACAGTGGACCCGATACTGGCCCTGACGTACGCCAGTAAAGGCGAGAACTGGTCATGGGGAGCGCAGGCCGGCACCACCCTGCGGTTCTATGACAACAGCGATGATTATCATCTGGGTAATGAGTATCATGCTACGACATGGGTAGCCCGTAAGGTCAGCGATATCATGAGCCTTTCCGCACGTCTGGAAGGCAAAAGCTGGGGGGATATTCGTGGCGAAGACAACGAGCTAAACCCGATGATGGTACCAACCGCCCGTACCGAC
>CAYMGS010000206.1:0-2706 GCA_964390025.1 uncultured Rickettsiales bacterium | reverse complement strand
TCGATGCTGGCGTTTTTAATCAGCATGTTGAGTGCTGCTTTCGAGGCGCGATAAGCATACCATCCACCCAGACGGTTATCCGAAATACTTCCCACTCGCGCAGAAAGCGCCGCAAAAACAGCCTTTTCGTCGCGCTGTAATACCGGTAGGAAATGTTTCATCACCAGTGCAGGGCCAATAGTATTTAATGCAAAAATTCGTTCAAATTTTTGTGCCGATACATCTTTCAATGACTTTTCCGGCGCTACATCGCCATCATGCAGGATACCGGTTGCTACAATTACCATATCCAGCGGCGCATGTTCGGATGCCACCCCCGCAGCTTCCTGAACTGAGGCTTCATCGCTCAGATCAATGGTTCCACTGATAATATTGGGTTGTTCAAAGCGCTGCCCGCTTCGTGAGAAGGCATAGACACGCGACGACGCATCCTGCGCGGTGAGCTGTTGTGTGAATGCAGATCCAATGGCGCCGGATGCACCAATAATCGCAACATGCTTCATCCGATCCTCTTTTCTAAGGCTGTCGCCAAAGCGTCGGCAGATAGAAAGGCGCTTTCTACCCGGCCACTCAGGCACCAATCACCGCAAGCGGCCAGCTGGTTGGCATCATCGAGCAGAAAATCCTGCTCTAATGCTGTTTCCACACCGGCGTAGCGCCAGCGATGCAGGGAGGCATAATCAGCCGAAGATACATTCATTTCCAACAACGCACTCGCCTCCGCAGTAAGTTGTCGCTGCACCGCAGTCGTTTCCGCTTCCAGATGCTCCTCTGCCCATGCGTTGGTTGTTTGTATCATGAGTGACTGAGCGGCTGAACGCCCGGGCTTGCTGGAATTCACCGCAATCCAGCCTATCGGCGAATCTTTCACCACCGCCGCGTCAAACTTCAGTGCCAGTGGCTCAGCAAATCCGAGCATCAGGCTGAAGCAACCGGTCATCTTCACGGCGCTAAGGCTGGAATGGCCGGAAAAATCAGGCGGCAACAAGCGCGCTGCCTGTTCTGCTGGCGCGCTACTGATGACCCAATCATACCCATTTAGTGCTTCACCGCTTTTGGTTTCCAGCACCCAACCCTCGGCGGCGCGAGAGAGTTGGCTGATCTCGGTTTGCACTCGCACATCTATGTTTTCCGATAGTTTCTTGCACAGGCTGTTCATGCGAGGTACGGCGACATAATGCGGCTCAAACCAGTCACGCTTATAGGGGTTCTCTCCTTTGCACAGGGTGAGGGTTTTGGGCGACCATTCCGCCACCACGCCCTGCTCAATAAAGGGGGCAAGAAACCGCTGAAATGCTTTGCTGCGCGCGGTAAAATACTGTGCGCCATGGTCAAATTCATACGCATCGGCGTAGCGGGTGCTCATTCGGCCACTCACTCCGCGTGATTTTTCAAACACGGTCACATCCGCACGATCTTTCAATCGGTTCGCGAGCACCAGCCCTGACAGCCCCGCTCCAATAATGGCTATGTTTGTCATATGCTCACCCCTATCACCAGCAGTGCCAGACAGACTATGCCAGTTACACGCAGGCGCAACGCATAATATCCGGCGCTGAGCATTCCCTTGAGGTGTAATCGATGATCAACCCACAGCAAGGCGATAAACACCGCCACCAACACCCACACAAAAGCGATACCCGTACCCCACAGATACATCCCCCATAATGTCAACGCGGCGATATTGCTGCTCAGAAATAGTGGGATGGGCGGAGGAGTCGTGGCGCTCAACGCCTGCCCCCAATGCACTCCGGCCATGAAAGACGCAATCACCAGCCCATAAATCTCGACGATATGCAGTACATTACGCAGCAGAGGAAGACTTTCTACCCCAAAAGCCAGCAACGCCGCCGAGGCAATAAACGGCAGTGTGCCGAGATAGGCCAGTAAGGAATAAATCGGTGATGGCATGGACTACACCGCCTCCGTCATGCGGTGGATGAGGGAGTCCATCAGGTGGGTGTTTAAGGTTTGGGTGTGGGTGATGTGTGCTTCAAGCTGGTCGCAGAGGGTCATCAGCTCATCCACCTTGGCGACGATGCGTTTTTGCTCGGCGAGTGGTGGGAGGGGAATAAGCAGCGTTTCTATTCCGCCAACCCTCAAATGCTGCACAGTCATCCCTACAGGTTTGTCTTGCACTCGCTCCATTAAATTAGGGTCTTGCAACGAATACAGCAGGAACTTGTGATCTATAGTATTTTCAATCAGGCGTACGAGCATCATGCGCTGCCCCATACAAACCTTTAAGTTTTCTGGTATGATTGCTACTTCGCCCATTGGGGCTTCGCGGGTAATTAAAATATCCTTGGCAATTGGCTCGCAACGAGCACTCCATCTTTCATAAGTGGCCTCCGTAACATATCGCAAATCTGAAAATACCAACTTACCATTTCGGATGTTACTTGTGCGCAACAAAGGGATTCCAGAGCCAACGTATAGCGCTGTCTTATTATGGCAATCAACAACAAGATGTGAACATTGCATAAGCGTTGCCCATGCCCAGTCTTCTGGAATACTCGGCAATTTACTTGGAAGGATCTGCTTCTTTTGCTTGTTTATTTGAACGCTTGCCTCTGAAGCGTTCGGCAAACCCGACTTTAACAATAAAGCCCTCTTTTTTTCTATCTTCTTAAGCAGTTCGCTGGCCACTGCCCGTGCAGCGAGCGCTCCCTAAGTTGGGCGATGATATTCGCACTGCACGTCTGC
>CAYMGS010000205.1:0-2729 GCA_964390025.1 uncultured Rickettsiales bacterium | reverse complement strand
CCGGCTGCACCTGTACTTTGACGGTCACGTTGAGCTGGTAGTCATTCTTGGCACTGGCCGGTACATTCCAGCAACGCGCCAGCTGGTTGATAATCGCGTCCTTCTCTGAAAGCGAAAGCGGGATGGTGGGATCATATTTTTCCGACATCGCCGCATGGTCGGGCGTGCTATCCTCCGCTTTTTTCGGCGAATCATCCGGCTTTTGCTGCGCCTTGTTACGAATATCTTTCAGGATCGCATCCAGCTCATCCTTATTGGCCGGCTTGTCCTTAGGCTTTTCCTTTGGTTTCTCTTTCTCTTTGGGTGCGTCTTTGTCCTGCACCTTCACGGGATTGGGCTTCGGCTTGGGCTTGTCCTGTTTCACCGGCGGGGTAGGCTTTTCCTGCTTTGCAGGTTTGGGCTTGTCTTTAGGCTTGGGGGCGGGTGGTTTCGGTGAGGGTTTGACATTGGTAATACCGGTAATCGGCAACGGCTCCAGCGTCACCACGATCGGCTCCGGTTCATGATCCGCATTGAATAAGTCCGGCAGGCCGAAGAAGGCAAAGAGCAGCAGTGCCAGATGCATTCCGCCAGAATAAAACAGGGCACGATCCAAGGGGCCTATCTCCGCTTCGCGGTGTCTTTCATGCCGGTTGTCACCAGCGCCACTTTCAGGAACCCTGCGGCATTAATACGCCCCAGCACTCCCATCACCGAGCCGTAATCAATCGTCGTATCCGCCCGGATAAAAATACGCTTTTCCTTATTCTCTCCGGCAATGGCGGCAATCTTGGCTTCCAGCTCTTCCAGCTCCACCTTCGTTTCCTGGATATAGACCGTCCCGTCCGACGTGATGCTGACGGCCAGTGGCTCATCATCGCCTTTCACCGGCCCGGCGGAAGACTCCGGCAGGTCTACCGTCACCCCGGCAGTAAGCATCGGGGCGGTGACCATGAAGATGATCAGCAGTACCAGCATCACGTCCACAAATGGCGTGACATTAATTTCGGTAAAGGCATTGCTGCGATACCCGCGCCCACGCCCTCCTTTGGATGTAATCGGTGCACCCATTGCTATCTCCGTGCGCCGGAGTCGGTCTGGCGGGAAAGGAGGGCTGAGAACTCAATACACCAGTCTTCCATGCCACCGGAGAATTTCGCCAGCTCAGTCGAGAATTTATTGTAGGCGACTACCGCCGGAATCGCGGCAAACAGGCCGATGGCCGTGGCGAACAGTGCCTCGGCAATCCCCGGTGCCACCACGGCCAGTGAGGTGTTCTTCGACAGCGCGATTGACTGGAAGCTGTTCATGATGCCCCAGACCGTGCCAAACAGGCCGACAAACGGGGCAGATGAGCCTACCGTTGCCAGAAAACCCAGCCCTTTTTCCAGCTCATCCAGCTCGCGGTTACGGGCCACACTCATGATCTGGGTCATGCGCTCACGCACGGTCGGCTGCATCAGCATCACCCGGTTCTTGCTGGCATTGCCTTCTTCCCCGGAACGGAACCATTCTTCCATTGCTGCAACAAATACAAAGGCATAGGGGTGATTGGCACGGGTTTTGATTTTTTCATAAAAGGCATCCAGCGCTTCCGCCGACCAGAATGCTTCCTCAAACTTTTCACCGCGCGCCTTCACCGTCTTAAACCTGGTCCATTTGTCGAAAATGATGGCCCAGCTCCAGAAGGATGCAAACAGCAACAGTATGATGACCGATTTGACCACCATATCGGCCTGCATGAACATGCCCCACATTGAGAGGTCGTGCGAGGTGACACTGCCCGCCAGTGCTGTGGAAGCCACCGGCTCAACCGCCGTATCCACCTGAGATGTTGCCGTCATGAATTACTCCTGAGTCATTAAGAAAAGTAAGCGCCTGTCGCCCATATCTCTGCCGGGACGGGCCTTAAGAATCAAGCGAAATCTTTAGATGCTTTGCCAGCAGGTCAGAAATACGTTCGGGAATGCGGACCGGCTTCATGGCTGCGTCCACCATCACGATTTCAGTTTCTACCTCGGCCAGATCGGCTTCCCCTCGCATCAGCCGTTGTTTCATACGAAACCTTACGCCACTCATCTCTGTGAGCGCCGTATCGATAATCACCACGTCGTCCAGCGTGGCTGGCGCGTGATAGGCTACCTCGCAGCGACGCACGACAAAGCCCACACGCTCGGTTGTCAGCAGTTCGGATTGTTCGATCCCGCAGGCCCGCAATGCCTCGGTACGGGCGCGCTCGGCAAATTTCAGGTAATTGGCGTAATACATCACCCCCGCCGCGTCCGTGTCCTCGTAATAGACACGGTAGGCGATCTGGTGGGTGCCCTGACGGGTAAAACTGCCGGAGGTAAGTTTGCTCATGTCCTGCGTCTAGCACTCACCGGGTGAGATAGCAATGCGATTCTTCCGATGCATTCATTTTACTCCCCGTCGCCCAGCAGCAGTTCTTCCTGCCCCGGCTGGCGGGCGGGAGCAGGCAGGCCCAGATGCGCCCAAGCACCGGCGGCCAGCATGCGCCCACGCGGAGTGCGGGCAATCAGGCCGCATTGCAGCAGGTAGGGCTCTATGGTTTCTTCCAGCGAGTCCCGCTGCTCGGAGAGTCCCGCCGCAATCGTCTCAATACCGACCGGCCCGCCGCCGTAATGCTCGGCGATGTAGCGCAAATAGCGACGGTCGGCAGAATCCAGCCCTTTTTCGTCCACTTCCAGCCGCCTGAGCGCGCCGTCCGCCAGCGGCTTGTCGATTGTCTC
>CAYMGS010000204.1:0-2764 GCA_964390025.1 uncultured Rickettsiales bacterium | reverse complement strand
GCTTCGTGAACCGGAGAATCGTACAAGCGCACAGCGTTGGGGTCTCCGGTGCAATCTCCGCATGGCGTGGCTCCGATGGGGTTTACAGGTTCCAGACAGGGTGTAGATTCGCTACCGAAGCCGATACGATAGCTGCCGTTGAGGAAAGATATGGCGAGGGCTCGCTGTATCATGCAGCGATTGACCTGCTTAAAAGAATTGCTGATAAGGAGAGTGTACGCAAATGATAGACAAACAAGAAGTCCGTAGCCTCCACGCGGAGGGTATGAGCGATAAAGAGATCGCATCGGCCTTGGGTTCATCACCCAGTCAGATAAACCGTATCAGGAAGCATTTACTAAAATTGCCGCCAAACAATACGCCGCGTATGAACGGGAGGCGTGCCAAAGCTCGTAAGATTAAATCAGCGGCAGTGGCAAAGGATGACGCGCCGAGTATAAAGCACATAAAAGAGGAAGGCGGCGTTGCGATTAAGGTATATGAGCCGCGCCAGTGTCGCGGGTCTGTATGGTTGAGCTGGGCGGGGTTTGTTTAGCCCAACCCAGTGACGCTACCTGCACATTCCCTCCCATACCTTGTTATGCGCTAAAATCCATTTAGCTGTACGGTCTGTTAGCACATCATCACGGCTGATAATGATCGGTTGGAAGTTAAGGCAGGGGTCAGTCGCGGGAGTATTCGTCGCGCAACTCGTCAGCAGCAGCACCGGGAGGCATAGCATCCACCTCATGACGGATATTCTGTGCCTCGCGTGCGCTTTCAATAACCGCCTTATGTTCCATCTGTGCTGTTTTAACGGCAGATTTTGCATGTTTAGCCTCACTGTTACCTGTTGCGCCGCCCCATCGGTATAGGGCATACCCGCCGCCAGCAATCGCCAGCAGCAGGCCGCCTATTAGTGCAAGTTCCATTACTCTGCTTTACCTTCCGGTGCCGCAATGGCCTTTTCCAGTACAACCACTTCTTTCTTGTTCTTGTACACAGTCCACAGCCCCGTTGCCAGCGTCACCAGTGCGCCCGCAATTAGCTGTACGTTTGCATCACCCGCCAGCGCCATACCTGCCTCAGCGTCAATAACGCCGCGTGCTGTCAGGATGCCAGCGATAAACCCCAGCGCCAGTCGCACGATGCTCCCCACGCTTTTTTTAATAATGTCGTTCATAAAACCCCCTTGATTAGTTTAGTTCAAAATGCGGCCCGTCTAAAAAATACTTTTTCCCCTGGTCAAGCCGGGTCTGAATGTATTGCAACTGGGCCTCGCGCGCTGTGCCTTCAAATGCGCCAAAGTCTGGCACGTTCCATGCGCCGCCCCAGCGGATGCGGATGCGCCGCTGTGCTGCGGATTTCTTCATCATATCGGCGATCTGAAAATATGATTCCATGCTCCAATCGGCCTTGCCCTTGATTAGCGCCACTAAGTCTACCGCGTGGCAGAACCCGTCTGGCTGCATCAAATGTTTGCTGTTCATCGTCTGGGATGCGCCATCCGCCACTAGCTGCTTTTGCCGCACTTTGCTCCGTAGCGTTTCCGATACCGTGAAGTCTATAGGCGTGATGGCAATGGCATCACGGACTAGCACTTTCAGGCTTGGGTGCACCGGCTCAAGTCGCATCAGGCTGCGGGCAGATAGTCTAAACGTCATTCTTTTCGATCCTGTTTGTCTTCTATCTTCGCTTCAATACGGATTAGATGCGCTGAGATATTTTGGAATTGACGGGTCATGCGATCCATTGCCTCGCGGTGCTGGGTATCTGTGATAGCTATTTTCTGCTCTAATAGCGTGATGCGCTTATCCAGTGCCGTGATGTACAGGAGCGCCGATACGCCCACCACCATCGTAGTTATCATATGCCCGACTGAAAACCGCTTGTCTAAGTGCCACGTCTTGTCATCATCACGCCTGTTCAGATTCATACCATCCCCGCTATCATATGCAGCAACGCTGCCGCTGCCGTCCCCCCGGCAATTCCTGTTGCTATCTCTGTCGGCCTGCGACAATCCCAAAAGTCATTACGCATTATGTGCAACTCGCCTTCACTATACCGCGTGTAATTCCATCGTTTGAGTGCCAGAATCGGCAGACCTGCGGAGAGTATAACCGCAATCGCCCACGCCAGCAAGTACCATTGCCCCCGCCATACGCCATAGCCAAGAAATGCAAGCGTTATCAGTAGGTGCGGTAGGTGCGATATGATAACCTTGGTCATCGTCCCGCCGGGCTTTAGCGCCATGCGGTTTAACTCCGCATCGGCCTGCCACCCTCCCCGCAATCCGTAGCGAAAAAAGAGGGAGACCGCCAAGCCAAGGGCGGAATACATCCACGGCAGCCCCCCTAGATATGCCGCCAAACAGGAGAGAAAGGCGGCAAGTGCAAGTAATATCGTTTTGCTCATGCGTCCTGATCCATGCAAAGCAGACCATGCACCGTAAAGAGGAATCAGGGTTAAGAAATACCACATATTAAGCCCCATACACTAGCCGCAATTCCGCATTTGTCAGGACACGGCCCAAAAGTCCCATTTAGCAAGGGACTGGTCATTAGACTTCCCTTATGAACACATCAATCGTACGCTCCGCAGCTTCCGTATCGTTCGATACGATCTTAACGTAACGGAAGTTTGCGAATATCTCACGCGGCAGGTGGCACACCGTACCCTGCGTAGCGGGCATGGAGTATAGCGCCCCGTTGACGTGCAACGGTTTGAACGTACCCCCAACCGTTGTGGACACAGTGAAGCTGACGGACGTACCTGTCATCGCGCC
>CAYMGS010000203.1:2258-2791 GCA_964390025.1 uncultured Rickettsiales bacterium | reverse complement strand
GGCGACATCGTGGCACAACACGGCCATATGCAAGGCGCGGCGGTTGGAGATTTTGGAAATCACTTCCGTGGCCAGGGGCAAGTCCTCCTTATATGTGCCGGCCTCAATCCCGTGCAGCACGGAAAGCGCCACCAGCGTATGCTCATCCACTGTATAGACGTGATACATGTCAAATTGCATCTGGCCGATAATGCGCGAAAACTCCGGGATAAACTGTTCGAGCACGCCGGCCTCTTTCATGTCGCGCAGGGCGCGATCCCCGTAGACGGGGTCGAGCAGAATGTTGAGAAAGATGCGACAGGCGCGCGGACTTTCCCGAACTTCCGGCGTAATGAAATTCAGATTACGGGAGACCAGCTGCAAGGTATGGGGGTGAATGTCGAGTTTGTGCTTACTGGCGAGATAGAACATCTTGAGCATCAATGCGGGTTGTTCTTTAAGCAGGCTCTCGGATTCTACACTGAGGCGATGATTGCCCTGAATAACGAATTCCTCCAGTCGCCGTGTGCCTGCCAGAAAGCGTGATAGCGACA
>CAYMGS010000203.1:0-2248 GCA_964390025.1 uncultured Rickettsiales bacterium | reverse complement strand
AACAGGTTGGTCAGAAATCCGACTTCGCGCGCTGTCTGGAAATAATGTTTCATGAAGCGTTCGACAGCAGCATTGAGTGTTTTGCCTCTGTATTTAAGCGCCTTGCTGACATGGCGCTGCATATCAAAGGTCAGGCGCTCTTCCGCCCGTCCGGCATGAAAATGCATATGTAGCCGTACTGTCCACAGGAACTGTCTTGCCTTGCGATAGCTGCGATATTCATCCTCGGTCATCTGGCCCAGTCCGACCAGCTTGCGCATGCGGCGGATATTATAAACATACCGGGCAATCCAGTAGAGCGTATGCAGGTCGCGCAGACCGCCTTTGCCTTCCTTGATATTTGGCTCGAGGATATAGCGGGAGTCGCCCCAGTTCTGATGGCGGGAATCCCGCTCCGCCATTTTATCCTGCACGAAGGCAACCTCGTTACTATGAGATTTCTTGCCAAATATCTCATGACGCAGCTTATTGTAATACCGCCGATTGCCTGCAATCACCCGTGCATCCAGCCAGCTGGACAGGGTTGCGAGATCATCGAGCTGTTTAAGCGCCGAAGCGACCGGGTGGACAGCCTGTCCTACCTTCAGTCCCAGATCCCACAATACATACAGTAAAAATTCGCTGATAGTTTCCGTCGCTTCCAGATGGTCTGTGTCATGCATGATCAGAATGTCGACATCAGAATAGGGGAACATCTCCTTACGCCCGTATCCGCCAACGGCCAGCAGTACCAGCGGAGTTTCCGAGATATCCATGTCTTTCGGGAGTGTGCCATTGGCTTTACAGCTTGCCACGCCGGTTTCAATAAGCCAGTTCAGCAGTGTATCCATCGACTCGGTGAGACGCTTGATCGTGGTACCCGCCCGGATACTTCTGTTCAGGAACAGGTGTTTTATCTCGTCACGGGATGCTTCAAGATACGCTGTGGCCGCCTGCGTGGCTTCCGGTCGCAGATCGACGAGGCTCTTATCGGCCGGGAGGTCAGGCAGCAGGCTTATGGGAGGTGATGCCATATCCACTTTCTGTGCGTGTTGAGACATAGTATCGATTACAGCCTCTTGTAGGTTACATTGATGCACTACTATGCTACATAACACAGCGTTTTTCTACTGTCGTGCTTGGTAATGTGGAAACCGACCACTAGGCTGGCATGGTTTTGTGAAGGTGCACACCTATGTTTCCTGTTTCCCGCATAGCATCGGGTATCAGCTTGTTTGTAGCAGCGATGGCTTTGTTTGCCATCATGAGCACCTGTATCTCAAGCCTGAGTGAGCACCTGCCATCGCCGCAGATCGTGTTTATGCGCAATGCGCTCAGCCTGCTGATGTTGCTGCCCATTGCGCTGTATCACGGGATGCGTGCCATGCGCACGGCCCGGCTTAACCGACATTTCTGGCGGGCCTTTGTCGGCCTGATCGGGATGGAACTGTGGTTTCTGGCGCTGTCGCTCATGCCACTTAATGAGGCTACGGCACTCAGCTATATCTCTCCCATTTTTGCCACCCTCTTTGCCGTGTTCCTGCTCAATGAGCGCATCGGTATCTGGCGGGTGCTGGCCATTTTCACCGGTTTTGCCGGGGTGCTGATCATTCTGCGCCCCAGCACGGAAGCGGGTATGCAGCCCGGAGCCTTCGTGGCTCTTGGCGCGGCTGTCATGTGGGCGCTGGCAGGTATTGTGGTGAAAACCCTGACCGCCACCGACCCGCCATGGCGTATTGTCACCTACATGGCACTCTTTATGACAGTGCTTTCGGCACCGCTGGCGATTGCTTACTGGGAGCCGTTACTGTGGAGTCATATGCCGTTGCTGGTGGCTATCACGGTCTCCTCCACGCTCGCGCAGCTCAGCATGGTGAGTGCATTTTCGCGCGCGCCCATGGTGGTGCTGATGCCGTTTGATTTCATGCGGCTGGTATTTACCGCGATTCTGGCGTATATGGTGTTCGGTGAGCGGCTGGATATCTGGACGGCGCTGGGTGCGACTGTCATTGTGGGATCCTCCGTATTTATCACATGGCGAGAGAGAAGGAAGCTGGCCCATGCGGACGAGCGTACAACAGTATAATGCAGCCCCTGGAGGGCTTTATGCGCTGATAGCGGAGCATGGCGGGCTGATCCGGCAGATGCTCAGGCGTGACATTGCGCAGCGCTATCGCGGGTCGGTGCTGGGGATTCTTTGGTCATTCGCCACCCCATTGCTGATGCTGGCCGTCTATACCTTCGTATTCTCGGTAGTCTTCGAGGCCCG
>CAYMGS010000202.1:0-2810 GCA_964390025.1 uncultured Rickettsiales bacterium | reverse complement strand
GCAAATTCCAGCGCCCTACCCTTGCCCGACCCCAGCCCTTTGGGCGGCCCGGCTTCCATCACCTCCTCGCTCAGCGTATTCCACTCCCCACACGCCTCACACTTGCCCGACCATTTGGGGTAGATCGAGCCACAGGCGGCGCAGACATAGGAGGTTTTGGTTTTGGGCATAGACGCATGATACTCCAAGCAGCGGGAGAGAAAAGAGGGAAATTGTATCGCCTTTTGAATTTTCACCCTCACCCGCCGCGCTTCGCCAGAGCGTTGCGCGGCTTCCCTCTCCCTCAAGGGAGAGGGGTAGGGTGAGGGGAAGTATAAGAGAGAGAGAAAGGAACAGGAAGCGAGGCCAGTAGACTGAGCCAGCCCTGAGCCGTGAGCGAAGCGAACAGCTATTGCGAGGGGAGTATCCCCGCCTGTCCTCCGAAGCCTTGGCGAAGGGGGAAGCAGGGCAATTAAAAAAACCTACCGCGCCACCAGCACTACCCGGCGGTTTTGCGCGCGCCCGGATTCCTGCGTATTGGTCGCTTTGGGCGCCAGCGGGCCAACCCCGTGGCCTTCCATGCGCGCCTTATCGACCCCGTAATCAGTGCTGAGTACTGCAACCACGGCCTTGGCGCGCTTCTCCGATAGCGTCATATTATGGGCCAGCGAGCCCTGCATGTCCGTATGGCCTACCACATAGACCTTAAGCTCGGGCTTCTCACCGAGCAGTTTGGCCACCTCACTCAGCGCGGCATCGGAGGCAGGCTTGAGCGTCGCCTTATCGGTATCGAAGTATATACCTTCCACAATCACATAACCGTCCGCACCCAGCCCTTCTGCCAGCGCGGCAGCATTGACGCTCACCTTGTCTGTCTCCATGCCCTTGATCTCGACCACATGAATATCCGTGAACATCTTATTCACGCCAACGGCCACATAGGCCGTGCCGCCTTCCTGCGCGAGATGTGCCAGCATATAGCGCCCCCCCGTATTGCTGATGGAAGACATGCCGTTATATTTATTGACCACCACACCTGCGTACTGTTTGGCGCATTCGTATTTTTTCTGATTGCACTGATACAAAATCTCCGCCCCGGCACTTTTCAGCGCGGTTTCGTAATTACGGAACATTTCCAGAACAGAACGGTCTTTCGGATTGCCGTAAAAAATGCGGGTGACTTTGCCTTCCAGCACCTCACCGATTACTTCTTTTGCTTCGTTATCATATCCTCTAAACGCCTGATATTCATCAAACTCTTTGACGTCTTTTTTGCGCAGGACGGAACCTTCATAGGCGCGGAGCAACGGGTGGTCGGTTTTATCGGCGGCCTGTGCAGGCTGGAGGCCCGTTAGTGCCATTGCGGTCAGAATAACCAGAAAACTGCGTACCATATCTCTGCTCCTTGTGAAGTGACGTGGTTTATTTACGTAAATCCATCGTGATGGGCCCGGAGGCGCGGCCATGGACAAACTGATCGACATATTCGTTACCGCTGCTCATGATCTCATCGGCCTTACCATCCCAGATAATGCGGCCTTTATAAATCATCGCTACGCGGGTGGCGATTTTGCGCGCCGAGGCCATGTCATGCGTGATGGTGACCGTGGTTAGCCCCAGTTCCCGTGTGCAATCAACAATCAGGTCGTTAATCACGTCCGCCATGATGGGGTCGAGTCCGGTCGTCGGTTCATCAAAGAAGATGATTTCCGGGTCACCGGCAATGGCGCGGGCCAGCGACACACGTTTCTGCATCCCACCCGAAAGTTCCGCCGGACGCAGAAAGGCCACGTCTTCCGTCAGCCCTACGGCTTTCAGCTTTTCGGTTGCTACCGCTATCGCCTCGTTCTTGTTCAGCCCCTTCAGGGCAAAAGTGATGTTGTGCCAGACGGGGAGTGAGTCGAACAGTGCGCCACCCTGAAACAGCATGCCAAATTTATGCATCAGCTTCTCGCGCTTGCGCGTGGAAAGCCGGGTCGTGTCTTCACCGTCAATACGCACGGTGCCACTATCCGGCTCATGCAGGCCGAGAATACATTTCAGCAGTACGGACTTCCCGGAACCGGAGCCACCGATAATCACCAGTGAATCCTTTTCCGCTACCTCCAGGTTCACCCCATCCAGCACTCGTTTGGGGCCGAAAGATTTACTGACATCGGTAAGTGCGATTTTTGGGGTTGCAGTCATATACGCGCCTCTATGTCATTCCGCACGAAGCGTAGCGGAGATGCGGGATCAGCCACGCCACACATCTCGGCATATAAATCTTTCCATTCAGGAATGGCAGATTCAATGTCTGACACTGCCTCATAATAGACCAGCGCTTTAATACGGTATGTCTTAGTATAGCCTGCAACCAGCCCCTCTTTATGCTCATAGACTCGCCGAATCAGATCATTCGTCACGCCGATATAAATGGCACCATGGGGCTTATGGGCTAATATATAAACAAAGTAATCTTTCATTTTTTGTTGATCCCGCATCAAGTGCGGGATGACATTCCTACGTAGCAAAAAACAGTTCGGTGATAATATAGTTAAACAGTAATATCAGGATCGAGGCAGAGACCACAGCATTGGTCGTGGCCGTGCCCACACCCTGTGCACCGCCGCGTGAATAATAACCGTGATAGCACCCCATCAGCGCCACGATAAAGCCGAAGACCGAGGCTTTCACCAATCCCGAAACGACATCCTTGGTCTCTAAAAACTCAAACGTGTTGTTCAGATACGGCCCCGGCGAAAAACCCAGCTTTTGCACGCTGACCAGATACCCGCCCATCACTCCGATAATATCCGCCACCAGCACCAACAGCGGCAGCATCACCAGCC
>CAYMGS010000201.1:0-2812 GCA_964390025.1 uncultured Rickettsiales bacterium | reverse complement strand
CGCCATTAAGAATCCGCCATTACCCATTATCCCTTCGCCATTATCCCTCCGCCATCTGCCATCCGCCATTCGCCATTCCGAACCAGGAACCAGGAACTCCCCAAAATCTTTATTCTGTGCGTTTGACCCCCCCTCCCTCTGCAAGAAATCGTGGATTGACCCCATTTGCATTCCCCCCAATAATTTTGCTTTGGAACTCCTCGAATTCTCTGCGAAAGTAGGCGTAGCCCTCTTGGTCGCAACAATTTCCCGGTATGGCTTTGAAAAGCCCATCAACAGCTTGAAAGATTGGTATCCGATGGATCACAGAAAGTGCCTGGCACGACGTATTTCGATACGATGCAGGCTCAAAGGCTACTATCATCGAGTAATGCACTATAAGAGAGGGATTCGCACTCCCTCCTAGCAATCAATATTGTGGGAAGCGGAATCACAGTCGGTTGGGCTACGCAATTTCGACAGCGGTTGTTTCGAAAATGGTCACTCCAATCCAAGATGAACCTGCGCAACAGCTTTTGGGGCGGTGTGGATTATTTCGTCTCGACCACTTCGGTCTTTCTGCTGATTCCGGTGCCGCTTAAGACTATTGGCCAAGACTGAGCCTCCCTTTCTTCATCTGCAATGATCGATAACAAGCGCATTGCCAAAAATACCCTCTTCCTGTATTTCAGGATGATCCTGACGATGGGGGTTTCGCTCTACACGGTGCGCGTGGTGCTCAACGTGCTGGGGGTCGTGGACTTTGGTATTTACCACGCGGTCGCCGGGCTCGTCATGCTGTTTTCTTTTCTCTCAGGTGCGATGGGCTCGGCCTCGCAGCGCTACTTTTCGCACGCGCTGGGGCAGGGAGATGCCGCGCTGCTGCGGAGCGTCTTCAGTGTCAACATCTTGATTTACGCCGCAATTGCTGTTTTGGCATTGCTGGCACTCGAGTCGGTCGGCCTGTGGTTTGTGCATCAGCATTTGGTCATACCCACAGAACGCTTCGACGCAGCCTTGGCGGTTTATCATTTGGCTGCATTCACTCTCGTTGCGCAGGTTTTCATCTCTCCCTTCAACGCGATGATCATCGCGCACGAGGACATGCACCTTTACGCCTATCTCTCAATTTTTGACGCGGTGGTGCGCCTTCTCGCAGTGTTGGCTCTGCCCTCCTTACCTGGAGAAAAATTGATCGTCTATGGCTCGTTGATGTTGGGCTTGTCGGTTTTGAACACATTGCTCTATTTCCTAATCTGCCGCCGGCGGTATGCTGAGTGTCAATTGCGCCACTTCAGTTTCGACCGGAACCTAGCCAAGGAAATTGTCGGTTTTACCGGCTGGACTTTGTTTGGCTCGCTGACAACGGTGGGTCGAAATCAAGCCATTACGATTTTGCTCAACCAGTTCTTCAACCCGGTGGTCGTTGCTGCACGGGTGATTGCCGTCAGCATTGCTTCGAAAGCCAACCTGCTTTCGCAAAATTTCAATGTAGGGTTGTATCCCCCCATCATCAAGTCCTACGCGGCTGGAGAGCGGCAGGAGATGTATAACCTCATCTTTAACGGTTCCAAGATCACTTTCTTCCTGATGTGGTTGCTGGCGCTGCCGCTGTTTATGGAGATGGAGGCCCTGATGGTGCTCTGGTTGGGCGAAGCCCCGCCTTATGCGGTGCTCTTTGCACGATTGGCGTTGGTGGAAACGATTTTGATGGCAATTAGTCATCCTTTAGCAACCGCAGCACGTGCACCGGGGAAAATGGCGCTGTATGAGGGAACGTTGGGCTCGATGCAGCTTTTGATTTTCTTTGGAGCCTGGCTGGTGCTGCATCTGGGTGGGCCAGCGGAAGCTGTTTTTGTGGTCGCTATCGCGGTCAATGGATTGATGTTTTTTACCCGGTTGTGGCTCGTACACAGGCTCATCCAGATACCTGCGATGGAATTTCTGAGTAAGGTAGCTGTTCCAGTCGGCATCGTAGTTTGTGCCTCTGTGGTTCCAGCGGGATGGGTTCATATGAATGTCCCTCAAAATTTGGTAGGCCACGCAATTTCCATTGCAGCGTGCGGAGTCATCACCGTAGTCACCGTTTATTTTCTAGGGCTAGACGGGATCTGGCGGGCCAAAACCAATGATCTGGTCCAAGCCCGGATCCGTCGTATCTTCAAGCTGGCATGAGAATTCTTCTACTAGGTGGCACTGGTCCGATGGGCACTTACCTCACGGATTGCCTCCGCGAGCGAGCCTCGGAGATTGTGGTGACTTCGCGGCGACAGCGCGAATCGAGCGGCGCGGTGCTCTACCAGCAGGGCAACGCAAAGAACTCCTATTTCCTGGAAGGACTGCTAGCGCAGCGATGGGATGCCATTATCGATTTCATGGTCTACTCCACCGCAGAGTTTAAATCCCGGGTAGATCGCTTTCTCGCCGCGACAGATCAATATTTCTTTTTGAGCTCGGCGCGGGTTTATGCCGCCTCCGAGCACCCACTGACCGAGGCATCGCCGCGACTTTTGGATGTATGCACGGATGCTGATTATTTGGCGACTGACGAATACGCCCTGGCCAAGGCCCGGCAGGAAAACTGCCTCTACAAGCATTCTAAACGGAATTGGACGATTATTCGACCATATATTACCTACGGCCCGGAGCGCTTACAGCTCGGCGTTTTGGAAAAAGAAGCGTGGCTGTATCGCGCCCTACAAGGGCGCACGATTATTTTCAGCGAAGATATTGCGCAGCGCAGGACAACCATGACGCACGGTGCCGATGTCGCGCGAGCGATGGCTGCGCTCGTCGGCGAGCCTCGTGCGGTAGGGGAGGATTTTCACATTAC
>CAYMGS010000200.1:0-2822 GCA_964390025.1 uncultured Rickettsiales bacterium | reverse complement strand
TTCATCTATTTCGCCCTCATCGTCGATATGCTTAATAGTGTCAACACGCCCTAGTTAATATCACACCGTTTGGTGGTATGACGATTATGGGTGCATGGCTTTTGCTAGCGCTTAGCGGAATAGTTGCGATGAAAAAACATAAACAACGATAATGTGTTCGTATGAAAAGAAAGAAATGGACGATGATTGCAGCGGTCATTGCGATTATTTTGGTGGGTGGAATGCTGGCAGGGCCAATCATGAGTAATGTTGAACAACCGAGCTATGAAGTGATTGCTGCGCAAGGTCCGATCGAGATCCGGCGCTATGATCCACTAATTATCGCTGAAGTTAAAGTGAAAGGCGCACGCGAGGAATCGATAAGCGAGGGGTTTCGGCTGCTTGCCGATTATATCTTTGGCAATAACACCGTGCAGCAAAACATTGCGATGACCGCTCCCGTCCAGCAGCAGGCCAACGAAAAGATTGCTATGACAGCGCCCGTGCAGCAGCAATATTCACAAGACATGTGGAAAGTCAGCTTCGTGATGCCTTCAGAATACACGATGGAAGCGTTGCCAAAACCAAACGACAGCCGCGTCACGCTGATAAAAATCCCAGCAAAAAAATATGCCGTGATTACGTTCTCAGGGACGAATTCGAATGAGAATATTGCTGCGCATGAAACGCAATTAATGGCGCATATCAGCAAGACTCAGATACAGCCCCTTGGCACACCACAATACGCCTTCTACAACCCACCATGGACGTTGCCTTTCATGCGCCGAAACGAAGTGATGATAGAGATCAAGTAAGCTGATAGCATCGCTTTTTGCATTTTGCGTTTTGCGCGCCGACGAATACTAAAAAACGCGTCTACCCCCTCTAATTTTGCCCTTACCCCACCGAATTTGAGCATTTTATGCACGAAAGTGATGGTAAAATCATCGAAGCGATACGCGCCGCAACGTGTGACAACACGCGACGATAATACGGTGTGCAATGCATTTCGTTTTTTTACATGACCCATTTCGTTTTTTGTTTTTGGGTTTTTGTTATTTCTCATATGGATGCGCCGAAAAAAACGAAACGAAATGCAACTTTTGCAGTTGGCGCTGGGCAAATATCGCGCTCGCGGCGTACCCGTAAGGGGGTGCCTTGGAAGGACCCGCGCCGGCTGAGAAGGCTATGCCACCGCATATGGCAACACACCGCCATCAATATCTCCCACTCATTACAAAGCGATCATAGTCGCGAATATATGCCCATTCTTCATCGCTGAGAAACTCCTTTTCCTTTCGGCACAGCGCAGTATAAACGGAACGCTCAAACGGTGGCTTATTGCCGCGCTCGATGATCGATACAATGTCCGCAGGCACGGGAAAGTCTTTGCTAATGCGCAGATGATAGCCAAAGGCCGCCTTGATCCTGTCGATCGGGTAGTCCGCCAGCGCCAAACGAAACGCCTTGCGGATATTATCCGCCGCCTCGGGCTCTCTGCCATAAAGCGGAAAAATATCAAAGCACTGTGCCAGCAAATTGGATAATGCCTTGATGCCTTCTGCGTCATCATTTAGCGCCAAGCTCGTCGTAGGTGCTGTGGACGAGGGCTTCTTTGAAGCGTTCGCTTTTGCTTCTTCCAGTGCCTTTGGCATTAGTTGTGAGAGGGGCTGCATGTTTTCCTCCGGTGCGGATATTTTGTTGACGGCACCAATTGCGCCATGTGGCGAACCAGTCGGATTTTTGTGCAGATTTACCGGTGCGTGAAATCCAGTAATCCCTAAAATTCAGCCAGATATCTTGGATCACATCCTCCTCCCAGCCCATATTGTGATGCGACCATTCCGCCCACTCTAGTGGGATCGCCGTAAAGGTAAGCCGGGATAGTTCCCCTAAGCTTTTTATGTGATGCTTTGCCTGAATCACTGGTAAGTGATGATTCAGCATTCAGAGAATCCGGTATCAGAATATCAGACGGGCAAGGTTTTGCCTTAGCCTTGGAATGTTCCTGCCCGGTTGCGTTCTTGCCCGGGGGCGGGTGCGGCCTTTCACGGCTTGGTTTATCCCTTGCCCGGAAATTTCCCGGCGAGGGTCAGGAACGTCATCTGGCAAAGGTAGTTCGCTTTCCTTTTCCTTAGTGTGCGGACGCTGATGCCGATCAAAATTGATGACGAGCAAATAGCGCTCATGATCGACTTCATAGCGTTCAATGAAGCCCTGTTCGGCCAACTGATTGAGCAGCGTATCAACATCGCATTCATCGCAGGGCAATACCTCAATGCGAATACGTGCCGGACGATCACGCAGGATGCCGCGTCGATCCGCCATGCACCATAAGCCGATAAAGAGAATGCGCGCTAGCGGGTCGCATTCCACCAGCCGCTCATTATAAAAGAAGCCGGGTTTGATATTGCGTGCGCGCATTATTGCCCCCGATTTTGCTCTTCCATCCATGCAAAGAAGGCGGCTTCATCAATCAGCACCCGGCGACCGCAGCGACGAATTACTTTCTCGAAGCCATTCTCTTTTGCAAAAAAGATCAGATGACGCAGCCCACCAATCGGTGGCCATTGATGATGCTCATTCCATTTGGTAACGGGGATCAGCCTTGTGCTTGGCTGGGTTAGTGTTTCTTCCATGATCTGCTCCTTGTGTTGTGACATGCCCAGCGGTATCGCCGGTTACGGAGCAGAATAGGCATTGATGGGAAATGAAAATATACGCTCCAGACAGGCTTTGTAAGCAGCGTATATTTTTCAGTCTATGAACCGGCTTTGCGAGGCCTGCCGATTTTCTTCTCAGGCGGGCGGATCAACTTCCGCAATCCAATCATGGACGGTTCG
>CAYMGS010000199.1:1935-2859 GCA_964390025.1 uncultured Rickettsiales bacterium | reverse complement strand
ATAGGTCATAACCAAATCTATAACATAAGAAAATGTTAATTGGAATGATTATAGCAGGATCGGCATGAGAAGAGCCTTTTTGCATAACGGGTCTTCACCGAACGATTTTGGGAAATGTTCGCGCAATGGCAATACGGTATTTTCAAAAGTGAAATGGTAGCCATCCTCGGTTTTAGCCGAAGCAATAATATCAGCAAAAACCTGCCTTGCTTCAGGGGTCGCAAATTCTGCAAACATGGCGATCCGCTGTCCGGCAAATGGCACTTTTTTGCCCTTCAAATCAGGCGTAATGACTTGACCATCCAGCATGGGTGCTAATTCTGGCGTAATCTTGGAACCGGAGAGGTCGATGCCGGGCAATCGCTTTTTATCGCGCATTTCACGAAACAGTGCCTTCAGCGCGGATGAACCGGAGCCCTTGATTCCCCATTTCGTTACGCCTGATTCGCTGGGCTCAGTGTAGCCTGCGTTTTGCGAAGCGTTCATCGCTAATTCAAATGCAGCACGCTCAATATCATATGGCTCCTGCGCTTCGGCACTCAGGTAATCTTTCCAATCTGGCAAGCGATCTGGCATTTGAAAAGATTTAGCTACTTCATCAAGCATCTCAGTATCGATGGTAACAGCGTTGCCACCAGCCTGTATAAACTTGTAAGCCTGCTCAATTAGCTCTGCCTTATTGCTGTAAAACATATACATTGCTCCTTATCTATAGTGGCTTATGTAATACGAATCGCTATTATGATGTGTGACGTTTTTATTACATTTTTATGCCTAAGCAGCGCGGAACTAGAACCAGAACTCTAGGAAAACAGCCATAGTCCAACCCGCAGTTTCTGCTGGGAAATGTGTGCGAACAATAAAAGGCAGGTTTTTCAAAAGATGGTGCTCCCCCGCGGACTAAACTCGAACCGCATTGAGGAA
>CAYMGS010000199.1:0-1925 GCA_964390025.1 uncultured Rickettsiales bacterium | reverse complement strand
GACTTCCTATAGTCATGGAAAGAGGGGAATCGCCCCCCACAAACAAGAGCCAAACACCACCTCAGCAAAGCCCCGTCACATGGCCGCACCACGCAAAGCCAAAGGCGAAGCGTGGTGCTCCGGCGCGGACTAAACTCGAACCGCATTGAGGAATTACAAGGGGTTCTACAGGACTGGGCGGAGATATTCAAGTCCCCGCCGAATCTGGAGGGTAAGAGTTTTCAGTGGAATCGCTGTACTACGCGCCAGACAAGCCGTTAGCAGATAAGCTCTTAGCTAATTCTTCTGGTATGTACCGGGTTGCGATAGTATCTTTTGCAACAGGCACAGCCGGACCGCGCGCTGACTTTTCTATTAAGTCTCCTGGAACGGAGTAGCGTATCGCCCCATTATCTTCAGGAAAGGGCGAAGCGTAGCTTACTGGTTCCGTCACCTCCCTGACGATAACTTTAGTCGGCTTACGTTGAATGGAGGCCGGTCTGGTATCTAAGGGATTCTTCGGTAGTGCGGAAATATCATAGCTGCTTTCAGCAATATGCTTGGGCAATGCCCATGCTATTTCGCCGAGAGGGTTTTCTGAAGTAACGCTTCCCGCCTTTAATATAGCAACTTCACCTCCCGAGGTATTGTTCGAAGTGCCATCAGCTTTTGTGTAGGCTTCATTTGCATTAGCCCAGCGAGCCTGAGCCTCTCCACCTCGCCAACGTTCCTGTGTCCCTTCTTGCATAAACGCAGTAGGGTCAATTGTTTTGAAGAGGCGGTAATCAATGATTGTAATGGGACTGCTATCGGTCATCGGTCGGCCAAGACTAGCGTATAACTCTTTCATTCCTTTAATAGCATCCTCACGTGAGGATGCACCGTTAGCACGTGCTTCATCATCCGTAATCTCGGCAAGAGTTTTATGTTGGACGTGGCTGACGAACACAGGAATTCGCTCACCACTCTCCGTTCCTTCGAACCATAGCATACCCTCTTTGACGTCGCGTTTTCCTTCGCGAATCGTATTGCTGTTGCCATGGCCGGCCTTAAGTTGAGCAAGCAAATTATCGGCTAGTTTTAATTCTTGTGTCATAATTTTTCTCCAAAGATTCAAAGGATGATGCATGTTACTAAAGGATCTTTGAAATAATTTGTGTGAAGATTATGTTACAATTGAGAATGTAAATTCGGTGCGGACTTGAACCCAAAATACGGGGAAAACCGAGCTTTTCAACATACTGTTCTAAAATGAGAATCAACTGATTTAAGCAATATCAGCAACTTGCATGATTTGGTGCCCGCGGCCGGACTCGAACCGGCACTTCCATACGGAAAACGGATTTTAAGTCCGCAGCGTCTACCAATTCCGCCACGCGGGCCCCGCTGGCACACACAACCTCAGCCAGCGGGAAGCGTCAAGCAAAATTGCATGTGGGCCACGCTGTCACTTAAAAAACACGCTGGTTTTTTGTATGCGGGCATCGATGAAGGCCGGGAGCTTATGTTATTGCGTTGGCAAAGGGGGGGGTGTATAAGACATGTTGAGCGTAACGACGTGCAGAACGTCTACATCTGGTATAAACCAAAAAATTTAAGGAGAGCCGCCTTGTTTAAGAAAATCTTACTTTCGTCTGCAATGATGTGTATGGCTGCCACCGTGGCAAATGCTCAGGAGCGCTGGCCGAAATGGTATGTTGGCATTCACGGCTCCATGCCTTTCGTTGGTGATACCGGTACCAGCCTGGCGGGTGTCAGTGCAGGTGAAGTGGAATTTGATAACCCCGGCTGGGGTGTGGGTGCTTCCCTCGGTTATAAACCGGGTGGAACGCAAACCTTCCTGGATTTCATGCGCTTTGAGATTGAATATGCTTACCGTGCCAATGATCTGGATACGCTGGCGGGTGGCTCAATTGCGGATGACATTGAAGTCAGCGCATTCATGT
>CAYMGS010000198.1:0-2877 GCA_964390025.1 uncultured Rickettsiales bacterium | reverse complement strand
AAAAGAAGGCATCATCCGCGCGAGTTACGGGCAGGCGCTATTGGCGCTCCCGGGCACCGACCGGCTGGACGATGCCATTGCTGAACTGGAATATGCCACCCGTCTGGACAGCACGTTTGGTAATGCATGGCGCACACTGGCCGGCGCATACGGACGTGCCGGTAAAAAAGGTCTGCGTCACCTGGCACTGGCGGAAGAGGCCATACTCGCGCACAACCTGAAAACCGCCCGCGCACAAAGTAAACTGGCGAAAGAAACCTTGCCGAAAAACAGCCCCGGACGTATCCGCGCCAGTGACATTGAAACATTGGCAATACAGGAGCTGAAAAAGAAAGAAGATGAAAAAGGCCCGTTTTTGCGGTAGTATGAGCCTCCTTTTCATCAGTATGAGGTTCTCATGAAACGTCTGGCCAGTGCCGCCCTTGCTTTCCTTCTTCTCGCTTCTCCCGCTAAGGCCGAAGATCTTTCCAGGGAAGATGTACAACAGATTATCCGTGAATTTCTGGTGGAAAATCCGGATGTGATGATGGAGGCTATGATCGCCCTGAAAGATTATCAGGAAAATCAGACCGTGCGTGAGAACGCCATGTTGATTGAAAAAAACAAAGACATATTGTTCAACAATCCAAACTCCCCTTCTGTTGGCGAGGAGGATGCTCCCGTGACGCTGGTTGAATTTTACGACTATAATTGCGGCGCCTGTAAAATTATGTTCAACGCGATCGACGAATACATGAAGGAAGAAGATGGCCTCAGAGTGGTCTTTAAAGAGTACCCCATTTTCGGTGATCATTCTGAATATGCGGCCCGGATGGCGCTGGCGGTTCACGCGCTGGAGCCGGATAAATACTTCAATTTCCACAGTGGCCTGATGACTTATCAGGGGCGCATTACCAAAGAGGTGGTGGACAGCGTCCTGGCCAAGCAGGGACTGGATGTTGAAGAAGTGCGCACCAAAGGCAACTCAGACCAGATTCTAAAGCAACTTGCAGAGGTGGCGGAGCTGGCTAAAACGCTGCGTGCACGCGGCACACCGATGCTGATCATCAATGATGAGATTGTCCCACATGCGCTGGATCTCGATACATTACGCGCCAAGGTGCAGGCCATACAATAACCCCTTGCTATCTGCCATCTAAATCACTTGCACATCCGGTCATTCCGACCTATGGTGGCGCTATCTTTAGCGTGTCCTGCGCTATGATGCCGAATTCATCTAAAGGAGCTTAAATCATGAAGAATATTGTGAGACATTGCCTGTGCGCCGCTCTGGCTCTCGGCATGCTGGGTGCAACGGCCCCTGCAACGCCGGCACTGGCAAATGACAGCCAAAAAGCTGCGCGCGACATGTATGATGGCGTGGTGCGTAACACCTTTGGTAACTGCGTGCGTACCAAGTGGGATGCGGACTCCGACCCATGCGCACCTCCTCCGCCACCACCTAAACCACGGGTACAGGCTCCGCCTCCCCCGCCCCCTCCCCCTGTTGTCAGCCTGGAACAACGGACCATCTACTTTGATTTCGACAGCGCCAAGCTCAGCCCGGATGCTGTTGCCAAGCTGGATGCACTGGTGAATCACATCAAGGGCACCAAGCAGGTGATTCAGGCGGGTGTTATCGGTTATGCTGATGAAATTGGTAACGAAGCTTACAACCTCAAACTGTCTCAGAAACGCGCAGATGCTGTAGAGCAATACATTGCTTCCCGCGTCAACATCGACACTCGCGTGCTTGAACTGCGTGGTCTCGGTGAGAGCAACTCCGTGACAGACTGCGGTGACGTTCGTGATCGCAAACAAAAGATTGCCTGCCTGGCACAAGACCGTCGGGTAGAAGTCGCCTTTAAATACCGGAAGTAATCACGACCGGAATAATACTTACACAAAAAGGCCGGGGGCATTCTCCCGGCCTTTTTTTATCTGTATTCATATCTGCAATATCAATCGTGTGTTTCGACCGGGGTATCAGAGAAAATCATTTTGCGGTACATGGGATCGTCTGCGGTAGGCATGCGACCATGTGTCACGCAATCGATCGCCGCATGCGCCAGTGACATGACCCAGCGATGTTCCAGACGCGAGGCACGTTCTGTTTCTCCCGCGTCATTGCGCCATGCACGTTTCATCTCCTGCGCCACCTGCATGTAATCGCCTTTGTGATGCATGATCCCATGCAGATGCGGCATCAGCCTGCGCAATCGCTCACGGGCAGAGCCATAACGGCTGGTGGCCACGGTTTCTCCGTTCACAGCCCCCATGGCATGCTCTTTGGGCAAAATTTTCTCAAGTAATGCCGCACATGCCAGATATTCTTCATTCAGGCGCGCCAGCACAAACGGGTCATCTTTCAGATCGGGATAGTAGTGAGATAACCCGTCCATATCCGACATGGCGACACCGAATGCCATCCGGTCTGCGACATCGCGGAAAATGGCCGACTTATGATATAAATCCTGCAACAGACCAGCATCCAGTGGTGCCCCGGTTGCCGCAGGCACATGATACACCTCACCGCCATTCCAATTGGCGATTTTCAGTGGGTACACCCCTCCGATCAGGGGAGCACCCTGCTCAATAGCGGCATCTGCCAACACCCCCCTGAGCGCTTCTTCCAGATGCAGCGTCCCCAGCCATGTCGGGGTAATCCCGGCATGGGCAAATGATTCACTGAAGGTGATGGTACGCATATCAATCGGGTCTACCATACGTTCAGCAGCCTGCCGCTGCGCCTTGGCCAGACCGCTTCCGCGTGCACCGGCACGGGAGCCGGTATTGCCGGATGTATCACGTGTGGCATACAGGAAGTGACCTATTGCCTCCTTCGTGAAGATATGAGAGCGATAATCCTCGCAGGTGGCAATCAGTGCGGGTACGGTC
>CAYMGS010000197.1:0-2905 GCA_964390025.1 uncultured Rickettsiales bacterium | reverse complement strand
AGCCCATGCCACCCATTTTTTTCATCTGACGCAGTTGTGAGAGCAGGTCGTTAAAGTCAAACTGCCCGGCCATCATGCGTTTGGCCATGTCTTCGGCTTCCGCCTGATCGATGGTTTCCGCGGCCTTTTCTACCAGTGAGACCACATCACCCATATCGAGAATGCGCGAGGCGATGCGTTCCGGGTGGAAGGCTTCAAACTCTTTCAGCTTCTCACCGGTACCCATAAACTTGATGGGCTGGCCAGTGACCTGACGCATGGAAAGGGCCGCGCCGCCGCGCCCGTCCCCGTCGATCCGGGTGAGGATAATGCCACTGACACCGATCTGCTCGTTGAACTGCTGCGCAATGGTCACCGCATCCTGACCGGTGAGGGAATCGGCAACCAGTAATGTTTCCACCGGTTTGGCGATGTCGCGCACCTGCTGCAATTCCGCCATCAGCGCCTCATCGATATGCAGGCGGCCTGCCGTGTCCAGCATCACCACGTCATAGCCTTCCTTCACACCGGTATCTATCGCGCGCTTCGTGATCTCCACCGGCGACTGGCCCTTGATAATCGGCAGGGAGGCAATCTCCGCCTGCTTCGCCACCACTTCCAGCTGCTCCTGCGCAGCAGGGCGTTGTACATCGAGCGAGGCCACCAGCACTTTCTTCTTATGCTTCTCGCGCAGGCGCAGGCCCAGCTTACCGGTGGAGGTGGTTTTACCCGAGCCTTGCAGCCCCACCATCATGATGACGGCGGGCGGGGAGGCGGCGAGGTTGATGTCCTGATGCTCACTGCCGAGCAGTTCCGTAAGATGATCCTGCACCAGCTTGATGACCATCTGCGCCGGGGAGACGCTCTTGATGATCTCCTCGCCGAGCGCTTTTTCCTTCAGGCTTTTGGTGAATTCCTTGACCACTGGCAGTGCAACGTCTGCTTCCAGCAGGGCAATCCGCACCTCGCGCATGGCGGCGTTAATATCATCCTCAGAGAGTGCGCCGCGCTTGCGCAAGCCACCCAGAATGGAACCCAGCCGTTTATTCAGTGAATCAAACATAGGCTAGGGTTTATCTGCCGTGCCCCGGGGAATCAATCTGTTTTTGCTGATAATGCTCGGCCAGCGCGACCTCAAGCGCGGTGGCGGCGATCTGCTCTTCTGTCGTGCCCTGCTTTGCCTGATCGATGGTAGCCCATGTATTGCTTAAATCTCTGCGGCAAGCGAGCCGTTCTTCCGGGGAAAGTGAAACGACATTCTGCATGTCAACACCGGGTGCTGCCATTTGTTGCAGCGGATCATACGGCATAATGGTCTTCATATCCATCCCCAGCCCATGGATGTTGCCAACCAGTCTGCCTACAGGTGTTTTATCCAGCGCATCAGTCAGATCGCTGGTGATATGTCCTTCGTCTATATCCATGAGTGCGTTCAGCCGGTCGGAAATCCCGACAAATTCTCCATCGTCAGGCAGTCGGCGGTGCATCTCTGTGCGTGCAGCTTTTAATGCTTCTGCCAGATCGCCGCTGTCGCGTGTGGCCTGCAACCGCTTCAGATGGGCTTGTAATACTTCACTCATAACCTGCACATCATACATGAGTATGTTGCTATATTCCAGATTGTTGAGGCATGTTCACAAAATTGTCATCTGTCTGTGATAGAGTATAAGGTCAGGTAATTATGACCGGGGAGCGGCGTCATGAGTGACAGATGCGACAGGGCGCAAGAGCGGCTTGAAAAAAAAGAAGAAGATTTTGAGTATGGCGATGCCACCAGACGACAGGTGCGCCGCGCTCAGGAACAGGCGGACAGGGCCTGTGGGCGAGGCAGGCATGACAGGGGCAATGACAGTACCATTATTCTGCGCGATGGCACCCGCATTATCATAGACCAGTACGGACGTTTTGGGCTGGGCGAAGAGAGATTTTCCGATAGGGGAAGCCTGCTCAGACGCTTCCCTGAGCATATGCAGGATGATGTTGAAGAGTTGATTGAGCAGGAGCTGCAATTACGTCAGGACCGGTTGGATGCCATTGAGCAGGAACGTTATGAGCGTGATATTGCGCCCACCGGAACGATTCCTGCGCCGGTTCCGATTCCCGGCCCGGCACCTTATGCGGGCCCGGTACCGGACATCAATGTAGGCACGCCCTCTACAGGTGTTACCGGTGGACAGGAGGTCGCCGCGCCAGATCAGCCCCTGTGCCTGCCGGGTGATGCAGCCTGTATCGAGCAGCGTAACAGCCAGCGACGCTGATTGCATCGCAAGCCGTGAAAGACAGCGTTTAGCGCTTGCCCTGTAAGCCGGTTTTGCTTACACTCCACGCTTATGTCCGAGACTGATTCCACACTTGCTGAACTTTCCTTCGAGCAGGCACTGGCCGAGCTGGAGACCATCGTGCGCCGGCTTGAATCCGGTGAGGCGCCGCTGGAACAATCCATTGAGGAATATGCTCGGGGTATGGCGTTGAAAAGCCATTGCCAGAAAAAGCTGGAAGATGCGAAGCTAAAGGTCGAGAAGCTCTCGCAGGCCCCGGATGGAGAACTGACCGCAGAACCGTTTGAGGCCTCATGATCCGTATCGTAAAAGATAGCAGTTTTGGCCTGCAAACCGCCCTTGAGGATGTATCCGACGAATTACATGAGGTGATGGAGAGGCTTCTGCCCGATCCGGAAAAAGCCTCTTCCACGGTGATTTCGCTCACGGACCGTAATGCCGAAGGTGGCGGTGGCGCACTGGGCGGTGAGGGCAAAGTGATGGAAGCCATGCGCTACTCGGCGCTTTCCGGGGGTAAGCGACTGCGCCCGTTCCTGACCGTCACCTGTGCCTCCCTGTTTGGTGTCGCACGTGAGACCTCGCTCTATGCAGCGGCGGCACTTGAATTTATCCATACCTACTCCCTGATCCATGATGATCTGCCCGCG
>CAYMGS010000196.1:2475-2939 GCA_964390025.1 uncultured Rickettsiales bacterium | reverse complement strand
TTATCTCTTACACACAGGCATGTGAAACACCGATTCGCCGCACCATGAAGCTTTACGGATCCGGTACCAGCCCGGATGATGCCTTTCTTGCCATGCGCGGATTGCGTACACTGGGCGTGCGGCTGCGTCATCATGAGCAGGCGGCGCTGAAAGTCGCAGGCTGGCTGAACGGCCACCCGGCCGTGGGGCGCGTGTTCCACCCTGCCCTGCCCGACGCACCGGGGCACTCACTATGGAAACAGTATATGTCCGGCTCCTCCGGACTGTTTGCCTTCCAGCCAACCCAAAAACTCACACGCGACAACGTGGTGATGCTGACGGAGAACCTGAAACTGTTTAAACTTGGGTTTTCGTGGGGCGGGTTTGAGAGCCTGATTGTCCCCTTCTATCCGGCACGCATTCGCTCGGTGGCCGACTGGCAGGAGGATGAAATTCTGATTCGCCTGCATATTGGCATGGAAGAT
>CAYMGS010000196.1:0-2465 GCA_964390025.1 uncultured Rickettsiales bacterium | reverse complement strand
CGGCGACCTGATTGCTGATCTTGAACGCGGCCTGAGCCAGTTGCCCGCTTAAGATGACGAAGGCATGGGCGGACTGCTGTTATGATTACCCCGCTTGCGATAGGCCTCCCATTCGCTGAACACAATCAGTCCGATAGAGAAGGAAATCCCGATCACCAGAACCAGCGCCAGTAATTGCCCGATAATGTAATAGAGCGGCGAGGCAAGTGTTGGCAATACCAGCATACCGTAGCTGCCCAGGTGATATGCCACAGATGCTCCCAGCAGTGCCGACATCTGAAACGCACGGCCTTCGCCCACGCTCATCGTCAGGGCAAACAGCAATATCGCTCCCAGTATGAACAGGCGCGCCATCGGGAATATCATCATATCCAGCTCCAGCAGCGCGCCGACCAGATACATCAGCAGAAAGGAAAGCGGCAGCACGACTCTGCCGTCTCCACGCAGATG
Organism: uncultured Rickettsiales bacterium; assembly: GCA_964390025.1. Lineage (GTDB taxonomy): Bacteria > Pseudomonadota > Alphaproteobacteria > Rickettsiales > UBA998 > CAYMGS01. Next base: position 2,015 of record CAYMGS010000196.1, on the reverse strand, counting down.
GCTTGCCATCAGGCCCACCGGTATAATCAGCATCAGGCGGAGCGTATGATCCATCACGCTCAGGAATCCCGCACTTAACCCGGCACTTGCCGGCCCGGAAGGCGGCACGATAACCAAAGGCAGACCTGCCAGCGCCAGCAGAGCGGCCAGCAACAATGTAAAGCGTTTAAAAGGCACGAAAAGACGACCAACCTAAATATTAATATATTTACCTTTCTCTTAGCACCGGCCCAATCGGGATTCAACTGCTTTGTAGCGATTGAGGCCTTTGAAAATCTATGGTAGATACCATGCATGCAACCCTGGTTTTTCACTTTCTTTCTATGCTTGCTGCTAGGTCTGGCCACAGCAGCTACAGCTTTAGAGAGACTTGATACGGAAGTCACGCAGGATATTACGATTCTGGCAGATCCGTCATTAACCGTGCCAATTACCCGCATAGCACGGCGCTATTCCCAGCTTACGGATATTCCCGTTTCAGCTGCGTTCGGTTCTTCCAATGACCATCTGCGTGAGATTAAAGAGGGGCATGAGGGCAATGTATTTATTACGGCCAAAGCGCTGTGGATGAAGCGGCTGCAGCAGGAAGGGCTGATGGATGTATATTCTCGCACCGCCATTGCCCGCAACAAGCTGGCAATTGTGGCACCGCTGGGCCGTGGCACCGCCACACAATCACTTTCCGACCTGACGCAGCTTATCATCAAAGGGGACTATGAACCTGCGTTTGCGCTGGGCGACCCGGAGTTTGTTGCAGAAGGCACCTACGCGTTTGAAACACTCCGTTATTACAAGATAAGCGGCGATTATGAACCGCATTTCAGTATTCTTTCCAATAGTTTCGCATTGAAGGACACCATTACGAATTATGATTCATACGGTGCAGTATTCCTGACCGATGCCGAGCTTTTCCCGGATATGGTGGTAGTGGAAGCGGTTGACCCCGCCGCACACCAACCCATTATTTATCAGGGAGCCGTGATTGTAGGCGAGAATATGGAGCAAGCCAAAAAGTTCCTCGATTTCCTGAAATCCGAAGATGCTGTTACTATCTTCCGCCAATATGGCTTTGCCCCGCCATATTAAATACAGCCTTACTCTGTTTTTTATATAATTTTACCTTCCACGCCCCACCGCACGTTAATAGAATTGAAAACCTTTTTATGCTATGATAAGAGGATGATTATGGGAATGCCGCAAACTTACACCATTGATTATGCTAATGATACCAGACAGCGCATTAGGGATGCTGCTGTGAACGGGTTCTTGGAGGGTTTTTGTGGATTTGGTTTTTTAGACTTTGGCAGCATAAGCCATGAAAACACTACGTCAAATGTGCCTACGCGTGTAAAAATTAATGTCCAAAAAAACCCCTCAAACAGCTAGCAGTGATCAACTTGATCATGAGCCAGAAGTACAAGAACCTCAAGTTCTAGAAACAGAGATCACACCCCAACAGTTAACCCGGATTGCAATGCATTCCGGAACATTTCCGCCTGCTGCAGAAATAGAGCGCATACAAGCAGTGCGCCCTGATATTTTAGACCAGCTTATTGAGCAAAACAAAGCAGAAATTGCTTTCAACCAAGCCAATCAAGAACACATGCATCAGTACTCGCCTAAATTTAAGTGGGCAGAAATAATCGTTGAATCTTTTAGCCGAATTGTTGGATTTTGCTTTTTGGCAATGTGTATTTTAGCTGCATATAATGCAGCGATTGAAACACAAGACTGGCGAATCGTAAGCGCCTTCCTTGCGCCTCCAGTATTAACAGCAGCTATTAAAATTATAAAGAAGATATAACAGCTATTATAACGGCCAGCGGGCGCGGGGTTCGATCGGGCCTTCATGCCGCATGCCTAGCTGCCAGCGCTCCATACCGGCCCAGGCGATCATGGCGGCATTGTCCGTGCATAACCTGACGGGCGGCACAACGAACCGCGCACCGCACTCCTCCGCCAGCGCAGTCATCGCACCGCGAATCACCTGATTGGCCGCCACCCCACCGGAGAGC
>CAYMGS010000195.1:1555-2955 GCA_964390025.1 uncultured Rickettsiales bacterium | reverse complement strand
CGACCCCCGTAGGTGGAGAGCTTGCCGGTGCAGATCACTTCCAGCCCGTCTTCCGGCGCAAAAGCCAGCCGTCCTGCAACACCCTTCCAGCAGACGGCATTTAATACGCTGCGATCATCCTTCATATCCATATACAGGTGCCCGGATGCGGCGCGTTTGAAGCCGGAAATTTCTCCGCGTATGCGTACATAGCCAAACGTGTCTTCCACCACCCGCTTGAGCGCGGAGGAAATTTCACTCACCGTATATTCCGGCTGATTATGTGTGGGGGAAGGGGTTGGCATGGCGCTTATTCTGAGTTATACACACTCGCAGTGTAGAGATAACCGGCAATAAGGCAAGCGATGAAGGTATTGGTGATTGGCTCCGGCGGACGGGAACATGCGCTATGTGTAGCACTTAAACGTTCTGCTTCTGTAACAGAAATATTCTGTTCACCGGGCAATGGCGGCATCGCAAATCATGCTACGTGTTTAAATCTGCCACAGCACACTGATATTGTGACGTTCTGCGAGACGGAAAAAATTGACCTTGCGATTATCGGCCCCGAACAGCCTCTGGTAGAAGGGCTTGCTGATACACTGCGAGATGCCGGAATCCACGTATTCGGGCCCTCTGCGCAGGCGGCCCGGCTGGAAGGCTCCAAGGGATTCTCAAAAGACATCATGGCTAAATATAACATCCCGACCGGGGGATATGGCCGGTTTACCGATGCGGAGGCAGCCAAGGAGTATCTCTCACGCCAGTCTATGCCAATCGTGATTAAAGCGGACGGACTGGCCGCCGGGAAAGGGGTAGTGATCGCCACCCGCCGCCGGGAAGCAGAACGGGTGATTGACGAAATGTTTGCCGGGAAATTCGGCGAGGCCAGCCGCAGCATCGTGATTGAGGAATATCTGGAAGGCGAAGAGATCAGCTTCTTTGCTCTGTGTGACGGGGAAACGGCGGTGGAATTCGGCTCCGCGCAGGATCACAAGGCGGTCGGTGAGGGCGATACCGGCCCCAATACCGGCGGCATGGGCACCTACGCACCCGCGCCAATCATGACGCAGCCGCTGCGCAAGCAGATTATGGAGACGATCGTGATGCCGACCGTGCGGGCGATGAAGCAGGAAGGTATGCCGTTCACCGGGGTACTGTTCGCCGGGCTGATGATTACGCGCGACGGGCCGAAAGTGATAGAATATAATGTGCGGTTTGGTGATCCGGAAGCACAGGTGCTACTCAGCCGTTTGAATGAAGATCTTGGCTCCATTCTCTACCAGGCAGCACGCGGTAAATTGCCCGCACGCCCACTGAAATTCCATCCTCAGGCGGCACTCTGCGTGGTGATGGCGGCGAACGGCTATCCCGGAAAATATGCCAAACGATAAGTCCGGCGACGAGCGCGAATAAAACCG
>CAYMGS010000195.1:0-1545 GCA_964390025.1 uncultured Rickettsiales bacterium | reverse complement strand
TGAGGGTATTGAAGCGGCAGAGGCGCTGGATAATGTGACGGTTTATCATGCCGGGACGAAGCGTGACGGCGAGGCGCTGCTGGCCAATGGAGGGCGTGTACTGGGGGTGACGGCGCTCGGGAAAACAGTCGGTAGAGCACAGGCGAGGGCGTATGAAGCCATCGCTGCGATTGACTGGCCGGAAGGCTTCTGCCGCCGCGATATTGGCTGGCGCGCGCTGAAACGCGAAGCAGAAAGCGCCTGAGTCTTCTGTTTCCATCTTTTTCTTTGGGTCTCATTCTGCCGCAGCAGGCGTGTCACAGATAGGAACAATGTGAGATAAATTAATCCTTCCGTAACATCTTGTTAATGCAAAACTAACGCTCCTTGCGTATGCTGAGTCTGGAATGATGACGCAGCCTGCGCATGAGTTGCGCTGTGCCACAATACAGTGTAGAGGTATGACCCTATGGAAACGTCGGTACTGATAGTTGAAGATGAAGCAGCGATTGTCACGATGCTGCGCTATAATCTCGAACGTGAGGGTTTCCGCGTTTATACGACCGGGGATGGCGAGGAAGCCGTGACCATGGTCAAGGAATACAAACCGGATATTATCGTGCTGGACTGGATGCTGCCATCCATGACCGGTGTAGAAGTCTGCAAACAGCTGCGCTGGGAAAACGATACCAAGAATATCCCGATTATCATGCTTTCCGCCCGTGGTGAGGAGGGGGATCGTATTCGCGGGCTTGATGCCGGTGCGGATGATTACATGGTCAAGCCATTCTCACCCAGCGAACTGGTAGCACGGATTCGCGCTGTGTTTCGCCGCCTGCGCCCGTCGCTCTCCGAACAGAAACTGGAATTTGCCGGTATCCATATGGATATTGCCACGCATAAAGTGACCCGCAACGGCTCGGAAGTGCATCTGAGCCCGACGGAATTCGGCCTGCTGCGCTACCTGATGGAGCATCCGGGCCGGGTGTTCTCACGGGAGCAATTGCTTGATTCCGTGTGGGGCCACGATATTTACGTGGAACTACGCACAGTGGATGTGCATATCCGTCGGTTGCGCAAAGCGCTGAATTACGACGGAAAACAGCCTGACCTGATCCGTACGGTGCGCTCTGCCGGGTATGCGCTTGAAGAGCATGCCGGCGAAGCCGCTGACACTGAATAAGTATTTAGCTTCTATCTCTCCTGTGCTATTATGCGTCGTGATGAGAACGATGCAGACATCGCAACCTTCCTTTGCCGAGATTTGTGCGCGCCGCGAGATGACGCGCCGTGATTTCCTGCGCCTTGGTGGCATGCTGGGACTGGCGGCGGGCATCTCTCCACTGGCGGCCTGTGCGCCCCAAAAGCCTGTCAAAGTACTGAGCGATTCTACGTTAACCTTTACTGAGATTGCCAAAAACACACTGAATAAGCCTGTAGTCGCTGAAGGCTATAGCCTGCGCCAACTTGCCGCATGGGGTGACCGGCTGGACGGGAAAGCAGAGCCGTTTGAGCCGCTGACGCTGGATGCCGAGAAGCAGGCGGATCGGATCGGGTATAACTGCG
>CAYMGS010000194.1:2067-2975 GCA_964390025.1 uncultured Rickettsiales bacterium | reverse complement strand
CCAGCCGTTTGGCCAGTGCGCGGGCGCGTACCACGCCACCCACATCGGGCGAGACGATCACCAGCCCGTCTGTATCGTAATGCTGGCGAATGTCGTCGGAAATCACCGGTGAAGCAAACACATGATCCAGTGGAATATCGAAAAACCCCTGAATCTGTCCGGCATGCAGATCAAGTGTCAGCACGCGATCAGCTCCGGCTTTGGTGATAAGGTTGGCGACCAGCTTGGCAGAAATAGGCGTGCGTGGGCCGGGCTTACGATCCTGCCGTGCATAGCCGAAATACGGGATGACGGTGGTAATGCGTTTAGCGGATGCGCGCTTGAGCGCATCAATGGCAATCAGCAGCTCCATAATATGGTCGTTGGCAGGGTAGGAGGTGGATTGTACGAAAAATACATCCTGCCCCCGGACATTTTCCAGTATCTCCACGAAAATCTCCAGATCGGAGAAACGGCGTATATTGGCCTCCCCCAGATCGCAGCCAAGGTACGACGCCATGGACTCCGCCACGGGAATATTACTGTTGCCTGCCAGTATTTTTATCGCCATTACTCACCGTACCCACCCAACAGGGCGCACAAAGCTGTTGATATTCTTATTTTATTTCGATTCTGCCACCACGCATTCCGAAACAGGGTCGGCAATCTAGCGCAGAAGTCGCCAAAAGTAAACGGTTTCCTGTTATTTTTTACTGCATTGCCAGTGCGTTCTGCGTAGGATGCGGCATATGAATAGTCAGACACATCCCAAAACCGCCCTCATCACTGGCGGGGCCAGACGCGTCGGAGCGGATATCGCGCTGCATCTGGCCAGTGCCGGGTGGCATATCGCGCTGCATTATCATCGCTCCGCTAAGGAAGCCGAACAGCTTGCTGAAACCATTACCCGTACGGGTGTGGCGTGTCAT
>CAYMGS010000194.1:0-2057 GCA_964390025.1 uncultured Rickettsiales bacterium | reverse complement strand
TCATGTGTTTCAGGCAGATTTAAGCAATGCGGGGGAAGCGTCCTCCCTTCTGCCATCAGCCTCACAAGAGCTCGGCCCGATATCGCTGCTTATCCATAATGCCGCGCTGTTTGAGAAAGAAGGGCCCGGCACATTTTCCCACGAAACATTTCAGCGCCATATGGCCACGAATCTGGAAGGCCCGCTTCATCTGAACCGGGAATTTGTCGCGCAGGCACCGGAAGGCAGTCAGATCATTTGCCTGCTGGATGGGATGGAAGGCTGGAGCATGTCGGCAGCTTACCTCTCCTACGCACTAAGCAAGCAAGGCCTTGAGGAGTCGGTGCGTATGCTGGCCCCATCTCTGGCACCTGCGGTGCGCATCAATGGTATTGCGCTTGGTGCAACCCTGATGGGGGTGGAAGACTCTCCGGCGCTCTTTGAGCGGCTGGCGGGAATGGCACCGTTGCAACGTACTGGAACACCACATGAAGTGACGCAGGCGCTGGACTTCCTGATACAGGCTCCGGGCATCACCGGGCAGGTGATTGATCTGGCCAACGGGATGGGGTTGTCCCCGCTTCTCGCTGACGATGTTATCAAGAAGTAACCGCAGTCATTTGAAATTACCGAAAAAACCCTTTTCATTTTGAACCGGATGTAAAGTTGTACACAGATGCGTGTTATGCATCCAGCGCATGTAATGACTATATGGAATGCTGTTATGCAAGATATGCGTATCGCATCGCCATATAATAAATACATATTTATCAAGACCATGATGGAGAAGCACAAAAAATAGGCAAAAAGAAAAAAATACTTATGCTGTGGCGACATAAAAATTTCTTTATATCTTTCCCCCAAACTTATCCACAGCTTCGGTGGATAGCCTGCTGAGTTGTTGAAAAGACGTATTTTATGCTACACATAGTGCGTATGCATACAACTGATGACTCTGCTGTCCCCCTGGCCGGTGCCGCCTACATACGCGAATTTGCCTCCCGGCTGTCTTCCGCGCCTGGTGTGTATCGTATGCTGGGTAAAGATGATGCGGTACTCTATGTGGGAAAAGCTAAGAACCTGAAAAAACGTGTGACCACGTATGGCACCAAAGGCGCGCTGCCTTCCCGTACGCTGCGCATGATTGCGCAGACGCAGCGTATGGAGGTGATTACAACCCGTAGCGAGGCCGAAGCGCTGTTGCTTGAGGCCAGCCTGATCAAACAGCTCTCACCTGTCTATAATATCCTGCTGAAGGATGATAAATCCTACCCTTATATTATGATGACAGGGGGGCATGACTTTCCGCAAATTCGTAAACATCGTGGTGCGCAGAGTGCGAAGGGTGAGTATTTTGGGCCTTTTGCATCCGTGGGGGCGGTGAACCAGACGCTGGATATATTACAGCGCGCGTTTTTATTGCGCCCCTGTCCGGATACGGTGTTTGCCCATCGCACGCGGCCCTGCCTGCAATATCAGATCAAGCGCTGTTCCGCGCCCTGCGTGGATCGTATTGGGAAAGAAGACTATGCGGTGCTGGTAGAGGAGGCTAAAGCGTTTCTGTCGGGGAAAAGTCGTGAGGTGCAGCAGCAGCTTCAGCAGCAGATGCAGGCCCATAGCGAGCGACAGGAATATGAGCAGGCCGCGCGCTGCCGTGACCGTATCCGCGCACTGACACAGGTACAGCAGGAACAGGCGCTCAGTGCGCAGGGTATCTCCGATGCGGACGTCATCGCCATCCACCGGGAAGGCGTAGCGTGTTGTATCCAGATATTCTTTTTCCGGGGCGGCCAGCCTTTCGGTAACCGGGCATTCTATCCGGGTGTCGGAACTGAACAGCACAGTGCGGAAGTACTGGAAGCATTTGTGGGACAGTTTTATCAGAATCATCCGGCTCCGGCGGAGATCATCCTGACGGAAGCACCGGAAAACCCGGAGATACTCGCGGAAGCCCTGAGCATGAAAGAGGGGCGCTCCATCACCCTGACCGTGCCGCAGAGAGGGGCGAAGAAGCAACTGGGCGAGCAGGCGCTTTCCAATGCCCGCCATGCGCTGGGCATGTATGTAGCGGAGCGCCG
>CAYMGS010000193.1:0-3041 GCA_964390025.1 uncultured Rickettsiales bacterium | reverse complement strand
ATCACATACGGCCTGTGCGTGACATCTACCGTCAACGGTGCCGCGACCGGCTCCAGCAGCTTCGCAATTTCTTCTGCCAGCGCTTCTTTTACCTCGTCCGGATCAATCTCTTTGTCAAAGCGCCCTTTGCTGAACTCCGCCACCACTTTGGCCGCCACACTCGCGCCCATATCGGCCATAATCAGCAGCTCCTCCAGCTCCTCCAGCATCTCATCATCCAGCCTGCGCTTGGTGAAGATATCGGTAATGCCGGTAGAAATGCCGGTGGAGGTTTTGCTCAGGCCCGATTTCAGGCGCGAGAACCAGCTTTGTTTAGGTGTATCGATCATGCGCCTATATGGGCAATAAGCGCACCATATTGCAAGCCTGAAATTGTCTCGTTGACTAAACTTCCCGCTTCATGTCCCTCGCCCACACGCACCGGGGCGAAATGTTCCGTGCGGCCCAGCCCGTCTTTCTCCATGAGCACCTGTGCCGTGGTGCCGATACGGGAAGTGAGAAAGGCCTGCTCCTGTTTGGCTCCGGCCTCACGCAGGCGCGCCGCGCGTTCCTTGCGTATGGGATGCGGCACTTGCGGCATCTTCGCGGCGGGCGTACCGTCACGCTCGGAATACGGAAACACATGCAGCCAGGTCAGTCCGGCCTCTTTGACAATATTCAGCGTGTTTTCAAACATCGCGTCGGTCTCGGTCGGGAACCCGGCGATGATGTCCGCACCGAAGACGGTATCCGGGCGCAAGCGTCGCGCACGTTCGGTGAAGGTCAGAATATCATCACGCAGATGACGGCGTTTCATGCGTTTCAGAACCATATCATCCCCCGCCTGCAGACTCAGATGCAGATGCGGCATCAGGCGTTCCTCACTGGCCACCGCTTCCCAGAGCTGCTCGTCGATCTCCACCGCATCAATGGACGACAGGCGAAGACGTGGCAACTCCGGTACGGCCCTGAGTGTCCGGCGCACCAGTGAACCCAGTGTGGGTGTGCCCGGCAGATCTTCACCGTAAGCACTAATATCCACCCCGGTGAATACGATTTCTTTATAGCCCTGCTCCACCAGCCGCTTCACCTGCTGCACTACTTCGCCCATCGGCACGGAGCGGGAATTACCACGCCCGTACGGAATGATGCAGAAAGTGCAGCGATGGTTGCAGCCATTTTGCACCTGCACAAAGGCACGCGTCTGTCCCTCAAAGCCACTGACCAGATGCGAGGCGGTCTCGCGGACTTCCATGATGTCATTGAGTAATATCTTTGATTGCCCCTCCAGCTCCGGTCTACTGACCTCCGCAATAGGCGGCGCTCCGCTGGCTGATGGCTCGTTCGGCCTGCTGGCCTCCTTCATATCACTAACCGTATTCCACGTATCAGCTTCCAGCTTCTCCTGATTCCCCAGCACCACATCCACTTCATCCATCGCAGCAAAATCATCCGGCTTTACCTGCGCCGCACAACCGGTAACGATCAGCTTTGCATCCGGGTTAGTACGCCGCGCCTTACGAATCGCCTGCCGCGCCTGCCGTTCCGCTTCTTTCGTCACGGCGCAGGTATTGATGATGATAGCATCTTCCAGACCCGCATCCTGCGCATGCGCACGCATCACCTCACTTTCGTAGGTGTTTAAGCGGCAGCCAAATGTCTGTATGTTTAAAGTCATAATTTTAAATGCGCCCCGTGCGGGCCTACTGGCCCTCCGATGGCGCAACGCTCCGCTAGCTGAAGGCTCGCGCGGCCTGCTTGCCGCGCTTCATTATCATTACAAAGGACAGGGCTCACCTCTTTTACTGTTCCCTGTTTCCATCATCTAAATTCTAATCATCCGGGTCACACCCACGCTTTTTCAGGCAGTTCTCCGCTAAAGGCATGGGCGACCGGCCCGCTCATCCAAACATCATGTGCCGGGTCTTTTTCTGTCCCGTCCCAACGCACAATCAGTTCACCGCCCGGCAGTTGCACGGTCACTTCTTTATCCACCAGTCCGCGCCGTCGCGCGGCCACCACCGTGGCGCATGCCCCGGTACCGCATGCCAGCGTAATGCCCGCACCACGTTCCCATGTACGCATGGTGATATGGTCTTTCGCATCCACCTGCGCAATATTCACATTGATCCGCTCGGGAAACATAGCATCCGTCTCCAGCGCCGGGCCTGCCGTCTTTAACGGGATTTTGCCAACATTGTCCACAAAAAACACCAGATGCGGGTTGCCGACATTCACCGCCACCGGCTGAATCAGTTCACAGTTTTCACCTTCCCACGCAGTCTCGAGGCAATGTGTATCCTGCTCCTCTGCCAGCGGGATGTCTTCCCAGTGCAGCCAGGGCTGACCCATATTCACCCGCACCTGCCCGGAAGCCTCTAAGCGGCATTCCAGGAGCCCGGCTTCGGTTTCCACCAGTGCGCTGTCTTTGCGATGCTCGCGCATCATCAGCCAGCCAACACAACGTGTCGCATTACCGCAAGCTGCCACCTCACCGCCATCTGCATTATAGATCTGCATATAGGCATCAGCGCGTACCGAAGGACGCAGCACGATCAGCTGGTCACAGCCTACACCACGCTTGCGGTCGGCAATCGAGCGCACCTCGTGTGTGCGCTGGTCTTCCTCAATGATCTGCATGGGAACACGGCGTTCGTCAATGATGACGAAGTCATTTCCCAGCCCGTGCATTTTATCGAATTTTATGGTCATGGTTTTGTCAATGCGCCCCGTGCGGGCCTACTGGCCCTCCGATGGCGCAACGCTCCGCTAGCTGAAGGCTCGCGCGGCCTGCTTGCCGCGCTTTATGATTATTGCAAGGAACAAGACGGGAGGCCAGCAGGCCGACCCAGCCCTGAGCTCCGCCTATTGCGCAGGCACAGTATGTGCCGAGCAGGGGCATAAAGCTACTACTAAAAAGGTATCTCATCGTCCAGCGGAGCGCCTGCGCCTGCCATAGCCGGTTGCGGTCTGGACTCCGGAGCAGCGTAAGATGCGCCGCCGCTATCGCCAAAGCTGCTGCCTGCCTCGTCCCGCTTGCCATCCAGCATGGTCAGGTTGCT
>CAYMGS010000192.1:0-3050 GCA_964390025.1 uncultured Rickettsiales bacterium | reverse complement strand
GCAACTGCACCAGCTACGCGGGCGGGTCGGGCGCGGCGAGAAGGCCTCTTCCTGCCTGTTGCTCTATCACCCGGATTGCGGGGAGACCGCCAAAGAGCGGCTGAATATCATCCGTTCCACCAGCGATGGTTTTGCGATTGCCGAGGAAGACCTGCGTCTGCGCGGGGGTGGAGAGATTCTTGGTACACGGCAAAGCGGGCTGCCGGACTTTCTCTTTGCCGATCTGTATGAACATCGCGACCTGATGAAAGTGGCCAGAGACGATATGAAACTGATGCTGGAACGTGACCCGGAGCTGAAAAGTGAGCGGGGGAAGGCGCTGCGCGTCCTGCTCTATTTGTTTGGGCATGACCAGAGCATCCGCTGGCTGGAAGGCGGTTGATCGACATTTTCATGCAACTGTCACACTAATTTACATGGTTTTTGGTAGAATATAGTCATGAAATAATGACCTGCAGGAGTGCATTCATGGCGTATGAAGACGAGAATCAGTCACAGGGAAGCAGCCTTCCGGGCTATGCCGGGGCGCTGGCCGGGGGTGCCGGTGGTGCTGCCTGGCGCTATAAAGTGTCGCAGAAAAATGCGGCTCAGGGGCTAAACTATGAGAATGCTGTAGCAGGAACCGATCTCGGCCTGATTAAAGAGCATATGGCGGCAGAAGAAAAGGGCCTGCATCAGGGCAAGGCGGTGACAGATGAATGGAATCGTGTGGTGAATAGCAGGATCACGGAGAAGCCTGTGAAGCCATCCCATGAGTGGCATGATACCGTGCAGTTTAAAAAAGCGAACGCAGCCGATTTTGCTGCAGAGTCAGAGCTACATAAGCTCAACAACGCATATCATGATATCAAGGGTAAGGTAGATACTCATACGCCGGGGCTGGCGAAACAGCAATTGCAGGCAGACCTGAAAGCAGCAGAGGCCGAATTGCATAATGTTGCAGCATCCCGTATCAAGGTGACACATGAACTCAAGCCGCTGGAAGAAAATGTCGCCAAGGAAATCGGTGAAGTAACGAAAGCCATGCCGAAAGGCTCGCTGCGCAGTGCGGTGATTGGCGGTGCGGTGCTGGCCGGGATTGGCGGTCTTGCCGCGCATACGCTCTTTGGTGGCTCAAAAAATCGTCCGGCACCGTCACATGTCGATCAGCTTCAGGCACAACGCGCCGCCGCAGAAGCTGCTCAGCAGCAAGGCCCGGCAGTTTAATGAGGTAGTATTAATCGCTCCCCGCCTCGCTTACTGCTCGGCAGATGAACCTTACATGCTCTCGCCGCGCTAGCGCTGGCGCAGCGGGTCGCATGACTAAAGGGCTCGGTCTCCTGACCTCGCTTCTTGTTCCTTTCACCGCTGTAAAGAAACGCGAACAGTATGTTCGCGCGAGCCTTCAGCCAAGCGGAGCGTCGCCCACTCGCCTCGGCGAAGCTGAAGTAGTTTTGCTACGGCGTAGCCGGGTTGCGCAGCGCAAGTAGGCGCGAGCAGGGGGCATTAAATACCTAATTAATTGAGCTCAGGCCCTGTTCCTGTATCTGCGAACGGTAGCTGTCGAGGAAGGATTTGATGCCGGCGATTTCACGTTCCAGCATCTGCATGTTCTTGGGGTCGATCGGGCCTGTATCATTGCTGATAAACATGAATCGTGATTTGGCCGGGTGGCCATCCATCAGCGGTGCAAAATAATCCCGCAGATACTGCAGTTGCAGTGTGTCCCCTTCAAACGTATAGGCGATGGCAAGACGCAGCAATGTCTGGGCTTCATTGTCATTCAGCGGTGCCGTGATATCCTGCCGACTGGCCAGAATATCCTCTGCCGTGGCCACCACGTTCTTCCAGTCTTTATTCTCCCAGAACAAATCCAGCCGGATCATCTTGGCCGCTTCGCTGTAATCATCTTCCAGCATATCCAGTGCGGTTTTCCAGTCACCGATATCACTGTAGGCCATGGCTGCCAGATGGTTGCGTTGCCGGGTGATAATCTCATTGCCGGAGCCGTAACCGGTCAGCTCCAGCACCTGTAATGTTTTGCGTGGTTCACGGTTGAGTAGGTGAATCAGCCCAAGCCGCGTGCCAATGCGCTGACGTTCTTCCTTCTCCAGCCGGTATTTCACCTGATGGCTGAGCAGCGCTGCGGCGCGGTCCAGCAGATCCACGCTGGCCAGCCGGTCAGCAAGGTTCTGAATCATCCGGTCACCTTGTTTCCCGATAGGGGTAAGCTCCCGGAATTCATAATAGAGTGCCAGCGCCTCCAGCGGCTCCATTTCATCGGCCTTGCCGTCGTTGAAAAGCTCCACAAACACCACGGCCATTTTTTCTGCCACATTGGCTGCCTGCTGGGTGCCGGGGTAGTTGGTAACAATCTCTTTCCAGACACGCAGCGCTTCGGGGTAGTCACTTTCCAGCGAATGCAGATCGCCCAGCAGGTTCAAAATGCCAAGCTCCAATGCATCGCCCCGCCAGATATAACGCAGGCGGTCAAGCCGGTTAATCAGCTCAGGGCGGCTGATGGCCCCGGTTTCATATTCCAGCGTGGCCAGGGCAAACTCTGCCCGTACACGGACAAACCGGTTGTCGGAGGTATCCAGTAGGCGGTTAAACACAGCCAGTGCTTCCACATCGTTGCCGGAATCGGCCAGCATTCGGCCAATCATATAATCCGCCTGATCGCCAATGTCATTCAGCTGACCGGCCTTGTCAAGCACACCCAGCACCTGATTAAATGCATTATAGCGCTTGCGCCCAATTAGCTGGTCTGCTGCGATAATACCAAGCTTCTGACGCATTTTCGGTGGATAATGGAGACTATATAACGGGTCATATTGCAGGAACTTGGTGAGTTTACTCTCATTGCCTCCCATGACGGCCGTCGCACGCCGCCAGTATTCTATTTCATCTTCACCTTCCAGCGGGTCGTCGGCAAAATCCAGTGCCGCTTCGGTGATGCGGTCGATCATGAAGTTTGCCGCGCCTCGCATGGCCGCCAGCTGGTAGACTTCATAATGCTCCGGGTCACGCCGTTTAATCGTGTCCAGAATACCCAGTGCTTCGTGATAATA
>CAYMGS010000191.1:0-3084 GCA_964390025.1 uncultured Rickettsiales bacterium | reverse complement strand
AATATGCAGGGCTGGGGCTGGCGGTGCAGGCGTATAATCGTCGCGCCCTGCCGCTGCTTGCATATCTGGGAGAGTTAGCCGGGACGCACAGCACACGCATCCCCATCCGGCTGGTAAAAGGTGCATACTGGGACAGTGAGATCAAGCACGCGCAGCAGGAAGGGCTGGCGCATTACCCGGTCTTTACCCGCAAATGCCATACGGATCTCTCCTATCTCGCCTGCGCGCAGTATCTGCTGCAACACCCGGACATGTTTTACCCGCAATTTGCTACGCATAACGCGCATAGCGTGGCGGCCATACTGACGCATGCATCGCATGATGCCGACTATGAATTCCAGCGCCTGCATGGCATGGGAGAAGCACTGTATGAGACCGTGACACAACAACACGATATTCATTGTCGTATTTACGCTCCGGTCGGCCCCTCGGAGGAATTACTGTCATACCTTATCCGCCGCATTCTGGAAAATGGTGCCAACGCCTCCTTTGTGCGTTCTCTGGGAGACCCGGACATACCGGCGGAACGTCTGGTGGAAAATCCACTTGAGCGTGCCCGTAGCACTCCTGCCACCCGCCTGCCTCTCCCTGCCGATCTGTACAGCACGCGCACCAACTCCGCCGGGGTGGATATGGGCCGCATACAGGCGCTGGCCCACTGGCAGAGCGTTCTGAGTGAGCCGCTGGCCATGCAGCGTCCGAAAGAGGTAGGTGAAGCACAGATTGCTCATGCCTATGCCACCACCGCGTCGGCACAACCGGCATGGGAAGCACGCCCGGCCTCTGAACGTGCGCAGATCATGGAAGCGGTTGCCGACCTGTTTGATACACATCGGGAGGAACTGATCCGGCTATGCGTGTATGAAGCCGGGAAAACCTTTCATGACGCGGTGGCAGAACTACGGGAGGCCATAGATTTTTGCCGCTACTACGCCTGTGAAGCGCGGCGTATCTTTACACCGCACACCATGCCCGGCCCTACGGGAGAATCTAACCTGCTGGAGTTGCATCCTCGCGGCACCATCGTGGCCATCAGCCCATGGAATTTTCCGCTGGCTATTTTCACCGGACAAGTTGTCGCTGCGCTGGTGAGTGGCAATGCCGTACTGGCGAAACCGGCTGAACAGACGCCTGCTACGGCGACACGCGCCGTCTCGTTGATGCATGAGGCCGGAGTGCCGCCGGAGGTGCTACATTTGTTGCCTGGCCCCGGTGAGACGATAGGCGCGGCGCTGGTGGCTGATCCACGGTGTGATGGCGTCGTCTTTACCGGCGGGACGGACACCGCCCGTCATATTCAAAAGACACTGGCTGACACACCCGGCCCGTTGCGCCCACTGATTGCAGAGACAGGGGGACAAAACTGCATGGTCATTGATTCCTCGGCACTACTGGAGCACACCGTCGATGATATCATCACCTCAGCCTTTTATTCTGCCGGGCAACGCTGCTCCGCCTTGCGTATCGCATTTGTACAGGAAGATTGCGCTGATGCACTTTACACCATGCTTGGCGGGGCCATGCGACAGCTGACGGTAGGTGACCCTTCTCATATGAGTACAGATATTGGCCCGGTCATTGACCGGGAAGCGGCGGAAATTATTCAGCGGCATATCGCACGGATGAAAGAGAACGCTACCTACGTGGCTTCGACTCCTCTGCCATCAGAGGCCGATGCACGATATGTTGCCCCGCATGCATTCGAAATTCCGTCGATAGACATGCTGGATCAGGAAATTTTTGGGCCGGTACTACATCTGATTCGCTACAAGGCAGGTGCGCTGGACGACGTGATCCGGCAGATCAACAGCACAGGTTATGGCCTGACCTTTGGCATCCAGAGCCGTATCGATGCGCATATCAGGCAATTATCCGAAGGCGTGAAAGCGGGGAATATCTATATCAACCGCTCCATGACCGGGGCGGTGGTCGGTACCCAGCCTTTCGGCGGGCAGGGCCTATCAGGTACGGGACCGAAAGCAGGTGGCCCCCATTACCTGCCGCGCTTGTGCGTGGAGCGCACCGTGACGACCAACACCGCGGCTATTGGCGGCAATCTGGATTTACTGACCCGCTGACATCAGGCAGGCCAGCATGTCTGCCGCCAGTGTTTCCATCATAACTACGTAATGATCAGGCCCCGGCGGAATATGCATACCCAGCGGATCTAATGCACCCAGCCGCACTTGCGTACCTTCGGTCACTGCTGCCAATGCACGGTCTGAGAACTGGGGTTCACGAAAGGCACATACCACCTGCTCACTGGCAATCAGGTGACGTATATCCCGCATGCGCCCTGCCGACAGCGCACCTTCCGGATCTGTCATTAGCGCCCCTACCCCATGTAAACCGTAACGCTGATCGAAATACTGATACGCATCATGAAACACCAGATAGGCCTGTTTTTGCACCGGTGCAAGCGCCTGCGTCAGCCGTGCATCCAGCTCTTTGAGCTGCGCCTTTACCTGTGTTGCGTTCCGCAGGTAATGCGCTGAATGCTCCGGGTTTAGTTTTGCCAGTTCACGCGCAATCGCATCGACAGCGATCATGGCATTATAGGGGTTCAGCCAGATATGCAGGTCCGTGACCGCTCCCTCATGATGCGCCTCTTCATGCACTTCATGTTCTGCGTGTTCTTCATGCTCGTGAGAAGGCCATCTCACACCCGAACGCATCTTGTGCAGATGCATCCCCGCTTCACGTGCCAGCGGCAACAGGTTAGCGCGCATGTCACCGGGGCGACGTTCATTTTTCAGGAACGTTTCCAGCCCGCCATCCACATAGACCACCAGCCCAGCATTACGCAGCGCACGCACCTGCGACGGTTTAAGCTGGTATCCGTGCATTGTCTCGGTGCCGGAGAGCAACAAATGTACTTCCTGCGTATCTCCCACCACCGCCTGCGTTAAAGCATGAATCGGCGGGATGGTTGCCACCACCTCCTCCTGCGCTGTACCATTGGGTGCCCAGAAGAGGCAGGCCATTATGAAACAAAGTCTTTTCAACATGCGCGCCATGTTATATTATAACATTTTCCTGTCAATTGAATCCTGATCAGCCAGAATCTGCACGTATGCCCTGTCA
>CAYMGS010000190.1:0-3161 GCA_964390025.1 uncultured Rickettsiales bacterium | reverse complement strand
TTGCCTTCATGGTCTGTTGCTTCAATACTTATAGATCCAGTTTGCTGTGATGCTTCTGCCTGATCCGTCATAAGCAGCTTTATATTATGGAACGATCCTGAGGCTGAGACACGGCCTGCCCCGGCAACGGTGCTGTGACTTCACTGGCATCGGCTAACTTAATACCAGCAGCCATGCCTTCTACCCTTGGCAATTCACCTGCAAAGGGGAAGCTCTTACCAGCACGTTCTCTATCTACAATGCCCCGCATATTTTCAGCACTATACTGCATAACATTAGAGTCCGGTCTGTATTCCAGTTGATCTCTTATGGAGCGCAAAATTATGCGGCTGTTGCTGAGGTCTTGTACATCTTGTACACCGTTACGATTCAGCGCTGTATCCTTGTAATCCGGAAATCCGCCTGTACCTGCTTTAAGTGCCTCAGCCAACTCATCACGGTGCGCATCCAACACTGTCTGAAATGAATCGCTCTGACTGGCTCCCTTTGACTGCGCATCTTTCATCGCAGCATTGTAGATTGCTAACTTTCCTTCGTCCTTAAAAGACTCGATGATACGATCATTAACTAAAGTTTTCTGTTCTGTTGTCAAATTCTCATAGGCTTGTGAATCACTCATGTACCCGCTCCTCTCATGCAAGACCCTAAACCACTAAAATACCACAACTAGCATGTGATATTTGCGCTAAATTTGTGAAAGTTTTGTGACAGGAAGGCCTCAACTCGCAAGCGGCGGATAGGCATACATCATATGGATGATGCCGCCGGCGATGACCAATGGCAGCATGATCCACCAGCGCACGCCGAAAAACCCTGCGGCCACGATCAGCAGCCCGCCCATCGGCACCCAGTAAAACGGGAGCAATACGATACCGAAGCGACGCACATAGGTACTGATCTTCCCGTACCGTTCATCTGAGAAGAAACGATTATTCTGCAGTCGGATAAACGCCAGAATCTGACCGAACATCCAGTTAACGGTGCAGCCAAGCGCCGCACCGATCATGGCAAACACAGTGGCATACTGCATATCGCCCTGCCCCATCCAGTACATCGCGTCATAGGTAACGCTACTGCCGACCGGCAAGAACATGGCCTGTCCGAAATGTTCCAGCAATATCTGTTTGTATAACTCTTCCATGTTTCTCCTCCGTCATTCCACGGATTTTATCAGCAGGATAAAATCATAGTGGAATCCATAGAAGAAATGCCAGCAGGCATTTATGACGAAAAATGTCTCCTGACATTTTTCTACACCGGATCCCGGATCACGTGACCTGCTGGCAACGTGTCCGGGATGACAACATTTTATTTCACGGCGTAAATCAAAAATTCGATGTTGCCCTTGGGGCCGCGCACCGGGCTTTCTTCGATGCCTATTACCGTCCAGCCCATCTCATTATCTAACCAGTGTCGTATATCGTCACATACCGCCTGATGCACCTCAACATCACGTACCACGCCTTTACGCAGATGCTTCTTACCTGCTTCAAACTGGGGTTTGATGAGGGCTATTAGTTGCCCCCGCTCGGGAATACTCCCCTGCGCAATGGGCGGCTCGCTACGCTCGCGCTCAGGGCTGGCGCGGTCTACTGACCGCGCTTCTTGTTTTTCATTTCTTTCTTTATTCGTCATCCCCTCCTGTTCGCTCACACTCGCTTCCTCTCCCTTTAAGGGGGAGGATTGAGGCGGGGGTGCAGCCAGTGCCATCGCCGCAGGCAGTACCGTCTTGAGGCTGATGAAGCTGGCATCACATACCACCAGGTCAACAGGCTCAGGTATCTGTTCTGCCGTCAGATGACGGGCATTGGTTTTCTCCATCACTACCACGCGGGCATCTTCACGCAGTTTGATATCCAGCTGACCGTGGCCGACATCCACTGCATAGACCTTAGCAGCACCGTGATGCAACAGCACATCGGTAAATCCACCGGTGGAAGCCCCCACATCTATACAGGTCATGCCTGCCGGGTTGACCTCAAAATGCTCAAGCCCGTGCGCCAGTTTCATCCCCCCGCGGGAGACCCACGGATGCTCCTTCCCCTCCAGCACAATCTCGGTATCTTCCGGCAGGCTCATACCGGGCTTGGTCAGGCGCTCCGTACCGCGCATCACCTTGCCGGACATAATCAACGCCTGCGCTTTGGTACGGCTCTCGGCCATCCCGCGATCCATCACCAGCTGATCGAGACGAATTTTCGGCATAAAGCAAACACTGCAGGGGAAGAATAAACGGTGACAAGGCCAGTTCGATTATAGGCGCAACTAACGCTTCGCACCAGCGGAATATTTGCATTACATGCAAATATTCCTGCAGCACAAACCTTTGATCTCTGGTATAAAAAGACTGTTACAGCGGTCTGTAACCTTGTCACCCTATGTAAGGATTTCAGCTGATGACTGAGAAGAAAAAATCCGATGAAACCAAACGCAAGAAATAGTTTCTGAGGTTTCATTCAGGGAAAAGCCACCGGGACATTAACGGTGGCTTTTTCTTTTATTAGCTACGTCGTGTAATGACATATTCCACCAGATGCCGGAGCGCATCGGCTTTTTTGTCGAAGCAGGAGAGATGGCTGATGGCCTGACGTGCCAGAATCTGTGATTGCTCCCGTGCGCGTTCCACACCCATGGAACCCACCAGCGTCGCCTTGCCACGGTCGCCGTCCTTACCGACTTCCTTACCAACCTCTTCC
Source organism: uncultured Rickettsiales bacterium (assembly GCA_964390025.1). Classification (GTDB taxonomy): domain Bacteria; phylum Pseudomonadota; class Alphaproteobacteria; order Rickettsiales; family UBA998; genus CAYMGS01. The sequence continues at coordinate 465 of CAYMGS010000190.1, read as the reverse complement.
CGCGTGCCTTCGGCATCCAGCAGGTCATCGGTGATCTGGAAGGCCAGCCCCATATCATGTGCATAACGACGCAGCGCCCGACGCTGAGGGTCAGGAGCCTTGCCAAGCACCGCTCCGGCCTCACAGGCAATTGCAAACAACTCACCGGTTTTCAGACGTTGCAGGCGGATGATTTCATCGACGGTCAGTTCCTCATTTTCCGCTTCCAGATCGAGCATCTGACCACCACACAGACCTTTCCAGCCGGCTGCACGCGCCACGGAACGTATCAGCTCACACCGTACCGACGGGTCGGGGTGGGTTTCGCGGTCTGCCAGCACCTGAAACGCCAGCGCCTGCAAAGCATCGCCCGCCAGAATCGCCGCCGCTTCACCATATTCAACATGGCAGCTTGGCTTCCCACGGCGTAGCGCATCGTCATCCATCGCGGGCAGATCATCATGAATGAGGGTGTAGGTATGCAGC
>CAYMGS010000189.1:0-3162 GCA_964390025.1 uncultured Rickettsiales bacterium | reverse complement strand
TTCGCTATCGGTTGGTAAGGAGTACTTAGGCTTGGAGAGTGGTCTCCCCATGTTCAGGCAGGATTGCACGTGTCCCGCCCTACTCAAGCATCAGTGCTAGGTTACTCATACGGGGCTATCACCCACTATGGCTCTCCTTTCCAGAAGATTCTGATTGGTTCACACTGATGACTGGCCTGATCCCCGTTCGCTCGTCACTACTGAGGGAGTCGCGTTGCTTTCCTTTCCTCCGGGTACTTAGATATTTCAGTTCTCCGGGTTCGCTTTTATACCCTATGTATTCAGGTATAAATACCTTGTAACTAGAACTCAGAGTCCAGAATTTTCCCATCCGGGGCTGTGCGCCCTTTGTGATGAGCCAATTCTGTATTCTAAGTTCTAAAGGTGGGTTTCCCCATTCGGACATCGCCGGATCATCGCTTCTTCGCAGCTTCCCGACGCTTATCGCAGCGTAGCACGTCCTTCATCGCCTCTTACCACCAAGGCATCCACCAAATGCCCTTGTCATACTTATTCACACTTGAGTCGCATCACGAACAGAACAAAATAGTGTGCGGAAAACCCGATTTACCAGTTTGTTGCTGATCACTGTGATACGATCAACGATGTTTGCATCGACTCGGAGTATTTACATACTCCTAGTCAGAAAAACCTATTCACTTGTCTAACAGCAGCATCCCGAAAGATGCGCACCTCCACCTGTCCGGTGAAGGGAGGCGTTTTATAGCGCCGCCGCCCCGGAGTGTCAATCACGTTTTTATAAAAAATTTGCAGCTTGTAAAATCACCTTGGGATACCTACATTTTATAGGTATACTCATGGATATACGGGCATGTGGCGGAAGCAAGGTGCGTTTCCTTTCAAAAAAACGCATATGTAAACCTTTTCGTCATCCTTCTTTAACGCATTGTTAGATTTTTTATGGCACGCTTGAGGTATAGAGCAGGTAAGGACGGCTTTCTCGGTTGCTCGGCAAGCTACTCCCCTCCTGCCATTGTGACCTTAAGTAGTCAGGGTGATTACCAGACCGGAGATGAACTTCTGGTACTGGAGCCGAAAACAAAAACCAAACGGCCCCCTTTCTTCAAGGTTGTGATGTTAAACGACGACTTTACCCCGATGGATTTCGTGGTGGATGTTTTAAAGACCATCTTCCGGAAAAACCATCATGATGCGATCAACATTATGCTGGAGATCCATCACAAGGGTGCGGGCATGTGTGGTGTCTATACGCGGGATGTCGCGGAGACCAAAGCCCAGATGGTTGTCGACAGGGCAAGAAGTGAAGAGTTTCCACTGCAATGCGTAGTGGAGAAGGAATAAGAAGGGGACGCGATTATGCTGTCTAAGAACCTGGAATCGACACTGCACCGTGCACTGGCTATCGCCAAGGTGAACCGCCATGAATTTGCGACGCTGGAACATTTACTGTTAGCACTGTCGGATGACCCCGATGCAGCAGCAGTGATGCGAGGTTGCGGTGTTGACCTTGAACTGCTCAAGCGTTGCATTGGTGATTTCCTGGAAAATGATCTTTCCTCTTTAGTGGTAGAAGAGCTGGATGAAGCCAAGCCGACCGCCGGGTTCCAGCGTGTCGTGCATCGTGCCGCCATTCATGTACAATCTTCCGGTAAACATGAAGTCACAGGCGCCAACGTACTGGTTGCTCTCTTTTCTGAAAAAGATTCACACGCAGTCTATCTGCTACAGGAACAGGACATCACACGTCTGGACGTCGTGAACTATATTTCTCACGGCATCGTGAAATACGGAGACTTTATGCGCATCGGTACAGGTTCCGAGCTGCGCCCCACCACGGGCAATCAGGGCGAAGGGCCGGATGAGGAGCCGGATCATCTTGGTCTTGGCGCCGGACTGGGAGGCCGTAGTGAAAAGGAAAGCGGACAGGATGCGCTGACTCAATATTGCGTAAACCTGAACCGCAAAGCAAATGAAGGCAAGACGGATATTCTGGTCGGGCGTGAAGAAGAAGTGGAGCGCACCATCCAGATTTTATGCCGCCGTACGAAAAACAACCCGCTTTACGTGGGGGAAGCCGGGGTGGGTAAAACCGCTATCGCCGAAGGTCTGGCGTTACGCATCGTGCGCAAGGAAGTGCCGGATGTGCTGAAAAGCGCGGTGATATTCTCACTGGATATGGGTTCCCTGCTGGCAGGCACGCGCTACCGGGGTGATTTCGAGGAACGCATGAAAGCGGTCATTAAGGAAATCGAAAAATTGCCCGGGGCTATTCTGTTTATCGACGAGCTGCACACCATTATCGGTGCGGGTTCCACCTCAGGCGGTGCGCTGGATGCCTGCAACCTACTGAAACCTGCACTGGCACGGGGTCTGTTCCGTTGCATGGGGTCAACGACCTTTAAAGAGTACAAAAATCACATTGAAAAAGACCGGGCGCTCGCGCGCCGCTTCCAGAAAATTGATGTGGTCGAACCGTCACTGGAGAATACAGTCAAAATCCTGCGCGGGCTAAAACCCTATTATGAGGAACATCACGATGTGCGTTACTCCAACGCAGCGATCAAGGTCGCGGTCGATCTGGCGGCACGTTATATCCATGACCGCAAGCTGCCGGACAAGGCCATTGACGTGATGGACGAGGCCGGAGCCGCACAAATGCTGCTACCGGAAAACAAGCGCAAGAAAACAATCACGCCGAAAGAAATCGAAGAAATCGTTGCCAAGGTGGCGCACATGCCAGCTAAATCCCTTTCCACGGACGATGCGAAAAGCCTGCGTAACCTCGAGAAAAATCTCAAGCTGGTGGTCTTTGGGCAGGATGACGCGATTGATCAGGTCTCCAGCGCCATAAAAATGGCCCGCGCCGGTCTGCGCGAGGAAGAAAAGCCTATCGGCAATTACCTGTTTACCGGCCCCACCGGTGTCGGGAAAACAGAAGTGGCCACTCAGCTCGCAGGCACACTCGGTATGGAACTGATCCGCTTCGATATGTCCGAATATATGGAAAAACACTCGGTCGCCGGTCTGATTGGCGCGCCTCCAGGATATGTTGGTCACGAGGAAGGCGGCAAGCTGACCGATGCGGTGAGCAAAACCCCGTACGCGGTTATCCTGCTGGATGAAATCGAAAAAGCCCACCCGGATGTGTATAATATCCTGCTACAGGTGATGGATTACGGC
>CAYMGS010000188.1:0-3176 GCA_964390025.1 uncultured Rickettsiales bacterium | reverse complement strand
CACCACGGAGGGCGCGCAAAGCCAGAAAGACAGCTTCAGCTTGCGCCGGACGGCGCTCGGCAATAGCATTCCCTACTATACGACGGTTGCCGGCGCCCGCGCCGCAATCGCCGGAATTGCGGCGCTGCGCCAGGGCACACTGGACGTAGCACCGCTGCAGACCTACCTTTCCGGGTCATACTAACCGACCGGAGCCATTTCGCCCCGACCGGAACCATCTGGACCGGTCGGCGGGTTTGGTATTCCGTGACTGAGATTTTTCGAGGAGTCGATGGTCGAAAAGATTCCGATGACCGCCACCGGGTTCAGCCGGCTGGAAGTCGAACTGAAACAGCTGAAAACAGTCGAGCGCCCCGCCGTGATCAAGGCGATTGCTGAAGCACGTGAGCATGGTGACCTGAAGGAAAATGCGGAATACCATGCGGCCCGTGAGAAGCAGAGCTTCATTGAAGGGCGCCTCAAGGAACTGGAGGCGATTATCGCACATGCACAAGTGATTGACGTGGCCAACCTCTCCGGAGAAACGGCAAAATTTGGTGCCACCGTGCATCTGGTGGACGAGGACACCGAAGAGGAAGTGAAATACCAGCTCGTCGGGGATTACGAGGCGGATATCACGGTGGGTAAACTTTCCATCTCGGCCCCCATTGCTCGGGCAGTAATCGGCAAATCAGTCGGTGACAGCGTGGAGGTCAACACACCAAGCGGGCAGAAATATTACGAAATCCTCGCCGTACATTTTGTCTGAGGGATGGCATGCCAACCGTCTGGGGACTTATCGATAACCGTGCCGGCAATATCAGTCAGGTCTGCGGGATTGTAGAGCGCCTCGGTTACCCGTACGAACTCAAAAAAGTACACTATACCAACTCCGTGCATCTGCCTAACCTTCTGCGCGGCAAGAGCCTGCGAGGCATCCACACGGAAAAAAGCGATGTGCTGGAGGCCCCATATCCGGATGTGGTCGTCACTGCCGGGCGACGTATCGCACCGGCGGCACTATATATTAAGCGTCAGCATCCGGATGTGTTTCTGGTACACTCCATGTCACCCGGCATAGCCCGGAAGGACTTCGATATTCTGGCACTGCCCAGCCATGACCGCGTAGCAAATAACGATAACATCATCCGCACACTGGGCGCACCACATCATGTGACCCCGGAAAAGCTGGCCGAAGCGGAAGCCGCGCTTGCTCCCCGTATTGCCGGCTATCCCGGTTTCCGTATTGGTGTATTGCTTGGCGGGCATGCCGCGCATGCCAGAATGAAAGAGCAGGATATAGAAACCCTGCTATTTCACCTGCAGCGTATAGCGGGTATGGCTTCATTACTGGTGACTACAAGCCGCCGCACACCGGTCTTCGCCGCCGACATGATCGAAGCCGCGTTAAAAGAACGCCCGCATTTTCTCTACCGCTACGGCGTCTCGGAAGGCGAGAACCCGTATCTTGGTATTCTGGCATCATCAGACGTGCTGATCGTTACCGGAGAATCCATTTCCATGTGCTCTGAGGCCTGCGCCACTGGCAAACCCGTCTATATTTATGCTCCGGAACGCATGCTGTCCGCCAAGCATAAACGTTTTCTGTCCATGCTGTTTGAGCGTGGCTTTGCGCGTCCTCTGGCCGATTATGATCCTAACTGGCGCCCCACTCAGACACTGGACGAGTCCTCAAGATTGGCAGAGATTATTAGAAATAAGGTATACGATAGCAATAGGCTATCACAATAATAGGGAAACACTTCTTGAAAAAGGCCGGTTCGCCACGCTATGGTGGCGCCATAACATTATTCACACCCAACCACAAGGAGTACCCCTATGAGTGTTTTAGTTGGCAAGCAAGCCCCTGATTTTACGGCCAGCGCCGTGATGCCGGATAATTCCATCAATGAGTCCTTTACCCTGAGTGAATACCTTAAGGGCAAGGCCGGCATCCTGTTTTTCTACCCGCTGGACTTCACCTTCGTCTGCCCATCCGAGATCATCGCGTTTGATCATCGTCTTCAGGAATTTAAAGATCGCGGTGCAGAAGTGATAGGTGTCAGCGTAGACTCCCACTTTACTCATCTTGCATGGAAACAAACGCCGGTCGATAAGGGCGGTATCGGCAACGTGCAATACCCGCTGGTCGCTGACCTGACCAAATCCATCGCCCGTGATTATGATGTTCTGACCGGCGAAGCCGTATCGTTCCGCGGCACGTTCCTGATCGACAAAGAAGGCGTGGTACGCCACCAGCTGGTCAATGATCTGCCACTGGGCCGTAATATTGACGAAGCCATTCGCATGGTCGATGCACTGAACTTCCACGAGGAACACGGTGAAGTCTGCCCGGCTGGCTGGAACAAAGGCAAAGCAGGGATGAAAGCCGATGCCGAAGGCGTAGCCAGCTACTTAAGCGAACATGCAGAGGCACTTTAGGCATGGCCGAACATCACACAAAAGTCCTGATTATAGGCTCCGGGGCGGCCGGTTGCACAGCAGCCATTTATGCCGCCCGCGCGGGGCTTGAACCGATCATGGTACGGGGCATGACCCCCGGCGGCCAGCTGACCATTACCACAGACGTGGAAAACTATCCCGGCTTTGCGGAAGCTGTGCAGGGGCCCTGGCTGATGGAACAGATGGAGCAGCAGGCCGAGCATGTTGGCACCACACTCATCAATGATATGATTACTGAGGTGGATCTCTCGAAGCGCCCCTTTACCGCAAAAGGCGACGGCGGTGATACCTATAACGGGGATACGCTGGTCATTGCCACCGGCGCCGATGCACGCTGGCTGGGACTGGAGAGTGAAAAAAAGTTCCAGAATTTCGGGGTTTCTGCCTGTGCCACCTGCGACGGGTTCTTTTTCCGTGGCAAGGAAGTGGCAGTGATCGGCGGCGGCAACACGGCGGTCGAAGAAGCGCTCTTTCTCGCCAATATTGCCTCCAAGGTCACGGTGATTCACCGGCGTGATGAACTGCGGGCTGAAAAGGTGATGCAGGAGCGTTTGTTTGCTAACGAGAAAATCGAGGTGCTCTGGGATCATGTGGTAGATGAATTTGTCGGCACGGACAACCCGCCCTCGCTGACCGGCATTAAGGCCAAGCATGTCAAAACCGGTGAGATTACCGATCTGGCCGTGGAAGGGGCATTTGTCGCCATCGGTCATGTACCCAACAGCAGCCTGTTT
>CAYMGS010000187.1:0-3202 GCA_964390025.1 uncultured Rickettsiales bacterium | reverse complement strand
CATACATACGATTGATGGCGGTAATGGTACGGATACCGTCGAGTATACCTTCTCCAATGCGGCGGTGAACGTCAATCTGGCCACAGGCGCGGTTAGTGGTGGTTATGCGCAGGGCGATACGATCATTTCTATCGAACGGGCCGTAGGCTCCGGACATAATGACGTACTAACCGGCAGCACAGCAGCCAATCGTCTGATTGGCCTGAACGGAAACGACACGTTAGACGGCGCTCAGGGCGTGGATACGCTGTACGGTGGCGGTGGCGCCGATACCTTCATCTTCAACGCCTCGGCCAGCGGCACGGGCTCCGGCAGCCGCGACATCATCGCCGACTTCTCACAGGCGCAGAGCGACCAGATTGACTTCAGCACCTATGCCTCCGGCGCCTCCTTCCTCGGCACGGGAGCCTTCACCGGCGGTGGAGCGGAAATCCGTTACGCCCAGGACAGCGGCAACACCATCGTCGAAGTGGATGCGGATGCGGATACCACCGCCGACTATCAGATCGAACTCACCGGCCTCTTTGCGCTGACAGGTGGGGATTTCGTGGTGTAAAACATTTACATTCCAGCAGTTTTGTACTAGAGGGGCCCCATAGCCAAAAATACGTGGAGGGGTTCTTGCTACAGAATAAGCATATACTTGTCGTCGGCGGCGCCGGTTACATCGGCTCACACATGATTAAACTGCTAGTTCGAGATAGTGCAAACATCACTGTGTTTGACAACCTATCCACCGGCTATCGCGATACAATCGTGGACGGTGCCACGTTCGTCGAAGGCGATCTGGCTAACCCAGAACAGCTAGAGGCATTATTTTCCACGAACCGCTTTGACGGCGTGATGCACTTTGCCTCCTATATTCAGGTAGGTGAGTCCATGCGTGACCCGGCCAAATATTATGAGAATAACGTCACCAACACGCAGCATTTGCTGGATACGATGTGCGCTCATGAGGTGAAGCACTTCATCTTTTCCTCCACCGCAGCGATTTTTGGTGAGCCGCAGCAAGTGCCAATCCCTGAAGACCACCCCAAGCACCCGATTAACCCTTACGGACGCACCAAGTGGATGGTCGAACAAATGCTGGCCGATTATGATGCGGCCTATGGTCTTAAATCCATTTGCCTGCGCTACTTCAATGCGGCTGGAGCTGACCCGGAAGGCCCACTCGGCGAGCGCCACGAGCCGGAAACGCACCTGATCCCATTGATTTTGCAGGCAGTCTCCGGACGACGCGAGAGCATCACCGTCTTCGGTACGGATTACGACACGCCGGACGGCACCTGCATCCGCGATTATATTCATATCAACGATCTGGGCGAAGCGCATTCTCTGGCGCTGCAACACCTGTGGGAGACCAATGAAAGCACGGCCTATAATCTGGGTAACGGCAGCGGCTTCTCAGTAAAGGAGGTGATTGACGCAGCGACGATGGCCTGCGCTCAGGAAGTACCCGTCGTGTATGGCGAGCGTCGCGTAGGCGACCCGGCACGGCTGGTTGCAGATGCAACGCGTGCGCGCAAGGAACTGGGGTGGACACCGCAATATAACGACCTGCAAACGATTGTATCCCATGCCTGGGCGTGGGAACGCAAACAGGCCGGACAGGCATAAGCGGTCATGAGTCCCCCGCGCATTTTGCTGATCCTTGGTATGCATCGCAGCGGTACGTCGATGCTGGCCGAGCTATGCGGAACATTCGGCCTGACCCTGCCCCGTGATCTGATGGCAGGAAATGAATGGAACCCGCATGGATATTTTGAACCGATGGGGGTGTGGGCGGCGCATCAGAAACTACTGAAAGCACTGGAGCGCCCCTGGTTTGACCCGCGCCCACTCCCGAAAGGCTGGCTGGATAGCGACGCCACCCGGCAATGCAGGCAAACCTTACTGGAGTATCTCAGTAAGACACTGAAAGAAGATAGCGCACCACTGGTCATTAAAGACCCACGCACCACGCGGCTGTTGCCTCTATGGAAACAACTGGCGAAGGAGCACTCATACGAACTCTCTGCCCTGCTCGCCCTGCGCCCGATGGGGGAAGTCGTGCAATCACTGGATAAGCGTGATGACCTCAATCCGCTGGTGGGCGCTGCATTATGGTGGCAACATATGGAGGAGGCCATCGCGAATCTATCCTCCCTGCCCAATGCTGTTGCTCCCTATCATGCCGCACTGGATCGCCCCCGCTTATTGCATGAACTTCTGAAAAACCAACTCTCTCTACCGGTAGCACCGTGGGACGAAACACTTGCCGAAAAGGCGTCAAAAGCAACCGAGCAGACGTTGCGTCACCATCAGGGCACCCCCGCAGAACTGGTGGACACACACGCCGCGCAAGCGTGCCATGCGTTATACGAACAGCTTGCCGCATTGCCCAATATTACGGCAGAGTTCACCCTCCCCTCCTCCGATGCGTTTGCCACACTACAAAGCTGGTTGCCGGAATGGCTGCGCCTGTTTGCCCGGCATCATCGTCTGAAAGAGACGAGTCGCGGCGCACAAAAAGAACTGCAGGCCCTCCTGCTGAAATGGGGTAAGATATAAGGTTGCTTTTTACCCTTCCGGGTTATTCAAAATACATTCAGGGTAATGCGCAGAAGGAGGCTCCTTATGGCGCATATACTGACTCTGCTTGGCAATCGTTTTTCTCCGAAAGACATTCCCAACCTTGCCGTCTGGCTGGATGCGGGAGATTACAGCACCATGACGTTCAATGGCGGCAACATCTCGCAATGGGCCGACAAAAGCAGCAACGGCAACCATGCTTCTCAGGGAACCGCGGTCAACCAGCCTGCCTATAATGCGACGGGCCTGAATGGCAAACCAACGCTGGAATTTTCTCAGGATGAACTCAAAATAACGGATGCTCCCTCGCTGAATTACGGGCAAGGCATGACCGCCTTTATCGTAGAAAGCTGGCCAGACCCGGACGGTAGCTCCGCACAGGGGGTGCAGATTCTAAGTAAATGGGGTGCAGGCGGCAATGAATTCACGATGAGCACCAGCAACGTCAATACCACTCCCCACCATCCGCTTTGCGGTGCCGGGTCCACCATTCTGGGCACCACACATAGCTACAATATACAAACCAGCCTTCCTTTCGTCTGCAGCCTCTGGTTGACCAATGGACAACCGCATGAGACTGCGATTAATCATGAGTCTCCGGTTCTCTCAAGCGGCAATGTCAGCCTGGTCA
>CAYMGS010000186.1:0-3203 GCA_964390025.1 uncultured Rickettsiales bacterium | reverse complement strand
TGGCCGCCAGCTCGGTGCGTAATGCCTGCGTGGTGGCGCCGTCATGTGCCTCCATGTCCTCGCGAATACGGTCATAATCCGCTGCATCCACTGCTACGGTCACATGTCCGTGATTCTTGGCGGCGGAGCGAATCATCGCCGGCCCCCCAATATCAATATTTTCGATACATTCCGCATCCCCGGCCCCTCGGGCAATGGTTGCCTCAAACGGGTAGAGATTCACTACCAGCAGGTCAATCCCGGTAATATCATGCGACTCCATCGCCTCCGCATGCTCCGGATTGTCTCTGAGTGCCAGCAGCCCGCCATGAATTTTCGGGTGCAGCGTCTTCACCCGCCCGTCCATCATTTCCGGAAATGCCGTATGCTCCGAGACATCCATTACCTCGAGACCGCGATCACGCAGCAGCGCTGCCGTACCGCCGGTGGAAAGCAGCGTCACGCCCTTCCCTGACAAATAACGGGCAAATTCTTCGAGTCCCTGCTTATCCGAGACGGACAGAAGTGCTGTTGTGATGGGTGCCGGCATGGTCTCTCCTCTGCTCCGGGGCATATTCGGGCACCAGGGTTTTCAGCACCTCGCGTGCGCGGGCCTCCTGATGATGCTGGCATGCTTCATAAAGCGATTTCAGACCCGCTTCAAGCGTTTGTGCATCTGGGCGTTCGGTTTTTGCCAGCATAATGCCGTCATGTGAGGTTGGCTCTGTACTCTCGGACGAATAAAACAGTTCTTCATAGAGCTTCTCGCCCGGTCTCAGCCCCGTATAGGCAATCTGGATATCCACATCCGGCCTCAGTCCAGCCAGCCGGATCATCTGCGCAGCCAGATCGCGAATACGCACCGGACGGCCCATATCCAGCACAAAGATGAATCCTTCACCGGGACGCTGCTGCATATCCTGCGCCATTACCGCTGCGGAAATGACCAGCTCTACTGCCTCGCGCACCGTCATGAAATACCGTTCCATATCCGGGTGCGTCACCGTCAGTGGCCCTCCGGCCTCCAGCTGCTTCTGAAAGAGTGGCACCACGGATCCGGTCGACCCCAGCACATTACCAAAGCGCACTGTGACAAAACGGGTTGCCCCCTCTCCTGATCCGGAGACCAGCTGACAATAGCGCTCGGCCAGCCGTTTGGCTGCGCCCATCACGTTGGCCGGGTTGACCGCCTTATCAGTGGAAATCAGCACCATCGTACCCACACCGGTAGCCATGGCTGCATCTGCCATATTCATGGTGCCATACACATTGGTCAGTATGGCCTGCTCCACATTGGCTTCCGCCAGTGGCACATGCTTGATGGCCGCCGCGTGGAAAATCACATCCGGAGCATACTGGGCCACCAGATGGTTCATGCGCGCTTTATCTCGTACATCCGCCAATACGGGGATACGATCCAGATGTGCTGCCAGTTCACCGATTTCGTGGTCGATCTGGTATAAGTTGAATTCAGAAATATCCAGCAGGATAATACTGCGTGGCTCAAACGAGGCGACCTGACGTGACAACTCGCCACCAATGGTGCCACCCGCGCCGGTGATCAGTACGATTTTGTTACGAATCAGCGTGTCCATACCCTCACGCGCATGCACCTGCTGCGCCCGTCCGAGAATATCTTCAATGGCCACCGGACGCAGCGGTGCACGGGAACTGGCACCATCCTGAAAATCGGTCAGACGTGGCAGGCGAGCCAGGCTGATCCCTTCCGTATTACAAATGTCGAGTAACGGCTCGATTCGCTCCGGCTGCAGATAATCCTCGCCAATAATTATACGTTGCGGTCGTATATCCTGCGCACGCAGCTTACCCAGTATGGATGTGATGTCACTCAGCGCACCCAGCACCCTGACCCCATGCACCTGCCTGCCATGGCTGCCTGTATCATCGTCCAGCAACCCGACAGCGTGATATAAAGCATTCGGGCTGCGTCTCAGATCCCGTATAAACTGTTCTGCATTGTGCTGATATCCGACCACCAGCACAGGAATACTGGCAGTCTGTTTCTGGTGATTACCGCTACGCTCCCGCCACGCACGATAGGCCATGCGCGTCCCGGCCAGCATGCCCCCCAGCACCATAAGATGGATAAACGGCACGGAACGCGGAATACCTTCCAGACGCATGAGAACAAATAACAGCAGGTAAAAGCCGACGACCGCGATGACAGTCACCCGGCTGAGCAGCAGCAACTCCCGCATGGACACATAGCGCCAGACACTGCGGTGCAACTGGCTGCCAAGCGCGATAGCAGTAAATAATAAGATAAAACTGGCAGTCGCCCAGCCCAGATACTCCTGCGCATAGACGGCAAACCCGTCGCCAAGACGCAGATACAGAGCAAGCGGAAAGCTGATAGCCGCCACCAGAATGTCATGGGTAGCGGCAATCAGGCTGCGACGTATATTAGGCAGTTTCACCATGAGCGGGTATGGCGGCTGCAGGACGGGAAAAATATGCCATAAGCATCAGTGCCAGCACATACGCGCTTACCAGCGCCAGCAAAGCAACTATGCCTCCCAGCAAACTAACGACGGCCAGTGTCACCAGGATCATGTTCAGCGCCAGCACATGACGCGCAACATCTGTATGGGAACGCCCACCCTGACGTACAGCTTTCTGGTATGCATGTTCGCTATGTGCTTCTGATATTTTTTTGCCGGCACTCATGCGACGTAACAATGTGACGCTAGCATCACAGAGATAATAGGCGGGCAGAATCAATGCCGCCTGCCAGAACCCCTCCGTTGCCAGCTTAATCAGCAAATACCCGCACAGAAAACCCAGCGGAATACTGCCTGCATCACCTAAGAAAATTTTAGCGGGATGCCGGTTAAACCACCAGAAACCCATCACAGCCGCGGCAATAATCGCCCCGTCAACAGCCAGCGAGTCTACAAGTAGCGGCTCGCTGAGCGTAAGGATAACCAGCCCGGTCATCATGCTGACCGTCTGCACAGCGCTTATCTCATCAATCCCGTCCATAAAATTATAGAGGTTCGTAAACCACAGCCACAGGAATGCGGCACCCAGCAGATCCAGCCACCAGGGAAACAGCCCCTGAAATACCAGCCCCTCCATGTATAGTAATGCGTAAACGACGGCCAGACCCTGTATCGCCAGACGCATGCGTACCGGCAGCGATGAGCGATCATCCATAAAGGAGATGACGGTCAGCACCACGGCCCCCAGCATCAGCTCGGCAG
>CAYMGS010000185.1:0-3209 GCA_964390025.1 uncultured Rickettsiales bacterium | reverse complement strand
GCGCCAGCGCTATGGAAGGGAAGGCCGCAAAGCGGCGCTGAAATATGATCTGGATACCATCCTGCGCCAATGGGTGGAATTCGTGGATCATGCAATGGCGGAGCGATGAGATATGAAAGTTACGGTCATAGGAAATTGCCAGATTGGGCCTATTCGCAAAATTTTACGAGCGGTTCACAGTAATTTGGAAACAACGAATTTTCCTGCCGTGCAAGACCTCAACGAAAGTCATAGGGTGCTTGTAGAACAAGATTGCAAGAATGCAGATTGGATTTTTGCACAGCCTGTAAATAATAATTACAAAATATTCTTAAAGTTTAGCGAGTTTTTATACTCGTCGAATCAGTCCGGAGAGAATATTCACCAGATTCTTTTCGTATTCCGAGAGTACGATATTTTCACGCTTTTTGACCGGAAGACTGCTTGAAGCGATGGCAATGTGCTCAGGTTGTGGCAAGTGATGGTTTACACCGTTGACGATATGCGCGAAGCGTTTTTCCAGTATCTCCACTTCCTCGGGCTCTATAACAAATGCTGCTTTTTTCTGAGGATCAGCGTAAATTAGCGTGTCACTGATAAAAGCGGAATGGCGTTCTTCGGATAAACTTTGGTTAAAGTGACGGCACAATTTGCGCTTGTTAGAAAAATCATCAAAGCCCATAGAAGGTGAGCATTTTAGAATTTGCACAAGAAAATTAGAAAAAATATTCTTTTTCAGTAAATCGTAGTTCAGCACTTTGAATTTATCCTTGCCAAGGACAGTATTCATGTGGGTAACAACCTGAAGGAAAAGAGGAACATAATTATGTTCCATGTAATGGATGCAGGATTGTTTATAGAAATGCCTTTTGACGGCTTGGGAATATGCTGAAACAGCATGATCGGCAATGGAACGAACATAATATATGACCTGAAGGTCAAAACCAGCACTTTGAATGATTTCAGCCAGTTTTTTCATACGTTCCGGTTTAAAACGTGCCATCCATTCGGAAGAAAAAATTATGTTCTGGTACTGCTTAAGTTCGGGCATGGCGAAGTAAGCTTTTATTTCTTCCGATGAGAAGCGAACGCGTTTAGGAAGAATTTCCGGGTTAAGATAAAGCGCCAAGTCCATCCCGTTGCCAGAGGTGATTTTACCTTCCGCCGCACTTTTATTATCAATCGAGTCAGGATAGAGAATGCCTGCGTTCTTGAAGTTTTCCTGATTCTTGGCAAAGCAGCTTTGCAGATAGGAGGTTCCGGTTTTTCCTGCGCCGATGTGAAGAATAATTTTTGTGCTCACAATCGATTCTTTCTTCTTATTGTTAACCCGTTACATAGAAAACATCCGTTGTTACAAGTTCTGCCGGGAAAAAGCAACATCGCATCAAGGGGTATTGGGCCATTGTTGCTCTCACCTGTAAACCGTGCTGAAAGTCTCTTTTGATGACAAACGGATCTGCCAGCGAAATTTTGGATTTTAAACTTCGTCAACCCCTCGGATTCTTGCAACTTTGGGGTAATCCTGCAGCTAATGCCCTATTCCACGCTGTTGCGCAATATCAGATTCTTTCTTAGTTAAAAGACTTGAAGTAAAAAACACAGACAATGGCATGAGCGAAATATCGTTTTGTAGGCTTATTTCACATCGCTCCCATTCATTCGTAATATCAAAATCTTTTGTCTGAGAACAGTAAGGTGTCTCAATGAAAACACGCAGTTTCTCTGAAAAAGAAATGGTTCTTGCATAAAACGAAACTGTGACTTCTTCTCCTTTTGGAAAACATTTTACAACCAAATTCTTTTGGCCAGTTGTAAAGCGATATACTCTGGCTTGTGCGCCTATAAGGAGAGAAGGAATTTGATCAACCACTTGCATCTCTGCCCGCCCTAAAGCATCTCCACCCGGCGTACACCTTCCAGCATCTGCATCTGCTGTACGATCTCCGGGGCCACGTGGTAGCGCTCTCCCAGTTTGACATCTGCAAGCTGACCATCATCCAGTGGCACGGAAAACAGCACCTCCGCCCCTTTTTGCACCTGCATACCCAGCAGACGTCTGATTTCGGCAATCGGCTCCGGGCTGCGCAGGCGGATGCGAAGCTCTTTGCCGCTGACATTACGCGCAATATCCTGAAGATTCTGTACGCTGGAAATGATAATACGCGGCCCGGCATCATCCAGCTTAGCGTCCCCCTTTACCAGCACCAGCGTGCCCGGCTCCAGTAAGGGACGCACCTCGTTTAATATTTCTTCCTTGAAGATAGAGCCTTCATACGCTCCGGTCGTATCGGAGAGCGCGACGAACGCAAATCGCCCCTTATCAGAGACCTTGCTTTTGACACTGGAGACAATCCCTGCCAGAGTCACCGGTGCATACTCGCCGGGGGTACGTTCATACAATGAGGCATAGCTGCTTACCCCCAGCTTCTGCAATACGCGCCGATAGCCTTCCAGTGGGTGCGAGGAAAGATAAAACCCTACTGCGGTAAATTCATGTTCAAGCCGCTCCAGCGGTGGCCAGTCCTGCGTCTCGGGCATGGCCGGGCGTACCTGTGCCACTTCGCTACTGCCTCCAAACAGGCTGTGCTGTCCATCCTGCTTTTCTTTGGTAATGGACTGGTTATAGGCAATCAGCAGATCGAGGGATTCAAACAACTGTTTGCGATTCGTATGGATACTATCCAACGCCCCGGCTTTGACCAGATATTCCAGCTGACGCCGGTTCATTACCTTGGCGTCCATGCGCTCCGCCAGATCAAATACGTTTTTAAATACGCCGTTTTCTTCACGCTCTCTGACCAGCGACTTCATCGCCTGTTCACCGACATTCTTGAGTGCGCTCAGCGCATAACGGATGCTGCGCTTACCTGTAGACGGGTCTACTTCCACCGTGAACTCTGCACCGGAAATATTGACGTCCGGTGGAAGCACCTCGATAGAAAAACGGGCGGCATCCTCTTTAAAGATGGCGAGTTTATCGGTCAGGTGCATATCCAGTGTCATGGAGGCCGCCAGAAACTCAACCGTATAATTCGCCTTCAGATACGCTGTTTGATAGCCAATCAGTGCATAAGCGGCGGCATGCGCCTTATTAAATCCGTAGCCTGCGAATTTCGCCACCAGGTCGAATATCTCACTGGCCTGCTTCCCTTTTACGCCATTCTCTTCCGCGCCTTTTACAAACTTTTCGCGCTGGGCATCCATTTCCGCTTTAATCTTCTTACCCA
>CAYMGS010000184.1:3073-3240 GCA_964390025.1 uncultured Rickettsiales bacterium | reverse complement strand
CCTCGCTGGTTTTCAAGACCAGTGCTTTCGACCACTCAGCCACCCTTCCAAAATGCATGCCCAATAATGGGCTAAAAACTCACCTCTCTTTACCGGTTTTCAAGACCGGTGCCTTCAACCGCTCGGCCACCCATCCACTATCGTCATTCCCGCGAAGGCGGGAATCT
>CAYMGS010000184.1:239-2973 GCA_964390025.1 uncultured Rickettsiales bacterium | reverse complement strand
ATCCCCCGGATGATTTTCCTAACGCTCGCATCTTCAACCGCTCGGCCACCCATCCACTATCGTCATTCCCGCGAAGGCGGGAATCTATGTACCCTTTCATGACCGGACTTGAAAAGGTTTTCAAGACCATGCTTGCTAAAAATCATCCCCCGGATGATTTTCCTAACGCTCGCATCTTCAACCGCTCGGCCACCCATCCGTAGGTCTGATCATTGCTTCCCCGCCTCGCCTACTGCTCGTCAGATGAAGCAGGGCTCATGGCTGGGTCGGCCTTCTGGCCTCCTTTCAGCATATTATCCCAGAGGAAGGGGATAATAATCAGCCTTCTTATAGCGATGAAGTGCTTTACGGGCAAGGCCGTTATCCGTACTCTTGATGTATGCTTCATATCGTATTGCCAAAAGATGCCCGTTACTACCAGATCAGCATCCTGACCGGGTTACTGGTGTATGGGCTATGGCGGCTGGAATTTGATGTCAGCGCGGCGCAGGTTGCCCTGACCTTTGGTGTGGCGTTGCTGGCACAGGGAGTGGCATCTGACATGGTGGATATTCCGTTTGAGCCCAAAAGCGCTCTGATTTCCTCTCTGTCCCTGTGCCTGCTACTGCGGGTGGAAAGCCTCTGGGTCGCAGGTGCGGCAGCAGCCATTGCCATGCTCTCCAAATTCATGATTCGCTATCATGGACGCCACATCTTCAACCCGACCAATATAGCGCTGGTGGTTGCCGTGCTGCTCTCCGGCAATGCATGGATCTCTCCCGGCCAGTGGGGACACACGGCATGGCTGGTGTTTCTGTTTGTCTCCTGCGGCATGCTGGTGACCTACCGTGTGCAGGCAGTGGACGTTACACTGGCCTTCCTTGCTTTTTATGCTGCCATCCTCTTTGGCCGCGCCTTGTGGCTGGGCGACCCGCTGAGCATCCCGCTCCATCAGATGCAAAGCGGAGCCTTACTACTGTTTGCCTTCTTTATGATCTCCGACCCGATGACCATCCCGCATCATCGCAATATGCGTCTGTTTTTTGCAGCAATTACAGCAGCTATTGCAGCTGTCTTGCAGTTTGCATTCTATATTCCTGTCGCTATAGTGTACGCACTTGCACTAAGCGCTCCGCTGGTTCCGATACTGAACTATGTATGTCCGGCTGAGCCGCATGCCTGGTGCCCTATTCCTCATCAATTAAGGAGGCATTGATGCTTTTCCGCCTGTTTGCTCTTACCCTGCTCGCACTCATAGCTACCACACCGCAGGCCATGGCGTTCTGCGGTTTTTATGTAGCCAAAGCAGATACGAAGCTGTTCAACAAGGCGTCCAAGGTGGTGCTGGTTCGGGACGGGGATCGCACCGTCGTTACAATGGCCAGCGACTATGAGGGGGACCCGAAGGAATTTGCCATGGTGATACCGGTGCCGACGGTATTGAAGAAAGAGCAGATACACATTACGGAAAACGCGATTATCGACCATCTGGACGCTTATTCTGCACCGCGGCTGGTGGAATATTTTGACCCTGACCCCTGTCAGCGCATGGAAGTCATGGAAATGGCCGTGATGAGCGCCCCCCAGATGGCACGTGGAGCAGCCAATGATATGGCTGGCTCGGCGAAGGCGCTGGGTGTGACCATTGAGGAACAATATACGGTGGGCGAATACGACATCCTGATCCTCTCCGCCAAACAGAGTGACGGGCTGCAAACATGGCTTGAGCAAAACGGTTATAAAATTCCCAAAGGGGCAACCGATGTGTTGCAAAGCTACATTAAACAGGACACCAAATTCTTTGTCGCTAAAGTCAATCTGGAAGAGCAGGCCAAACTGGGCGCCACCTATCTGCGCCCCATCAGCATGGCGTTTGAATCTCCTAAGTTCATGCTGCCGATTCGTCTGGGAACAGTGAATGCGAAAGACATGCAGGAGCTGTTTGTCTTTGCGCTCACCCGTAAGGGCCGCGTGGAGACGGTCAATTACCGCACGGTAAAAATTCCTTCCGACCTGAATGTACCACTCTATGTGAAAGATGAATTTGCGGAATTTTATAAAGCGATGTTCGATACGGCAGCAAAGAAGGAAGCCAATAAGGCTGTTTTCATGGAATATGCCTGGGATATGGGCTGGTGCGACCCTTGCGCGGCTGACCCGCTGAGCGCCAAGGAGCTGCGTGAACTGGGCGTGTTCTGGATTAAAGATCAGCCACAGCCAGCCCCTCGCCCTGGCGGGCCTATTCGTCCGATGATCGCCCCGGCTCCTCAGGCACAGGACGTTTTTATCACCCGTCTGCATGTGCGGTATAATGCCGAGAATTTTCCGGAAGACCTGCGTTTCCAGGAAACATCGAATCGTCAAAATTTCCAGGGGCGTTATATCCTTCAGCACCCTTTTAAAGGTGAAGCCAGTTGTTCTGCTGCCGAAGACTATTACAAAGCCTTACCGGAACGGTTTGAGAAAGAAGCCAGGACACTGGCGAACATTACCGGATGGGATATTGCAAACATACGCTCCAAGATGGAGACTAGCGGCCAGTCATTTGATGGCAACGTGCCGGGCAGTGACACCCCATGGTGGGAAAAATTATGACAATAAAGTACGCGTGAGCGCACGCTATGCACGGTCACTCCCGTCATCATTCATCATTTAGCAGTGAACGACTGCTGCTTTTTGCCATTGCCATCAATTTACTGCTGACCGTCGTGGAGGTCATTGGCGGTGTCATGGCGGGCAGCCTTGCCCTGCTATC
>CAYMGS010000184.1:0-229 GCA_964390025.1 uncultured Rickettsiales bacterium | reverse complement strand
GCTATCGGACGCACTGCATAATTTTGGTGACGTGGCCTCGCTGGTGATTACCTGGGGCGCCCTGCGCATCGCCAAACGCCCTCCTGATATGTCCCGTACCTTTGGGTATCGGCGTGCTGAGATCATCGGTGCACTGATGAACCTGACACTACTGATAGTGATCGGTTTTTACTTTATCGGAGAAGCCGTGCATCGTTACTTTGAACCAAGCCCTGTGGAAGGTGGCATC
>CAYMGS010000183.1:246-3262 GCA_964390025.1 uncultured Rickettsiales bacterium | reverse complement strand
GCCAGCACTACGCCCCAGGCCAGCCCATGCGCCGGGCCAATGAGCGGAGCAAAAGCGATAATACCGATTAGCAGACTGACATTGAGCAGGATAGGAGCAGCAGCGACGGCAGCGAACCGGTCATAGCTATTGAGCATGCCGCTGAGCAGACAGGCCAGAGAGATGAAGACAAGGTAGGGAAACGTAATACGCGTCAGTTCTATCGTCAGGGCATGTTTTTGCGGATCGTCCTGAAAACCCGGTGCCAGCACCCACATGAGCTGAGGCATGAACAGCATGGCCATCGTGACAACAATCACCAGCACCATCAGCAAATAGGAAAACGTTTCCGAGGCGAAATTCAGGGCATCCTTTTCGCCATCTGTTTTTAGCATCCCGGCAAACATTGGCAGAAAAGCGGCGTTGAAGGCGCCTTCAGCAAACAGGCGACGCATGAAGTTGGGTAGTTTGAACGCGACAAAAAAAGCATCCGTCTGCATGCCGGCACCGAGCATGGCCGCAATGGTGACGTCTCGCAGAAACCCAAAGATGCGCGATAGCATGGTCAGGCTGGCAACAGTAGCGGAAGAAGTGAACAGCGACATGACGTTCCGGAAAAGCACAGGAGATTAAGCTTCGCATGGAAGCAGTGATTGACAGTTATAGCGGTTCCGACTATCCCCTACAAAGGAAAATACAAGGGGCCTATGGAGATACTCATACCTTTTCTGCAGGTGGTTGGCGGACTGGCGATTCTGGTGATCGGTGGTGAAGCGCTGGTGCGTGGTGCGTTAGGGCTGGCTAATTCTCTGGGTGTTCCCCCGCTGATTATCGGCCTGACCATTGTGTCGTTCGGAACCTCCGCCCCGGAAATGGTGATTAGTGTCCAGGCGGTGCTCAAAGATAATCCGGATATAGCGCTGGGCAATATTATCGGCAGTAATATCGCCAATATCCTGCTGGTGCTGGGGGTGGCTACCATCCTTTATCCCATCACGGTGGAATCCAAGCTCCTCAAGCGTGATGCGCCACTGGTGCTGATTCTCAGTATTATGCTGATAGGCTTTTGTTATGATGGCCTGTTCAGCCGTCTGGAAGCCGGTCTGTTCCTGTTCATACTCTTCATGTATACGCTGCATATTTTCCGCGCATCCCGTGCCGGTAAAGAAGACGATCTGGTCGAGGAACTGGAAGAAGAAGTCAATATCGTAATGCCAATATGGAAGGCTTCAGTATTTGTCGTGATTGGCCTGGTCTGCCTGGTGGCGGGTTCCGATGTGCTGGTCACAGGTTCCGTGGAACTGGCCCGTATTGCCGGGGTGAGTGAAGCGGTGATCGGTCTGACCGTACTGGCCATAGGCTCTTCTTCGCCCGAGCTGATTACGGCGGTGGTGGCCGCGATGCGTAAACATGGCGATATTGCGCTGGGTAATATTATTGGCAGCAATCTCTTTAACATGGCTGCCATCGGTGGTGTTGCCGCAATGGTGGTGCCGATGGATGTGGCAGATCGTTTCATCGAGCAGGATCTGTGGATTATGCTGGCGGTCACGTTACTCTTGCTGGCCTTTATGTATACGGGCAAACGCGTTGTGCGGATAGAAGGTATCCTCTTGCTTGCTGGTTATATCGGCTATACGGTATGGCTGTATCTGGATTCTACCACGACATAACCAACAGGAGCTATCGTGCGCTTTCCTCTGCGTTTCTTTTCCGAGCAACCGACCATCCCGTTCATGCGCCTGCGCTGGGTAGGATTTGCACTTTCCATGACCCTGATGACCGCGACGGTGGCATTATTTTTTGTTAAAGGGCTGCATCTGGGTATTGATTTTACCGGAGGCATTTTGATGGAAGTGCGGGCAGAAAAGCCGACCAAACTGGCACCTCTGCGTAATGCGCTGGGCGGGGGTGAATTTGGTGAGGTAGCACTACAGCATTTCGGCGATGAGCAGGAAATCCTTATTCGTATCCAGTCGAATGAAGATGAAAATCAGGCACAGAAAATTGAGCGCGTCAAGGGTGTCATCAAAGAGGTGCTGGGCGAGAGCGTGGACTTCCGTAAGATCGACTATGTCGGGCCGACCGTAGGCAATGAGCTGGTGCGTTCCGGATACCTGTCTCTGAGTGTCGCCTTTGCTGCTATCCTGATGTATATCTGGTTCCGGTTTGAATGGCAGTTCGGTCTGGGCGCGATTCTGGCACTGATCCATGACGCCACCATGGTGGTGGGGTTTTATATCATTAGCGGATTTGACTTTGGGCTGACCTCTATCGCAGCCATTCTCACGATTATCGGCTATTCGATTAACGACTCAGTGGTGATTTATGACCGTATTCGCGAGAATCTGCGCCGCTATAAGCAAATGCCGCTGCAGGAGATTCTGGACCGCAGTATTAACGATACCCTGTCGCGTACCGTATTGACAGCCGGTACCACCATGCTGGCGGCGCTGGCTCTGGTGCTGTTCGGTGGTGAGATTTTAAGAGGGTTCAGTGCAGCGCTGCTCTTTGGTGTAACGGTGGGCACCTATTCCTCCATCTATATTGCGGCACCGGTGCTGCTGTATTTCCAGCTACGTGAAGAAGGCCGTGAAACGCCAGCGGCAACAGCTACCTAGCACGATGCATCTGATCCGCGATATCAGCGACCTTTCCCCGTCCCTGCGCGGATGTGCACTGGCCATCGGTAATTTTGACGGGTTGCATCTCGGTCACCGCGCCGTGCTGGATGCGATGTGTGCGCAGGCAAAGGAGGATAACGTTGCCCCGGCGGTCATGACGTTTGAGCCCCATCCACGCCGTTATTTCAGGCCGGACGAGCGCCCTTATCGTATTGAACCGCTGCATATCAAGCTGCGCCGCCTGCGTCGTGCCGGGATTGAGCATATTTACATGTTGCGGTTTAATGAAACACTGGCCCAGTGTCCCGCACAGAAATTTATTGAATCTCTGCTGCACGAACGACTGGGTGTCTCCCACGTGGTGACAGGGGAGAATTTTGTTTTTGGCCACCGCCGTGGTGGAAATACCGGAA
>CAYMGS010000183.1:0-236 GCA_964390025.1 uncultured Rickettsiales bacterium | reverse complement strand
GCATAATGAGTCCTGCTCCTCTTCACGCATCCGTGCTCACTTGCTGCGCGGGGAGGTGGATGAGGCCTCGGCATTGCTGGGACGGCCTTACGAAATCACCACCCGCGTGGTGCATGGTGATGCCAGGGGACGTGAACTGGGTGCGCCGACAGCCAATCTGCGCCCGATAGGCCTTTTTCTGCCGCGTTATGGCGTATATGCGGTGCGCTACCGTGTCTCTGACGGGGGAATGTATG
>CAYMGS010000182.1:1835-3297 GCA_964390025.1 uncultured Rickettsiales bacterium | reverse complement strand
GCAGACCGTGAACGTAACCATTACCGATCGTGAAGGCAACGATCATCCGCTGGAAGGGCTGGAAGGCTGGCGGCTGATGGAAGTGATTCGTGACTACGGCCTGCCGATTAAAGCGGAATGCGGTGGGGCATGCTCCTGCGCGACATGCCACGTCTACGTGGACGAGGCGTGGACAGATAAGCTGGTGGAGCCTACGGATGAAGAAACCGAGATGCTGGATGAAGCCTTTGATGTGGAGGATAACTCCCGGCTCTCCTGCCAGATCATTCTGAAACCCGAGTTTGAAGGGCTACACGTAACGCTGGCTCCTGAAGGTGGCGAATAGTCCTTCTGTTTGCTGACTATTTCTTAGCTGCGGCTTCTGCCTCTGCTGCTGTTTTTAATTCTCCCGCTTTCAGGCGCCGCATATAGTCCTGCACCTCACTGCGAATCACGCCGCTCATCAGATAGAGCCCGATCAGGTTTGGCAGCGCCATGGAGAGGAACAGCAGGTCGGAGAAATCAATCACCAGACCAAATTTGTCGGTGGAGCCACCAAAGAAGACAATCATGCAAAACAGGATATGATAGACGCCGATGCGGGAATGTCCGAACAGATATTTCCATGCTGTCTCCCCGTAATAACTCCAGGTAATCATCGTGGAGAAGGCGAAGAACAGTACGCACACAGACAGGACATAAGGGAACCAGTCAATCACGGTGGCAAATGACGCGCTGGCCAGCTCAATGCCGCTTTTGTCCGCTTCCTGCCACACGCCGGTCACCGTAATAACGATACCGGTCATAAAGCAGATAATCATTGTATCGACAAACGTCTCAAGCAGGGCCGTACACCCGGCGCGTACCGGCTCTGTGCTTCGTGCTGCCGGGTGGACAATAGAGGCAGAGCCGACTCCGGCTTCGTTGGAGAAGGCCGAACGGCGGAAACCCTGAATAATCGCACCAATCACACCGCCCGCAGCCGCTTCCCCGGTAAAAGCAGCGCTGAACATAAAGGCTACGGCCTCCGGCACGGCGGATGCATTGGAAATTAACACCACAATGCAGGCGCTGAGATACACGATCGCCATGGTGGGTACGATCATCTCCGCCACCGTTGCAATGCGGCTAAGCCCGCCGATCAGCACGATGCCCACGGCAGATGCCAGTACCAGTGCAATCACCCAGTCCAGTTCACTGACGGAGCTGAATGTATCCGTCAGAATGGCCACCGTCTGGTTGGACTGAAACATATTGCCCGCGCCAAACGCACCGCCGAGACAGAATACGGCAAAAACCAGCGCCATGTACCGGCCAAGTTTCGGCCAGCCGCGTTCGGCCAGCCCGTCATGCAGGTAATGAAACGCACCGGCAGTTACCTTGCCGTGCTCATCAATTTTGCGGTATTTATGACCAAGCAACGCTTCGGAAAATTTGGTCGCCATGCCAAAGATACCGGCAATCATGTTTTTATCAATTTGAA
>CAYMGS010000182.1:0-1825 GCA_964390025.1 uncultured Rickettsiales bacterium | reverse complement strand
ATCATCATCCAGATGATCGCACCCGGCCCGCCAATCGTGACCGCGACCGCCACCCCGGCGATGTTACCGAGTCCTACTGTGCCGGAAATGGACGTGGAGAGTGCCTGAAAATGCGTGATCTCACCCGGATCATCCTTGCGGGTGTATTTGCCGAAGGCCACCGGGAATGCATGGCTCAGCAGGCGCACATTGATGAAACCAAGATAGAAAGTGAAAAATACACCGCCGACAACCAGCCACAGCACCAGAAAGGGAAAGCCCATCTCACTGCCGGGAATGGGGATTGGAAAGAATAGAATGGCCGCCAGCAGATCAACCAGCGCCTGAAAATAGGTCTCAAGTGTAGAGATGATAACCAGTTCTTTGCCCTCGGTCTGGGCAAGAGCGGTAGCAGGAAATGTGATGGCCAGCAGGGGAAGAAGTAAGGCTAGGGTGCGAAGCATGGTGGCTCCTCTCTCATTGAACGAGCGGATAAATTAACGCCGCAGGCTAGAGACAGGTGTGCAGGCTTGCAAGTGTTTTTTTGCACTGCACATGCATCGACGTGCGCAAAGCAAAAATTATCCATTGCCAAAACAGCCTGAAATAGGTACTCAGTACCCCTTCTACACAGGCGTGCCGATGTAGCTCAGTTGGTAGAGCGGCGCATTCGTAATGCGTAGGTCGTCGGTTCGAGTCCGATCATAGGCACCACTCTCTAGGTGTGTTTGTGTTCACAGGGAGGTGCTATGCTAACGGAATTCAAAAAGTTTATTGCCCGTGGAAACGTGGTGGACATGGCGGTCGGTATTATTATCGGCGCGGCGTTCACGGCGATTGTCACTTCCATGGTGCAGGATCTTATCAACCCGGTGATGGGGCTGGCTGTTGGCGGGCTGGATTTCTCGGAATATTATATCAATCTGGGCGATGAAGCATATGAAAGCCTGCAGGAGGCGAAGAAGGCAGGGGCGCCGATTATCGCTTACGGCCTGTTTCTCAACGCGGTGGTGAAATTCCTGATCGTGGCGTTTGTTCTGTTTCTGCTGGTGCGCGCCATCAATAAGGTCAAGGAAGAGTTTGACGAGAAAGCTGCCGACCCGGCGGATGACAGCGTACCGGTTCCGGCAGACATTAAACTGCTGACGGAAATCCGCGACCTGCTGAAAAAACAGTAAGCTCATGAGGGCTGGTCTTTCGCCTGATCCGGTGCGGCGTTCAGCACTTCCGGTGGGTCAAATGTCAGCGCATCTTCTGTGACGAAGGGAAAGTTTGCTTTGGTAAACAGTACCATCTCTTCCTTACCGGTTTCCGCTTTTAACTCGATAATATCCCCGGCGCCGTAATTATGCACGGCAATCACCTGTCCGTAGATGCTGCCATCGGTCAGTATGACCGTACGCCCGATCAGGTCGGCAATATAGAAATGATCTTCATCCTCTTCTACATCGCCAAGGGCTGACCGTTCCACGCAGAGTTCGGTGCCGCGCAGGGCTTCCGCCTGCCCGCGCTGTGTGATGCCCTCAATCTCACCGATCAGCAGGCCCTTGGACTGCCCGGTAATACGCAGGGAAAAGCATTGCTCGCCGGTGGTATCGGTCAGCGGCGCGTAATCGGCAATCGCCAGCGGGTCGTCCGTATAGCTCTTCAGCTTCACCCGGCCATGCACACCATGCGTGCCGGTAATCACACCAAGGATGATACGTGCGTTGTCTGTCATGATGTCCGCCATAAAAAAGCCCGCACGAGGCGGGCTTTTGGGTATTGGTTGCAAAGAGGCTTATTCAGCTTTTTTTGCTTCTTCTGCCGGTGCTTCCTCAGCTGAAGCCTCTTCAGCCGGCGCTTC
>CAYMGS010000181.1:0-3309 GCA_964390025.1 uncultured Rickettsiales bacterium | reverse complement strand
CTGGCAGGGTTTGCCCAGCTGGGCTGGCTGGCATGGTTCTGCATGCGGCTTGGCATATTGCCGAAACTGCGCCGACCGCGCATGAGTCCCCGCATCAAGCGCCTGCTGACAATTATTGCCCCGGCAGCGCTGGGGGCCGGTGTAATGCAGGTCAACTCCCTGATCGATGTCATGCTGGCCTCCCTGATCGATGATGCCGTCTCCTACCTGTATTACGCTGAGCGTATGTACGAGCTGCCGCTGGGAGTCATCGGCATTGCTGTCGCCACCGCCCTGCTGCCCATGCTCTCCAAACAGGTACGTGCCGGGGAGATGGACAAGGCCATTTCCAGTACTAATCAGGCCATCATGCTGGTCATGTTTTTCGGTCTGCCCGCCACCGGAGCACTGATCACCATTGCCGAGCCCATTATCAGCGTGGTCTTTGAACGGGGCGAATTTGACCGGGCCGACCGGCTTGCTGTCTACCCGGCACTGGTTGCCTACAGCTGTGGTCTTCCCGCCTTTTTGCTGGTGAAAATCTTTGCGGCCAGCTTTTTCTCTGCACAGGACACCAAAACGCCGGTGATCGTCGCCTCGATAGCCGTGATTACCAATGTCATCTTCAACCTGATCCTGATGGAATATTACCAGCATGTCGGGCTGGCCATGGCCACGTCCATTGCCGGATGGCTGAATGCAGGCATTCTTGGCATACTGCTCTACCGCCGCGATATGCTTAAACCCGATCGCCCGTTCATTCTGTTTCTGTTGAAGATTGCTACCAGCGTAACTTTCATGGCTGTCGCGCTGACGGTTGGGCTTTCCGTCTTCGCCGACTGGCTGGAAAATGAGCGGAAATACCCGGCGCTGGCAATCCTGATTATCGGTGGGGCCGGTATCTATGCTATCAGTGTGCTGGGCCTCAGGGCAATCCGGATCAGCGAAGTGAAGGCATGGCTTAAAGCAGGAAAAACCCCAGCATCAGAGACCCCAGAATAATCCGGTACACAGCAAAGGGTGCAAAGCCGTGACGGCTGATCAGGCGCAGCAACAGCTTCACAGAAAACATGGCCGCTATAAACGCACTGATAAACCCCACGGCAATAATCTCTACCCCTTCCAGCGTCATCTGATGATAATTCTTATACACATCATAGGTGGTCGCCCCCAGCATGGTGGGTATTGCAAGAAAGAAGGAGAATTCCGCTGCGGTCTTGCGCTCCAGCCCCAGCAATAATGAGCCCATGATGGTGGCCCCGGAACGTGAAGTGCCGGGAATCACCGCCAGCGTCTGGATACACCCTATGGCAAAGGCTCGCCGGTAGCTGATCTCATCGACCGAATGGATGCGCGGCTCAGGCTTATAGCGCTCAATCAGCAAAATCAGCACGCCGCCGACCACCAGCATCACCGAGACCACCAGCGGGGAGAACAGCACGGATTTGATAAAGCCATGGAACGTTGCGCCGACAATAGCGGAAGGTATAAACGCAATGACCAGCAGGAAGGCAAAATGCCGCGCCGCCGGGTCATCATGCATATGGCGCGCCGTATGCCACAACCGCGCACGATACAGCCAGCAGATCGCCAGTATGGAGCCCAGCTGGATCACCACCTCGAAGACCTGCCCGGGCGGAGACTGAAACCCCAGTATATCAATCAGCAGGATTAAATGGCCGGTCGAAGAAACCGGCAGAAATTCCGTGACTCCTTCAACAAGGCCAAGCAGAAGGGTGTGTAGAAAGGTCTCGGTATCCAAGGAGGAGCCGCCTAGTGCAGATTACGCCAGATACGTCGCTTGGCAATGTAGAGCAGGAAGGTGGTGATCAGCAGGAAGATCATGACCTTCACGCCCATGCGCTTGCGCACTTCCATCTCCGGTTCAGCAGCCCATTGCAGGAAATTCGTCAGGTCACGGGCCATCTGGTCAACGCTGGCCGTGGTGCCGTCTTCATAGGTCACCTGACCGTCAGACAGCGGCGTCGGCATGGCAATCTGCCCACCCGGGAAATACGGGTTGTAATACATGCCATTGCCCAGCTCCATATCCTCTGGTGCTTCCTTATAACCGGTCATCAGGGAGTAAAAGTAGTTTGCACCGTTCGGACGTGCCTTAATAATCAGGCTCAGATCCGGAGGATACGCACCATTATTAACTGCGCGTGCCGCTTTTTCATTGGCGTAGGGTGAGGGAAATTTATCCGAAGGCAGGCCGGGACGCTGGAACATATCACCATCGTCATTCGGCCCGTCGGTAATGTCATATTCCGCTGCCAGCGCTTTGATCTCGGCTTCGGGAAAGCCGATACCGCTGAGCGTGCGGAACGCTACGCGTTTCATCCCGTGACAGGCAGCGCAGACTTCGCGGTAAACCTGCAGGCCACGCTGGGCAGACTGGCGATCCACTGTGCCAAACGCACCGTCAAACTTCCAGTGCATATCGCGCGGGGGCTTGGCATCTGAGCCGGCAGCAAGTGCCGGGGAAGCAAGAAACAGGGAAAGTAATGCGACAATCAGCAGGGGCATGTAGGCGTCCTCACTACGATTTTTTCAAGACCGGCTGACCGATACTTTTCGGCAGCGGCAGGGGTTTTTCATATTTACCAAGCAGCGGCAGAATCACGAGGAAATAGGCAAAGTAATAGGTGGTAAGAATGCGCGCCCAGAATACATAAATGCCTTCTGCCGGTTTTGCACCCAGATACCCAAGCCCAATGCAGCTCAGAACAAACAGCCAGAAAAACGGCTTAAACAGGGGGCGGAAATGGCCGCTGCGTACCTTGGAAGAATCCAGCCAGGGCAGCACAAACAGCACAAAAATGGAAGCAAACATTAGCAGCACACCACCAAGCTTATCCGGCACGGCACGCAAGATGGCATAAAATGGCAGGAAATACCATTCCGGGACAATATGTGCCGGGGTCACCATCGGGTCGGCCTCAATATAGTTATCCGCATGGCCGAGGTAATTCGGCGCAAAGAAGATGAAATAGGCAAACACCAGAAAGAACACGCCAAAACCGAACATGTCCTTGATGGTGTAGTAGGGGTGGAACGGGATTTTATCCTGCGGGCCTTTAGCATCAATCCCCAGCGGGTTGTTGGAGCCATGCACATGCAGCGCCCAGATATGCAGGAACACCACGCCGACAATCACGAACGGCAGCAGATAATGCAGCGAGAAAAAGCGGTTGAGCGTCGGGTTATCAACCGAGAAGCCGCCCCACAACCATTCCACAATCCCCTCACCTATAAACGGGAAGGCGGAAAACAGGTTGGTAATCACCGTCGCCCCCCAGAAGCTCATCTGGCCCCAGGGCAGCACGT
>CAYMGS010000180.1:2118-3431 GCA_964390025.1 uncultured Rickettsiales bacterium | reverse complement strand
CGTTATGGTGCTGTGGGTCGGTGCGCTGGCCTTTAACAGCGCTTTAGCACATGCCGGGTCGGAGGACGTGGCGCATATTATGTCGAATACGCTGCTATGTGCAGCGTTTTCAGGGCTGACGTCACTGGTCATCGGCCGGTATCTGGACGGTATTTTCCGCCCGGAACGCTGCCTGTACGGTATTCTTGGCGGATTGTGCGGGGTAGCGGCCGGATGCCACCTGTTTAACATCGCGGATGTCGTCATTGTCGGGGTGACCAGCGGCCTGCTGGTAGCCGCCAGTTTCCGCGTGCTATCACGTAATTTCAAACTGGATGATGTGGTCTGCGCCGTACCAATCAATGGTTTCTGCGGTGCATGGGGGACGATGCTGATCGGGGTGCTGGGTAACGCAGAACAATTTGATGGTCTTACCCGTATGGAGCAAATGCTGATTCAGATGGAAGGCGTGGGCCTGAGCTTCCTCTGGAGCTTTGGCGTCTGTTACACATTCTTCTATCTGCTGCACCAGTTCTTCTCCATGCGCGTCACCGAAGAAGAAGAGCTGATGGGTCTGAACAAAGCCGAGCATGGCGTCACAATGGGTACAGGATTACTTCAGGAAGCCCTCTATAACATAGTAGAAGGTAAGGGAGATTTAACACAGCGACTGGATGAAAGTACAGGCGACGAATCCGCAGAAATTGCCATCCTGTTCAACCGATTTGTCCAACGCATGCAATATCTGATGATCAACATATCCCAGAATGCCCGCATTCTTTCCTCTTCCTCGGAACGGCTTTCCGGTATTTCTTCGCAGTTTTCCGATAACTTCGAGAAGATTCTGGATGATTCGGCACATATCGGTAATTCCACCACCGCTGTTTCCAGCGATGTAGAAAGCGCTACTTTTATTGCGACCGATATCAGCAAGAAAGTCGATGAGATTTCAACCAACGCTGATACGGTATCCAGTCAATTGAAAGCCGTCTCTGAGACCATTGAGAACATGACCCGCTCGATTGGCGAAGTAGCAGAGAAGTCCACAGGTGTGTCCCAGGTGGCGGAAGAAGCACATCACTGCATGCAGGAAGCCAGCAAAGCCACCGCGACACTGGTGGAGGCCTCCGGCAAAATCGGCAGCGTGGTAGACTTTATCAAGAATATTGCGGAAGAAACCAACCTGCTGGCGCTCAACGCTTCCATTGAATCCGCCCGCGCGGGAGAGGTGGGGCGTGGGTTTGCTGTTGTAGCGGACGAGATCAAATCACTGGCCAGCCAGACAGCTAAAGCAACGGATGAAATCGCCAGCCAGATCACTGCCACGCAGGATA
>CAYMGS010000180.1:0-2061 GCA_964390025.1 uncultured Rickettsiales bacterium | reverse complement strand
CGCTCCATGCATGACATCACCGAGCAGGCCAATCGCCAGAATCTCGATGCCAGCCAGATTTCGCAATCTACCCTGCAGGCCAGTTCCAGCGCGCAGCAGGTGGCAGCGGCCATTAATGATATTTCCGAAGGCGCGCAAATGGTGAACGAAAGCATGACCAATGCATCCGCGCAAACCAGTAGTATGATTACGGCGGTGAAAAACTACACGGAACGCGCGCAGGATAATAAAGACAGTGCCAAAGGCGTACAGAAAACCTCCAGCGATCTCTCTGCCGTGGCCGGAGAGCTGAGCGATATTGTTGATGAGTATAAGATTTAGATGACAGATGAGCGATGATTCGATAATGGATCATCTATTCATCGATAATCTAATGATCTTATGACTTACCCCGTCACCTTTCTTACCCTGTTTCCCGAGATGTTTCCGGGGCCGCTGGGCTTTTCCCTGCCCGGCAGGGCACTGGAGCGTGGGCTGTGGGAGTGCTATACGCTCAATATACGGGATTTTGCGACAGGCAAACACGCCAATGTAGATGACACACCGTATGGCGGTGGCGCAGGCATGGTGATGCGCCCGGACATCGTAGGAGCGGCTATCGAACAGGCACAGGCGGCCACACCCGACGCACAGCTGGTGCATCTAACCCCGCGCGGCACACCTCTTACCCAGCAGATTGCCGAAGATCTGGCAACGCAGGAGGGCCTGATATTACTGTGCGGACGCTTTGAGGGGGTCGATGAACGAGTGGCCGAGCATTACCGGCCGCTCGAGATCAGCCTCGGTGATTTTGTCCTCTTTGGGGGTGAGGTGGCAGCCATGGCATTGGTGGAGTCCGTACTTCGTCATATTCCTGAGTCACTTGGCAACGCAGAAACCCACCGGGAAGAAAGTTTTGCCTTAGGCGAAGAAAGCGCTTTACTCCTGGAATATCCTCACTATACTAAGCCCCCTTCGTGGAAGGGGCTAAATGTCCCGGAAGTGTTGCTCAGCGGTCATCACGAGCATATTAGCCGGTGGCGCAGGGAGCAGGCGGAAGAGATTACAAGGGCACGCAGGCCGGAACTCTGGGAGCGGCATTGCGCAGGAAAACAGAAGAAAATATAAGGTGAACGGCCATGAACATGTTGCAAACACTGGAACAGGAACACCTGAACGAACTGACAGAAAACAACTGTCTGGACGACTTTGCGCCGGGTGATACCGTACGTGTGAACGTGCGTATTATCGAGGGCAGCACCGAGCGTGTACAGGCATTCGAAGGTGTGTGCATTGCGAAGAAGAATCGCGGGCTGCAATCCTCCTTCACCGTACGCAAGATCAGCCACGGCGAAGGTGTGGAGCGTATTTTCCCGCTATACTCTCCGCGTCTGGAGTCAGTGGAGCGCGTGCGCAGCGGTGATGTACGCCGCGCCAAGCTCTACTATCTGCGCGGCCTGACGGGTAAAGCGGCCCGTATCCGCGAGAAGCAGGACTGGCTAAAGAAAGATGCCAAGGCAGAAAAGCCAGCAGCGGATGCGAAGAAAGCTAAGCCCGCTGCGAAAAAAGAAGCCAAGCCCGCCGCCGAACCTAAGGCCGAGGGCAAAGAATAGCACCAATAACCATTGGGGAACACAAGGCGGCAGTGAGGATACCCTCAGCCGCCTTGTTTTCGTTTAAGGCACGTATGTATGTTCAATCATCAATATGAAAGAAAAATATACAGTTATTTTTTGCGAATTCCATTGGTATTACCTTGGCCCCTCTATGGCTTATTATTAGGAATTGTTACAATCTGGCCAGATTTTTTTAAGGAATATAATCATTATTTAATAACGAAATATATTTTATCGGTAATAACGACTGTTGCTCTAAGTCCTTTAGCACTTCACATATATTATCTCTTTATAGCAGCCTTAACGTACAAAATTGAAGAAAACGTAACTATAGAATTTCTCAGAGGTTGGATTGTGCTGATTCCTGTGTCTACAATTCTTTTAGCTAATATTGCTACAGGAGGCACTGAAATATAGTCATTCCAAATAAGAATTTCTGATTATATTTTCGACGGATTGGTTTGCG
>CAYMGS010000179.1:0-3431 GCA_964390025.1 uncultured Rickettsiales bacterium | reverse complement strand
ATTTACCTTCAAGCGCCGGACATTTAAAAGCCATAACCGTGTGATCGGTAAATTTGCCGGAGTAGATGGCATTAAGACCGGTTATATCCGTGCTTCCGGCTTTAATCTGGCAACATCCGTCAAAAAAGACGGGTTTCATATCATTTCCATTGTGCTCGGCGGGGTAAGTTCTCGTGCCCGGGATGCCGAGATGGTGTCGATACTGGAGCGTACATTTGAAGGGCTGGATATCATCAAACACCGCCCCCGTATGGTGGCTAATGCACCGGCCAGCGTCTTAAACCCCATGCGTGCTCATGCGGAGATGGAGGCCAAAAAGCAGGCGTTACTGGCGCAGGCAAAGCTTGAGGAAGCTGCGCAAGCGCCCGACATGAAGCTGGCCATCAGGGATGAACCGGAGCAGGAAGCGCAACCGCCAAGTTTCTCACTGCGTTTGGGTTCCGCTAATCGTACGCGGCTCGGGGCCAGTGGCCACCGTTCTGTCCAGCATTATGGAGAAGACACGCAGGAGCAGATTGAAGAGATTGCCAGTGCCGCACCGGAGCCTGCGCCTGTACAGGTACGGGAAGCGCCGCGTTTCAGTGCTTCTGTCTCGTTTGACCCGCCGAAGCCTGCTCCGGCCCCTGAGCCCAGACGTACGGCATTTGCGCCGCCCCCCAAAGAAGCACCTGCGCCCCGCAAAGGTACGCTGGAATACCAGATGGCAATGATCGAGTCCGGGCAGGGGGATGTCGGCTATGAGCCGCGCACCCGCTACCGGGGAGATGAAAAAGTCTGGGGTATTCAAGTCGGTGCCTTCCGCAAGGAAGAACAGGCGCGGGCTGCCGTCAAGAAGGCGTTTGGCGTGCTGCGCCGGGATGTGGAAGATGCGTATGTTACCATCTCGTCTGACGGCGATCAGGCGGCACCCATCCACCGGGCACGGCTGGGCAATCTCTCACGCAATGAGGCGGATGCCGCCTGTCGCAAGCTGGCGAAGATGAAGCAAAACTGCTTCGCGCTACAGCTCAATTAGCCATATACCCCGGTTTCTGCTACACTAAGCCCTGTATGGCACATACAGGCATTGTGGTATTGTCACAAAACTGTCACGTACAATGTTGTTAAAATGTCATATAATGATATGAACTAGGAGTTTATCTGATGGCGTATATGTGGCAAATGGGAGGAATGGCAGGCGACTGTGCAGCGATGCTGGACAATCTGCCCCTGATTAGCCACCTCAATGAAGCCTGCGCCGATGGTGCCTTATTTAAGGCGTTAGCTGGTTCTGTCGTGGGAATGGCAGGCGCGGCAAAAGATAAGATGGTCGGCGCTAAAGATCGCGTTATGGGTGCGCCCGATACTATCAAACAGGCATTTGCGCCTGATAAAGGACAGGAGATTGCGGCTCCCGAGCAGACGCCGAAGCTTGGCCGCTCTGCCCGGTTTGCAGAACATGCCATGGGTGCGGGTGCTACCGGGGGCAGTCCTCTGACAAATGAATTAGATGAACCAACTCAAAACACATTCCAAGGCTTAACAGCAGGGCTTGGGCTTGAGCATGTAAATGGCGTGGGTGTTCACGGTGAAGAATACAGCGTAGCGGATTTAGGTGAAATGTCGGCAGCTCAGGCCGTTAATGCCATGAGCGAAAATAAATCACACGAAGTGGCTATGAAAAATGCCAATCAGGGCGTAGCCGTTTAACAAAAAAATAGATGAATATTCTAAAGGGCAGCCACTGCGGTGACTGCCCTTTTTCTGATGCGCGTTTGGAGGGACGCATCGGGGGGGTATTGGGTTTCCTAGAAGGGTGACAGCACGTCGATGACCTGATGGCCCCAGCGTGGCTGTTGGACATCGGTCAGCTGGCCGCGTCCGCCGTAATTAATGCGTGCCTGTGCAATCTGCGTGGAGTTGATCGTATTATCGGAATCAATATCTTCCGGGCGGATTACCCCGGCCACGGCGATTTCCCGCAGCTCATAATTCACGCGGATCTCCTGCGTGCCCTCAATCACGAAGTTACCGTTGGGCAGCACCTGCGTAATGGTGGCGGCCACGGTGGTTTCAATTTTTTCCTCGCGCTCAATACTGCCTTCCCCGGTATTGGTCGTGCTGCCTGAAATATCAAACAGGCTGGCCGGGTTGGGGGAGCCGGGCGTAATCGTGCCAAAGAGCTTCTCTAAGCCGTAAACATCCGGTGCGCCCACATTCTCCTGAGCATCCCGGGTGCGTTCACTGTCGTTATCCAGTTCAGCGCGGTCGTCAATTTCAATACGAACTTTCAGAATATCGCCCACCTGACTGGCCCGCTGGTCACGGAAAAAGGCGCGTGCGCCCGGTTGCCACAGTGTATTGGCGTACTGGCGCTGCTCCGCCTGCGGAGCAGGGGTAGGCCATGTCATGGGCCGGTATTCCGGCTTAATCGTCGGGTCTTCCACCCGCGTCATCGCCGGCGGATTGCCCACACGCTCAAGTTTATCCAGCGTGGAAGCGCATCCGCTCAATGTCAGCATGGCTGCGCTGAGTAATGTGGTGTGACGTAATGTAAGGCGCATAATCTCCTCCTGTTGTTCTTATTCCGTACGGATGGCACTCCGGCCAACCAGCACTTCGCGCTCTGAGTTCACGCGTGCTTCCACAATGGTACCGCTATCCAGGTTGCGTACCCGGATATGCTCACCTTCCGCACCGGCTTCCAGCGCTTCACCAACCGTGCTGATAATCATATACGGCGTGTCATAACGCATATTGACGGTCGCCCCTTTTTCCAGAATGTCCGGGGAGCTAAGCTCACGCTCACGCACCGGGCGGTTGCCGGAAATCACACGACGAGGTGTTTTGCCGATTAGGCTACGTGGCTGGACAATCGTATCTTTCCGCAGCCGGGAAATAGGGTAGGCAATATCTTCCAGATCATCCTGTTCAATGATGTCGCCATTATACACACGATGCTTGAGCACGGGGATGGCGATCATCTCGTCAAAACGTCCGGAAACCGGCATGGCTGACAATACATCGCCACCACTGACAAAGAACAGATTGGCGCTGAAGCTGCTTTCCGATGCATCATATTTCAGCGATTTCACCGCCACGTCCATGGCCTGAGAATGGCGATACAGAATGCCGGGGCGGGTGTTGGTGATCTGTGCTTTCACCATCTCCGCCACGCCTTCTTCTGCCAGTGCCAGGCCCAGTGCCCGTTCTGCTTCATCCACAGTCAGGGTGAAGATGCCCTGAGAAGGCGTGTATGCCTGATTCGCCTGAGATGCTACGGGAGCAAAGCAGGCAATAAACAGACAGGTTAGTGCGGTTTTTATTGTTATGGTACGCATCGTCTCCTCCTTACGCTGTTATATCGTCATCTAGGCCGACTGATTCAGAGCCTGAATCATTTCATCGGATGCAGTAATCACCTTGGAATTCATCTCATAGGAGCGCTGCGC
>CAYMGS010000178.1:0-3454 GCA_964390025.1 uncultured Rickettsiales bacterium | reverse complement strand
GGTTCACACAGAAGACCTCCGCCGCAGCCAATATCGGTCAGGCTCAGGCCCTCAAAGACCGGCAGCGTGTCCATATCCCGGTTGAAATGGTGTGCGGCGTGGTCACGAATATAGCCGATGCGCAACGGGTTTATCTGATGCAGCGGCCTGAATTTGCCGCTTTCATCCCACCACTCCTCGGCAATGCGTGAGAATTGTGCCACTTCTTCCGTATCAATCGTGCTATGTGCTGGTAATGTCATAAGGAGTATCCTAGAATATTATGCATACAATGCCAATCATGTTAAACTAGACGCGGTTTCACCTGCTTATATCTGCCGAACGCTACGTATGACGACAGACGACAACGCTCCAGTACCTCCCCCCCGTGACCCGACCGGCCCTCAGGCCCGGCCTGCTGCCTCGCCTACACAGGCACCGAAATCCGGCAAGCCGCAAGTGGCAGGCAGTGGCGGCATACTCTCGAATATCGGAAAAATGTTCGAGGTTCCTCAGGAATTTTACAATGACATTGCCAATAAATTTCGTTTTTTGCCGGAAACCAATTACCGTATGGGGTGTGAGTTTGCTGACCAGGGCCTGTTCCGTGATGCGATCTTCCGACTGAAAATTGCCCTGTGGCTCAACCCGAAACATCCCCGTGCATGGTATGTGCTGGGGAGTTGTTACTATGCCCGGGGTGAAACATCTCTGGCAATTGGAGCGTTACAGCATGCGCTCAGGCTAAACCCTAACAGCGATGAAGCCCAGTTTATGATGGCGATGATCAGCCCCAAGCATGTGCCGGCGGACAAGCGCCCGCGTACGATGCCGCGCCATATGGCGATGGAATATTTCGAGCGGATTGCCGATGCGTATGAGTTTCAGCAACGCGAAATGGGCTATGTTGGGCATGTGGTGCTGGACGAAGCATTGCGTCCCTATATTGACACGCGTCAGGTGAATTTCCGTATGCTCGACCTTGGGTGTGGTACCGGGCTGACCGGAGTGATGCTGGCGGATGTTGCCGGGCATATGACCGGGGTGGATTTCTGCCGCCCGATGCTGGATCATGCCATGCGCCGTCGCAGACGTGATGGGGGCGATATTTATCTGCGTACCATCCTTCGCGACCTGCGTGATTATCTGCAGGAAGTTGACAAAGCCTCCTTCGATCTGGTCACCGCATCGCATGTGTTTAATTTTGTCGGTGATCTGAGCACGGTCTTCCCCGGCGTAAGTAAGGCGCTGCATGAAAACGGCCTGTTTGGGTTTCAGGTGGAACCTTTCGCCGGTGAAACCTATGCTCTGCTTCAGGGACTGGGACGCTTTGGACACAGTGAACCGTATATCCGCAAAATGGCGGACGATTATGGTTTTGAGATTTTAGAGATGAAGAAGGTGGAGGTGTATCCCAACTACCCGCTGGATCAATACGTCCTCAAGAAGAAGCCTTAAGCACTATGTCCGTTCGGCCTGCACAGGAAAAAGACTGTGACGCCATGGCAGCCATTCATCGCACATGCCTGCCACAGGACTGGCGCGCCGAAGCATTACATGCGTGGCTTGAGCACCCCACCTACCGTATCTGGGTAGCGGAGAAAGATGGTGCCATTGCCGGCTATCTGGTGGCGCAGGTGATGCCGCCAGAAGCGGAAGTGGTGACCATTGCCATTGATGAACCTTATCGTCGTCAGGGTCTGGCACAGCAACTCATGCAGGTGTTGATACAGACGAAAGGGGTGCATGTATGCCGACTCGATGTCTCCGATACGAATCAGGCCGCGCAGCAGCTTTACGCACGTCTTGGTTTTGTCAAAACCGGTCTGCGTCCGGATTATTATGCTGACGGTGATGCTGCTGTGGTGATGCAATGGGGGGATGATGCGGCTGTGCAGGAAAAGCGTTGCAAAAGCTAAACCTCTCGCCTAGAACAGTCAGCCGTAAACCAAACTGCCTGACCTGTTATGGCCCTGATTGTCATGAAATTCGGCGGCACGTCCGTCGCCAATATCGAACGTATCCAGAATGCCGCCCGCCATGTCAAACGTGAAGTGGAAGACGGTAATCAGGTGATCGTGGTGGTCTCCGCCATGGCCGGGATTACTGATGAGCTGGTGGGATATGTCAAGGCAGTTTCTGATCTGAAAGATGTAGAAGAATATGCCGATCACGATGTGGTGGTGTCCGCCGGAGAGCAGGTGACTGCCGGGCTGATGGCACTGCATCTGCGCAGTAATGGCATTCTGGCGCGGGCATGGACGGGCTGGCAGGTGCCGATTCTCTGTGACGGGGCACACGGCAAGGCACGGATTGAAGAGATTCAGGCGGAGAAGGTAAAAGAAAGTCTGGCTGATGGACGTGTGGCAGTGATTACCGGTTTTCAGGGTGTGACGGAAGACGGACGTGTGGCGACGCTGGGACGTGGCGGTTCGGATACCTCCGCCGTGGCGATTGCTGCTGCGTTTGACGCTGACCGTTGTGATATTTATACGGATGTGGACGGTGTTTATACCTGTGATCCCCGTATCGTGGAAGGGGTGCGCAAGCTTGAGCGCATCACCTATGAGGAGATGCTGGAAATGGCATCACAGGGCGCGAAGGTATTACAGACGCGCTCGGTGGAAGTGGCAATGAATCACGGGGTGGTATTGCAGGTGCGCTCTACCTTTGATGATACTCCCGGAACCTTACTGGTAAGAGAGGAAGATGTAATGGAGAAGCAACGCATTACCGGACTGGCTTATAGCCGTGATGAAGCACGGATTACACTGTCCGGCGTGAAAGACCAGCCGGGTGTGTCCGCGGCGATTTTTGGCCCGCTGGCGGAAGCAAATATCAACGGGGATATGATCGTGCAGAACGTCGCGCCGGACGGCAAGGTAACGGATGTGACTTTTACCGTCAGTAGGGGCGATCTGGGGAATGCGGTGCGCGTGCTGGAAGGCAAGCGTGAGGTGCTGGAATACCAGTCGTTGCATACGGATGCCAAGGTTGCCAAGCTCTCGGTGATCGGGGTGGGTATGCGCTCCCATGCCGGGGTGGCACAGCAGATGTTTGAAACGCTGGCGGAGAAAAGAATTAACATTATGGCCATCACCACCTCGGAAATTAAGGTCAGCGTGCTGATTGAAGAAGCGTATATTGAACTGGCGCTGCGGGCACTCCATACCGCTTACGGCCTGGACGCCGTGGTAGAGAAGGGGTAGGTGCAAACTAGCGACGCTGTCCTTCTGCCTGAGATGCCCTTGTTTCTTCCAGCGCAGTATAAGAAGTGCGTCGCTTACCATCTTCGAGAGCAACGCTAACGCGGTCAAAACCTTCTTCTGTGGAAGGGCGATTTTTCTCAAATGTTTCCACTGTCTTGCGAATAACACCCTCAGGAATATCCCGCTTATAGATTTCATTTTCCGTGTCCCGTTGCAAGGAACGTGATATGGCCGTATCCACATCGATGGGAAACATTACTGCTTCT
>CAYMGS010000177.1:1277-3478 GCA_964390025.1 uncultured Rickettsiales bacterium | reverse complement strand
TTCAGGTGCTAGTTCTCTTCGGGGAGTGGAGGTTCAAGTCCTCTCCTGGGCACCATCCTTCGCACTTCGTGCTTCGGATGGCTTAAGCCAGTAAGATACGTGTACTAAACCTCTTACTGCTGCGCATTACGATCAAACGCCACCACGTCATCCAGCAATTCCGGCAGTTCATGTGTGTCGTACGGGCTGAGATTCTTGTCGATTTCCGCCACAATGCGCTGCTCTGCCTCCTTATGCAGTTCGTCGCGCAGCATGCCCAGTATGGCCGGAGCAGCCACGACAACCAGACGGTCATATTTCTGGTGATGGTCAAACAGGTAAGCGGCGATGTCTTTCGCAAACGATTCTTTTTCATGCGTTCGCGGGTCAGTGGGAGGCGCGTAGGTTTCACCACCCGGCATCTGCTGGTTTTTGTTCTGCCCGCGTTCGTCACGCTCCGGATCGCTGTTTTTTGGCAGCTTCTGAGTAAGAGTCTCCCTCTCTATTAATGTAGCCTCGGGGCCCACATATTCATAGATGCGTGCTTCTTCTGCATTGGCAACTAATATCCAGGCAGGCTGATCGATCAGTGTGACATTGCTCATAGGCTTACGGTACTCCTGTATAAGCGTAGTGTGTCTGTATATCATGAAAACATTAAACCCGATTAATTTTCTATATTATTGTTGGAAAAAACCATATGTTTTAAATAAGCGCATGTTGCAGGTGGCTGCTCTGCTCTGGCGATTCTATTGTGGGGTATTGGCTGTTTTTTGTTTGGGGCGCCACGGTAGTTTGCCTTCAATCTCGATCTCAAGGGCAAAACTCAGGAATGTACGGATCAGGACGATGCCGCCGAGTACCAGCACGCTTTCCATGGAAGGTTCTATAGCCACGGTTTCAATGATGTCTGCTGCTACCAGAAATTCCAGACCCAGCAGGATGGAGCGCCCAAGGCCGGCACGCAGTTTGTGATAGCAACGGTCAGGGGATACACGCCTGATACGGCTTTCAAGATAGCTGGCTGTAGCGACAATCGCACCGATCACGATCACCAGAATGCCGGTTACTTCAATGGCCAGAGTGCTCCAGTGCAGTAATAAATCGACCATTGCTTCTGTCTCCATCTATCCCTCCGGGCTGTATTTAGCGACAAATTGTGATGAGATTACCGCATGATAAAGACGAAGCCACGCAAATACTGTATAAAGAATCAATAAAGGGTTTTCATATATGCTGTGTGTGGTTATATTGGCCGTGTTGTAAAGATTAGAATGTGATACGTAACGAGGAGTCAGTATGCGGAAATTGTTGATGATGGCCACGGTGGCAGCCATAATGCCGGTAGCAGCGCAGGCAACCTGTGCAACGCAGACCGAGGCCAGCGCCATGAATCTCCGCGCGCTGAAGAGCAGCCTGATGGTGGCGGCGCTTTCCTGCAATCAGCAGGCA
Source organism: uncultured Rickettsiales bacterium (assembly GCA_964390025.1). Taxonomy (GTDB): domain Bacteria; phylum Pseudomonadota; class Alphaproteobacteria; order Rickettsiales; family UBA998; genus CAYMGS01. The sequence continues at coordinate 2,047 of CAYMGS010000177.1, read as the reverse complement.
TCGTATAATGCATTCATCAATAAGCACAAAGGTGCGTTTAATGCAGACAGTGCTGCCGTGAAAGGTTATTTCCGTCGTGCATATGGTGGTGGCGCGGATCATCAACTCAATAAATTTGTAACGCGTCTGGCCAATGACGCCTCCCAGCGCTCCATGGGAGCTGCGGATACGTACTGTGCGGAAATGAAAGAAGCCTTCTCCAGAGTGGTTTCTATGGATCGCGGTTCCGTAAAGGGCTATGCCGCAGGCAAGCAGTTTGCTTCGCTGCACGGTATTCGCACCTGTGCTACCGGCAGCAGCGCCGCTAAGCTCGCAATGAACAAATAAGCATTACGCTTAGCATTTTCTCTTTTTGTTTTATAGCACGGTAAATATCAGCGCAGCTTTAGTGTGCCTGTTCAGGTGACGCGTGCCATTTTGCTATCAATCTGACCTATAAAACAACGCGTTTCCTCATGTAAAAAGGGCGCTTACCCGAAAGTAAGCGCCCTTTATGATGATGGTTTACAGAGGGTCTATTCGTAAACCTCACTACGTACACGGATTTCCGCGCGGCGGTTTTGCGGCTCACGAATGCCATCATCCGTCGCTACGAGTGGATCACGTTCACCTTTCCAGTCCATGGATACGGCACCAGCCGGAACGCCATAGCCTTTAAGTGCATTCTGCACGGATTGTGCGCGACGCTGCGACAGGGCCATATTATAGGCATCGGTACCGGAGCGGTCAGCGTGACCTTGCCGCCGGCCTTCTCCACCGCGGCGATGGCG
>CAYMGS010000177.1:0-1267 GCA_964390025.1 uncultured Rickettsiales bacterium | reverse complement strand
CCGGTAATGCTATACTGTACCGCACGTGCATTGCGCGTGTTATCAAACAGATTCTGAATCACGGCCTGCGCATCGGGCGTCAGGTTAGAGCGGTCAAAATCAAAGAATACGAGATAGGAACGGCTATCCTCTTTCACCTTCGCAACGGGCGGAGGCGGAGGTGGCGGTGGTGCGTCCGGCGCGCAGGCGTCTGCACCCGCTTCCCATTTGGTGCGCACACAATTGCCAAATGTATTGACCACAATGTGGCCGTTTGTATCCATTACTACGTCGCGCGTATCCAAGCTGCCCTGTGCTGCGGCACTACCAGCCAGCATGGTCGCTCCTAAAAGAGCTGCTACGCATAATTTCCCTGCCTTGATAGTCATTGGTAACCTCATTTTATTACTTAAGCCAGTCGTGCGCACCCATTGCGCGCTATCCGACCATACATTGCAAAACGTAAGCGATTGATTAACATTGGGCAAGTTTTCTCTCTTTTCTTGCAACCCCGCGATATGTTTTACAGCGCTTTGTGCTTTGCAATACACAAATGAAGTGTGCGTTTGCGAGTATAAATTTTCCATTGTGATTACGTGGGGGGCGGTGATACCTTAGGCGCTAATTTTTATAAAAGGAGACTCGCCATTACCAGTCATTTGCATATCTGTGACCTGCCCGCAGATCTGAGTTTTTCCGGTAGTATTGCTGTAGATACGGAGGCTATGGGGTTGAATAATAAGCGCGACCGGCTGTGTGTTGTGCAGCTTTCCGCCGGGGACGGGGAGGCGCATGTGGTGCATTTCCCGGAAGCAAACTACGATGCCCCCAACCTGAAAGCATTGCTTGCCAATCGTGATATTGAGAAAATCTATCACTTTGCACGGTTTGATCTGGCCATATTGCGCGAGTATCTGGGTGTGGATGCTTCACCTGCATACTGTACCAAGATTGCCTCGCGCCTGTGCCGCACTTATACCGAGCGGCATGGATTAAAGGATATTTGCCGGGAATTGCTGGGTATCGATATTTCCAAGCAGCAGCAATCTTCGGACTGGGGTGCGCCGGAACTAACGCCGGAGCAGGTAGAGTACGCAGCCTCGGATGTGTTGCATCTGCATCAGCTGAAGGCCCAGCTGGAAGAACGCCTGGCGCGGGAGGGCCGGCAAGGGCTGGCGCGGCGTGTGATGGATTGTCTGCCGGCGCGGGTGGAGGTCGATCTGGCAGGCTGGCCGGAAGTTGACATCTTCGCGCACAGCTAGCGAGCGGCTACCTCAACGCCCGGTTT
>CAYMGS010000176.1:0-3510 GCA_964390025.1 uncultured Rickettsiales bacterium | reverse complement strand
GTCATCTCCTGTGGGAACGGCAGGCGCTGGCTCAGGCGCAGGGTGCCTGGCTCGCAGGTGATTACGCTGGCATTATGTGTCAGGTGATGCAGCAGGGTTGGCTCACGCTGACTTTCGCACCAGGCCATAATATCCTCAAACGTAGCAATCTGTATAGGCGGGTTGTTGGCTGCCAGAGACAAATGCGGCGTGGGAGCCGATTCCATGAGTTCCGGCTGTGCTACTTGTTCCGGAGCCGGAGCTGGTGCGGTCTGGCCACCTGCGATAGCCTGCGCATTACCGCCACCCCCATTTGGAGGTGCAGAGGGTGGCGTTTCAGGTGACGGGGCAGAAGCAGGAGTTTCTTTTAACTGACGGATAACCGTAGCCGGGCTGGGGAGGCTAGAGGCATGGGTGAAGCGAATCAGCGCCATTTCGGCGGAGGTCAGGCCATCGGCCGAGCGTTTGACTTCCTCCTGCCCCTTAAGCAGAAGCTGCCATGCACGCGTAAGTTCGTGCATATCCAGCTTCTCTGCCAGCTTTTTTGCGTACTCCTTTTCCGTATCGGCGTAGGCAGGGCCGAGGTCAGAGTCCGGGGCAAGCGACAGGCGTGTGACCATATGGGTCATGGTCAGCAGGTCGGTAAAAAGTAATGCCAGATCCGCCCCGTCACGATATTGCGCATTGAGAAGATCCAGAGCGGGCAGGGTTTCGCCGGCAAAGAGATGTTCCAGCAATGTAAAAAGACGGGTGCGATCTGACAGACCCAGCATGGTGCGCACCGATTCTGCGGTCACGGTGCCGGTATTGCCGCTATCATCGATACTATGGGCAATGGCCTGATCAAGCAGCGACAGGCCATCGCGCACGGAGCCTTCGGCTGCCATCGCCAGCAGGTTCAGAGCCTCATCCTCCACGCTGACATCTTCTTTGGCAGCAATATGGCTGAGATGTTCTGCCATCCGTTCCAGCTCAAGCCGCTTGAGATCAAACCGCTGGCAGCGTGACAGAATGGTGACCGGAATTTTACGAATTTCCGTGGTAGCAAAAATGAAGATAACGTGGGGTGGCGGCTCTTCCAGTGTTTTCAGCAGCGCATTAAAGGCGCTGGTCGAAAGCATGTGCACCTCGTCAATGATATAAATTTTATAACGTGCATTGGTCGGCGCATAATGCACCGTTTCTATGATGTCGCGGATATCGCCCACGCCGGTACGCGAGGCCGCGTCCATTTCCATGACATCCACATGCCGGTCTTCCAGAATCTGGGTGCAGTTAGCGCAAACACCGCAGGGTGAAGGCGTTGGGCCACCGGTGCCATCTTCTCCGATGCAATTAAGTGCCCGTGCGATAATGCGGGCGGTAGTGGTTTTCCCGATGCCCCGGATGCCTGTCAGCAGAAATGCATGGGCAATACGGCCGGAATGGATCGCATTACTCAATGTACGTACCAGCGCTTCCTGCCCCACCAGATCGTCAAAGGTGCGGGGGCGGTATTTTCTGGCTAAAACGCGGTACTCAGACATAAAAAATAAAACTTATCAAATAGGTAAACAAACTGTCAGCGGCTTAATCCTCGCCGGTGTAAAGATCAGATAATTCTTCCATCATACAAAGAGCACTTGGGTATGAGAGTGTGTAGGGATTAAACGTGTCTTGCTGGCTGTATTTCAGTATCGCTTCCCGCGAGAGTTTGGTGTGCGGTATGTAGGCCATGCTCCAGCGATCAAAGCTGCGCTCTGCGATTTTATTAAACCCGATAAGTACAACATTCTCATGGCGCTGGTCATTCAGGATGCGGTGATAAGTGGCGTTCACCTGTGTTCTGGCGCCCTCAAGACATTGGAGGAAATATTTATTGTTAAACATCAGGGCGCCTGTCACATATTCTTTCTTATTGTTCTCTCTGGAAGAAGCCAGAATGCTCTCGATTTTTTTCTCGTTTATATCCGCCGCCTTGCTGCAATAAATAATCTGGGTTAGAAACATGATCATGCTCCATGATGCTGAGGATAAGCCTTGTAATATATTTTGTACAAGGACCGCCGGCGACCCGATAAGAGCACCACTACGGCTGCTTCCTCTCGAACCTGACCGGGTTTGCGGGTCCATCGCCCGCCGACGGCTCGCTACTATAGTCTTAATACGATGCGGGATGCAAGGAACTCATGCATTTTCGCCACACCTCTGAAAAACTGCGGGTTTGGAAGGCGTTGGAGGCCTCTGAAAATGGCTGCTTTGATCTTAAAATGCTAATTTATTAATATGTTTCATAAAAAGCGTCTGTATCAATTATGCGGGTTGCTCGCCATTGGTGCGGGATTGCTCACCTTTATCGCCCTAATTAGCTATAATAGTGGTGACCCCTCGCTAAACCGGGCTACGTCCGCCGGAGTCAGTAATATCGTTGGAGTGCCGGGGGCGATAGTTTCTGATGTATTGCTGCAGGTGCTGGGCGTGGCCAGTCTGTTTGTCGTTGCTACGTTGCTGGCATGGGGATGGCGGTTGCTTAAAGGTGAGCGGATGCGCTGGCTGCCTCTGCGTATCAGCCTGTTTTTCCTCACGGTTATGGCGCTGGCGCTCTTCTGTTCGCATATTGGTGCCCCGGCTTCCTGGCCGATTGCCAGCGGGCTGGGTGGGGCCATGGGAGCCATGCTCTCGGGCCATCTGTCCGGGTTGTTGCCAAGCTGGGCACAGGCAGCACTGGCCTTTGCTGTCAGTGCGCCGTTTCTGCCATTGACACTGGGGCTGAGTCGCAAAGAATGGCGACGCCTGTATACCTTAATAGAAATTCCGCTGCATTACCTGCGTCAGTCTATCCGGCTGGCATGGGCTGCTATTGTAGGCGAAGTGGGGCCGGGGCTGCGCTTCGCGTTTCAGGGGGCCGGTGAGGTGCCGCAATCCGAAGGTACAGATATAGGTAAAGCGCGTTCCTCCCGTCGTGAAAGCAGTAAGACAGCCACAGTGACTGAGAAAGCGGTGAAGGTGCGGGATGATACAATCTCACGTCGCAAGAGTGCAGAGCCTAAAAAACAGGCATCGCTTGAGTTGCGTCCTCGTCAGGGAGAATTCGACCTGCCGCCGCTTAAACTGTTGAAAGATGCTGCCGCGCGTAAGGGTAAGAAAGAGCTTTCTGATTCTGCGTTGATGCAAAATGCCAAGATGCTGTCTTCCGTGCTGGAAGATTTTGGCGTGAAGGGGGAGATCGTCAATATTCGCCCCGGCCCGGTGGTCACGCTCTATGAGCTGGAGCCTGCGGCAGGCACAAAATCCTCCCGCGTGATTGGCCTGTCCGATGATATCGCCCGCTCCATGAGCGCGGTCTCCGCGCGAATAGCCGTGATTCCGGGGCGTAACGCGATCGGTATTGAATTACCGAATCGTACCCGCGAAATGGTGATGCTGCGTACGCTACTCGAAGATGAGGAATATGCAGAGAACAAAGTCAGTTTGCCACTGGCGCTGGGTAAGGATATTGGTGGTGACCCGGTGATCGCCGATCTGGCGCGCATGCCGCATCTGCTGGTGGCG
>CAYMGS010000175.1:0-3591 GCA_964390025.1 uncultured Rickettsiales bacterium | reverse complement strand
GGTGACTTTGTGGGCGGGAACCTCGGCAACCTTGCCAGTGGTGACTTAGGGGCGATTGGCAGCAATGCGATCGGTGCGGGTCTTGATGCAGCCGGCGGTGCTTTAGGCGGCGCGTTTGGCGGTGCAGCAAGTGGTGCCTTAGGCGGTGCACTTGGCGGGGCTGGCGGTGGCGCTCTGGGAGATATTACCGGTGGCGCCATTGGCAACGCGCTGGGCGGTAACCCGCTTGCAGCAGGCGGCGCAAATCCGGTCAGCGCCATTACAAGCGGGCTGGGCAATCCGGCAGCATCGGCGACTAATCTATTGACGGGCAGCGCTCTTGACTCGGCCTGGGCTGCACTGGGCTACCCCATATTGCTGTATTCATATGAGGAATATTACGAAGAAGAAGACTACACCTACAGAGACCTGTGTCTTATGGGAGATGCTGAGTTACAAGGTTCACGTTTTCCCGACTGCATCCCGCACAGACGCACGCGCACCTATTCACCGCTGGACTTAACCCCATGGTACCTGACCAATGTTCAGTGTGAAGGGGCGGCAACCTGTATCGTGGCACCGCCCAGCCCTTATGTGGGGCCGGTTTACCGTGGGGATGAAAACATGTATCGCTACGTGAACCGGCTGGTTCAGCCTGGTGAGGAAACCTCGGTGGATGTGTGTCAGCGCATTATCGTGCCTAACAGCGATCTTGACCCCTATAACCCGATCGTCGCGCGCATGGAACTGGATAATTGTACGGATCAGTATATCCTCTTCCGTTCGAATGTACCACGTATTCCGGTTGATGATCAGGGTGAGCTTCCGACCATTGGACCAGGCACACAACCGGAGTTCTGTCAGCCTTTACGCTTGGTTCAGCTGCCTGAAATTGAACAGGAATACGTACCTTCTGAATATTACGTGGAAGCCTGGCGCAAAACCATGATGAACCCGGAATGGCTGGTGCGCCAGGGTGAAGCCCCCAAAGAGCCGCTTTATGCGGGTCTGGGAGTCGGGCTTGAAGACACCATCGACATTCGTCCTGATTACGGCATCGTACGAATTAACGATCTGGCCGAACACCCCCGCTACGGTGGTGAGGTTGATCTGAATTATGAACGGATTTATGATCCGACACACCCATTCTCTCCGCGCTGGGATTTTCTCTACAATGAGCGCGATGAGTTTTCACCTCTGACTGTCGTCTACAGTAATGACCCGCTGAACGCCGTACGCTGTGCCGGTGGCAGGTTTGCACCTGTCATCAAAACCGACGTACTGACGTGGCGGAAACCATCGTTTGAGTTCTACATGCACTGGCGCATTGCCTTTAACATTTTCTGCTATTCTGAACCGCGCTGCTGGGGCTTCTTCAATGCCAGCGCCGACGATCCTCCCTGCCCGACCAAATGGGACGGTGAGGAAAAAGTCGAGGAGGAACTGGGCAGACAAATGCGGCAAATCCTGTGTGGCCCGCCCCATATCGTGGAGCTATGCGAACATATTACCAAACCGCTTGTACCGGCCAACGTGCTGAAACTCAGGGTAAACGATGAAGCCAACTTCCCATTCGGAGTGCCGCAGGGTTATACCTTCATGGAGTATTTTGGAGACCACCGCCCATATATGCGTTGCTGGGATACCGGGCTGGAATGTGGTCGCACAGAACCCCCACCCCGCGGTTATGGCGAACAGGATGACTACCTCCTTGATGGGGTTCTGGGCGCAGAATATGCTGTCGTGGGCGCAGGCCGTGAAGGTCAGAGCTGTACGATGGGCGGCGGCAACGGGCTGACGGCCAGTCAGGTGGATGGGGCGAATGACCCTGTGATGGACTGGATGGAGCTGAAACTCTACCAGACGCGTGGCTCACGTGAGGTTGGTATTAACTGCCTCGTGAAACATGAGAAAGTCTTTAAAATTGGTAGCGGAGAAGAAGTGCTGGCAAACCGTACCGGTGGTCAGTATCAGAAACTCACGCCTGATACACAGGGCAATCTGGTACGTTACGGCACATTCCCATGGCCCATGCAATGGCGGGGATATGTCACGGATCCCGAACCCGAATTCAGATATCCGAATCTGGGTGTGGGTGCGGCCCCCCTCAGAGGAGCAGGTCTTGATGCTGCATTGATGGGAGAGATCCTGATTTTCGACGAGGAAATCGTACAGGCAGGCCCTCCTGGCACATGGCGCATTCCCTACACCGCCTACATTACGGAGACATGCAATGATGCCACCGAATGCCCGGCTGCGCCGTCTCACTTCGTCAAAGCGGTGGCGTATAACCATGGTAAATTCCCTGACTCATGCGGCAACACTGAGTACTGGTCCATGGGTGAAGAATACACCATGTATAAGGATGGTCTTCCGGGTTATAACCTAGACCTTTTTGCTGGCGTCGGCCCGCATACGGAAACCTGCGATGACCCCATGAATTCGTTCTGCATCGAGCCTTACTGGGGTGATGTGAAGCGCTACTGGATTAAAGATGACCTGAGGCGCTAGGAACAGGAGATAACAATATGTACGGCAAGATACAGATACATCTCTTTTCACTGCTCATCATAGGCATGATATGCCTGATGCCTCAGACTGTGCGTGCACAATGCGCCGACTTTGGTCTCCCGCTGAATTTGAGTTACGAAGTGCCTGCAGAGCAAATTGAAGCCCAGATCAGGGACGGATGTGATCCGCATTGCCGTCCGGGAGAGGAAGACTGGTGTCTTCAGGGAGGAACTGACCGGGGCATGCCCGGTACCGGGGGCGCGTCTATTACCACGAACGTCAGTAAAACCCGGATGGACTGCCCGGCAACACGGAAAGAGGATACGACCTGCGAAGTGGATTATCCCGAATGTACCGCTAAGCCGGGAGGATTCAGTGATGAGGGTGAAGACGCCGTCTGTAACAAAGGCACCGGCTCGCCTACCGTCGGGGTAACCGGTGCGCTTGATGGTCTCTTCCCGGGTTTCCCGGACGATTTTATGGACTGCCTCGGAGATTTTCTTGGTGGATTGAATTTCTCCAGCATCGGCGGATTTGTTGGTTCTCTGGTCAATGGCGTGACCGTTTCCGGTAGTGCCAGTGCCAGCCTGAGCGGGGTCTGCGCCGGAGGAAGCGTCGGCTTCTGCGGGTTTAGCGTCGGAGGTGAAATTTGTATCGGCGATGAAGACGGCAACCCTATTGAAGACGCTGCCGATGCCCTTGGTGGCCCCTTTATTGAAGTGTTTGCGCCCGGCACCATGTTTATAGGTCTGGAAGCAGATCAGACGCAGGGTCCGATTGTCGTGGTCGATGGTGGCAACCTGGAGGGCTTTGGCGCTATTGAACCCGGGCAAATATTGGCGGTAACGTATGATCAGGCGCTGGTGATGTTTCCAGAAGGCACAGATGTCAGCACCATAGTAGATGGCACCGCATTGGGTGCAGAACTTGTAGGCAGCCTGGAAGAGGGCACTTCATATGACCTTGAGTTGAACGGGCTGGCACGCGTCCCATCAGAAAATGTTATACACGGTGAAGATGACAGCAGCCGTTGTCAGGCTGTGAGCACCTGTTCATATGCCGGTGCCGGTGGTGGCGATGGCGGCGGTGGTGATGGCGATG
>CAYMGS010000174.1:0-3602 GCA_964390025.1 uncultured Rickettsiales bacterium | reverse complement strand
CTCCAATAGAGGGAAGAACTAAAACCACCAATTGAATCTTTGTTTATATACAATATCGTATTTTATATCCTTCGCCAACGCTCAGGATGACAAGCTCACCCCTTCTTGCCCTTGCGGGCGGCCGCAATGAAGCTCTCAAACAGCGGGTGCGGTGCAAACGGGCGGGACTTGAATTCCGGGTGAAACTGCACACCAACGAACCATGGGTGATCTTTGATCTCTACGATCTCCGGCAGGTTACCCGAAGGCGAGACACCGGAAAGCAGCATACCCGCCTCCTCCAGCGCTTCCTTATAGGCGATATTGACCTCGTAGCGGTGACGGTGACGCTCGGAGATCGCATCCTCTCCATAAATTTTGCGCACCAGCGTACCGCGTTTCAGCTTGCAGTCATACGCGCCAAGACGCATCGTGCCGCCTAGATCATCGTCTTCGCTGCGTTTTTCTACCGAGGCGCCGCGTGACCATTCCGTCATCAGCCCCACGACCGGCCCCCGTGCATCCGAGGTTTCCTGCGGGCCGAACTCAGATGAACTGGCCTCCTTAATGCCCAGTACATGCCGGGCAAACTCAATCACCGCCATCTGCATGCCGAAGCAGATACCGAGGTAGGGAATCTTTTTCTCACGTGCATATTTCGCCGCCGCGATCTTGCCACGTACACCACGCTCGCCAAATCCGCCCGGCACCAAGATCGCATCCACCCCTTTGAGCGTCTTGCCGATATCGCTTTTCTCAAAATCGCGTGCGTCGATCCACTGGACATTGACGCGGACGTTGTTCGCAATGCCGCCGTGATCCAGCGCCTCTGTGAGCGATTTATAGGCATCACCGATCTCGGTATATTTACCGACCATGCCAATGGTCACTTCACCCGCCGGTTCCTCGAACCGCTTGACGATTTTATCCCAAACGGCCAGATCCGGCTCGGGGACGTTGCGGACACCGAAATGTTTGAGCACCTGTGTATCCAGTCCTTCACGGTGATACGCACCCGGCACCTGATAGATGGAGGCTGCATCGAGCGCCTGAATGACACTGTCTTCCGGCAGATTACAGAACAGGGCAATCTTGCGGCGTTCCCCCAGCGGTATCTCGCGCTCTGCACGGCACAGCAGGATATTCGGTGTAATCCCGATCGAGCGTAGCTCCTTCACCGAGTGCTGCGTGGGCTTGGTCTTGAGCTCCTTCGCCGCTGCAATCCATGGCACCAGCGTTACATGCATAAAGAGAGACTTTTTAGCGCCCAGCTCATAGCCCAGCTGACGAATCGCCTCGAAGAACGGCAGCCCCTCAATATCTCCCACCGTACCGCCAATCTCGCAGAGGACGAAATCCTCTTCCTTGGTATCGGCCAGCACGAACTGCTTAATCAGGTCGGTGACATGCGGAATCACCTGCACCGTGCCACCGAGATAGTCTCCCCGGCGCTCTTTGGCCAGCAAGGTAGAGTATATCTTTCCTGTAGTGACATTGTCACTCTTGCGCCCCGTCACACCGGTAAAGCGCTCATAATGACCGAGATCGAGATCCGTCTCCGCGCCGTCATCGGTGACGAATACTTCCCCGTGCTGGGTCGGGTTCATGGTGCCAGGGTCTACGTTAAGATATGGGTCGAGTTTGCGAAGGCGGACTTTGTACCCCCGTGCCTGCAATAACGCGCCGAGACTAGCGGAAGCGAGACCCTTCCCCAAAGAGGAAACCACACCGCCGGTGATGAAGATATAGCGCGTCATAGGGGCTGATTACTCCGCTCTTGGTACCACCGGGGCCGGTTGGTCTGGTGTTTCTGCAGGCGCAACATCCACATCGCCTTCCACCGGTATAGCTTCTGTCTCCAATACGGGCACAGACTCATCACCTTCTACAGGGGTCATCTGCTCACCCGCCATAGGCGCATCCGGCAAACGGTCAATCAATGACGACGTTGAGTTCTGCGTGGTAAGAATGGTAAGCAGCAGACTATTAATCATGAACGCTGCTGCTAAAATAGCCGTGGAGCGCGTCAGCAGGTTAGCTTTGGCACGACCCGAAATCACGCCCATACCCCCGCCGGAACCTAAGCCGAACCCATCATTTTCACTGCGCTGAATCAGGACAATAAATATAATCCCCAATGCCAGCATGACCTGAATGACCAGTAAAATCGTCGTCATATCGCACCTTTAATTCTATCTCTACCGCACCTCTGAAGCCGCCAGAATCTGGCAAAACTCATCGGCACTCAGGCTGGCTCCCCCCACCAACACACCGCCTACATCCGGTATCTGCATGATTTCATGTGCGTTGACAGGTTTTACCGATCCGCCATAAAGCACGGAAACACGCTCCGGTGCAATCCCTTTTTTCTCCGCAAGAAAGGCGATAATAGCACTATGAACCACTTCTATTTCACCGAGAGTCGGCATCCTGCCCGATCCGATTGCCCAGATCGGCTCGTATGCAATGATGACCTCTTCCATCTCCTGATCGGGCACACAGGCCACCGCCTGCGCCTCTACTACGGACAAGGTCTGGTTCGCTTCGTACTGCTCCAGCGATTCACCCACACAGATAATGGGGGTCACTCCGGCATCCACAGCCGCCTGCGCTTTTGCTTTCACGGTTACATCTGTCTCTCCGTAATGCGCACGGCGCTCGGAATGCCCCAGAATCACATAACGTGCTCCTGCATCCACCAACATGGCCGCCGACACATCCCCGGTATATTCTCCCTGTATATCGGTATGGCAGTCCTGCGCTCCGACATCACAGCTTTTTATATCAGCCACCCATTCAGCTACCTGAGCAATCAGTGTGACCGGGGGACATAGCACGCAGCGTGCACCCAGATGACGTTCGCGAAGGTAACCTGCAATATCCTGAGTCAGCCCCTCTGCGCCGGCGCGCAGGCCATGCATTTTCCAGTTGCCAACCACATACATGAACACCTCCTTGTCACGTCACGACACTGCTATCACAGCTTCGCCGATATATCCATAAATAACCCTTTTAAATTAAGGACTGCTGGTGTAAACCAAGCCAGATTTAGTCACATTATCATGCCATGCGGGAATCTGTCTGAGATATGTTAAAAACATTACGTAAAAGTGCGAGCGGTTTTTTTGCCAAAGTATTGCTGGGACTGCTGGTGCTCAGCTTTGCGCTATGGGGTGTGGGCGACATTGTACGTGGTGGATCCGGTGGCACTGCTGTGGCAACCGTGGGAGAAGAAGAAATCTCCGCCATGCAGTTTCAGGAAGAAATCTGGGAGCTACGGCGGAGTTTCGGTGATAATTTCTCCCCGGAACTGCTGAAGAACTTCAATCTCTATTCCATGAAACTCTCCGAGCTGATTAACCGCAGCCTGATCCAGCAGGAAGCAGACAGTCTTGGACTGTCCGTCAGCGATGATGATGTATTGCGCGCCATCAGTAACGATGCCACATTCCACAGCGCATCCGGAACGTTTGATAAAGCACTCTTCCTGCGCACCCTTCAGCAGAGCCGTATTAATGAGCAGGAGTATTTCGACTCTGTTCGCAAGGAACTGAAAGCACAAACTTTACTGAAAACATTTGCCCTGCACTCCCTTGTTCCTTCTTCTCTGATTGAAAGCATGT
>CAYMGS010000173.1:0-3629 GCA_964390025.1 uncultured Rickettsiales bacterium | reverse complement strand
GTGCGGTGCTGGGCGGTCAGTGCGGTGTTGCCGGGCACCTGAATATCGGCCCCGGTGCTAAGGTTGCCGGCCAGTCCGGCGTGATGACCGAAATCCCTGCCGGTAAATCATTTGGAGGCTCACCCGCGGTGCCTGCAAAAGAATGGCACCGGCAAAATATCGCACTGAAACAACTCGCAGGAAGGAGCAGGCACAGAGATGACTAGTGTGGCAGAATTAACAGATGCGTCGTTGCCCAGCGTTGACCACGAGCGCATAAAGGAAATGATCCCCCACCGTTACCCGTTCCTGATGGTAGATCGCGTGATTAATCTCGATCCCGGAAAATCAGCGATTGGTATTAAGAACGTAACTTCCTCCGAGCCGCATTTTACCGGTCACTTTCCCACACAGGCGGTCATGCCCGGCGTCTTGATCATTGAATCCATGGCACAAACTGCGGCCATTCTCGTGGTACATACGCTGGGCACGGAAGCGGAGGGCAAGCTGGTTTATTTCATGTCCGTGGACGATGCGCGGTTTCGTAAGCCTGTGACACCGGGCGATCAGCTGCATATTCATGTGGAAGTGCAGCGCAGCCGGGGTAATGTCTGGAAGTTTACAGGTGAGGCGAAGGTGGACGGACAGAAAGTTGCCGAAGCTACCTTTGCCGCCATGATTATGGATGACGCATAAATGGCGGTGCATTCCTCAGCCATCATCCATCCCGGCGCCCATGTGGCACCTGACGCTGACATCGGCCCCTACTGTGTCATTGGTGAGCATGTACGTATTTCACCAAAGGTCGTGTTGCACAGCCATGTAGTGGTGGAAGGGCATACGACCATAGGTGAGGGTACGCAGGTTTTTCCTTTTGCATCGCTGGGTCACGCACCTCAGGATCTCAAATTTGGTGGGGAAGCCTCGACACTGGTGATCGGCAAACATAATACAATTCGGGAGCATGTGACGATGAACCCGGGTACGCAGGGTGATCGCATGACGACCACCGTGGGCGACAATTGTCTGTTTATGGTTGGAACACATGTGGCTCATGACTGCGATGTCGGCAATCATGTAATTCTGGCGAACAACGCAACACTGGCCGGGCATGTGCAGGTGGGGGATCATGCCATTATTGGTGGGCTGGCGGCCATCCATCAGTTTGTACGGATTGGTAAGCATGCCATCATCGGTGGTATGTCTGGCGTGGAAGCAGATGTCATCCCCTATGGCTCGGTTATTGGTGAGCGCGGCTGGCTGGCAGGGCTGAACCTCGTGGGCATGAAGCGCCGCGAGATGCCACGTGAAAAAATTCATGCAGTGCGCAATGCGTTCAAGGATTTGTTTGAAGCAAGTGAAGGAACGCTTTCAGAGCGTATTGCCCGTGTCTCGAACAACAGTGATGTAGATGAAGTCAACGAGATTATCGCGTTCCTGAAAGCCGAGACATCACGCTCAATCTGCGTGCCGAAATAGTGGGAGGAGAGCCGTATGATACCCGGCGCTACAAACACAGACATACGCACCAAAACATTAGCCATTATTGCCGGACGAGGGGATTTGCCCAAGCGCATTGCTGATGCCTGTCGTGTGCGGGGTGAGCCGTTTATCGTACTGGCGTTTGAAGGGGAAACGGAAGCGGACTGGCTCCATGATACCAACCATTATTTCATCCGTCTGGGGCATGTGGGGGAAGCGATGGAGCTGATGCATCGTAATGACGTGCAGCAGATCGTGATGGCGGGGCCAATTGCCCGTCCGCGCCTGCGTGACCTCAAGCCGGATGCCAAAGGGGCACAATTGCTGAAGAAACTTGGGAAATCGTTGTTTGCTGGTGATGACCGCCTGCTCTCAACCATTACCCGGTTCATGGAGGCAGAAGGATTTAAGGTGGTTGGAGCGGATACATTGCTTGAGTCCGGGACTATGGAAGAAGGGCCACTTGGAAGTCACGCTCCCGATGAGCAGGCACTGGAAGATATCCGTCTGGGGCTGAAGACGGTGAAGGCGATTGGCGCGCTGGATATAGGGCAGGGGGTGATCGTGCAGCATGGGCATGTGCTGGGTGTTGAGGCAGTGGAAGGTACGGATGCGCTGATTGCCCGTTGTGCCACGCTCAAACAGGAAGAGGCAGGAGGTGTGCTGGTTAAAGCCGCCAAGCCGGGTCAGGAGGAGCGGGTGGATATGCCTGCGATTGGCGTGGAGACCGTTAAACATATGGTGGAGGCCGGGTTTGCGGGTATTGCGCTGGAGGCCGGGCATACGCTGATCATTGACCGGGAAGCGGTGATAGAAGAAGCGGATAAGGGCGGTCTTTTCGTGGTTGGAGTGAGCGCGTGAAAATCGCCCTGATTGCAGGTGAGGCATCCGGGGATAAGCTGGGAGGCAACCTGATGGCTGCGTTATTACGACAGCGTCCGGAGGTAAGCTGCGTCGGTATCGGTGGCCCACACATGGAAGCACTGGGGTTGCGGTCATGGTTTCCCATGCAGGAGCTTTCCCTGATGGGGTTTGCTGAAATTCTGCCGCATATTCGCCGTCTGAAGCAGCGCATCCGGGAAACGGTTGAGCAGGTTGAACGCGAAGTGCCGGATGTGCTGGTGACCATTGATTCGCCGGGGTTTAATTATCGTGTGGTGAAGCAACTACGCAAGCGCGGTAAGGTATGTCCGCGCTTTATGCATTATGTGGCGCCGACCGTCTGGGCTTACAAACCCAAACGAGCAGAAAAGACAGCGACTCTCTTTGATCACCTGCTGGTCGTGCTGCCGTTTGAGCCGCCATACTTTGAGAAACACGGGCTGAAAACTACCTTTGTCGGGCACCGTGTGGTGGAAGAGCCAGTGGATGCTGATGCAGGTGCGCGTTTTCGCGCACAGCATGGTATTGATAAGGGTGAGTTGCTGCTGGCTGTTATGCCCGGCAGCCGGAAGGGAGAGTTGGAGGTTCTGTTACCGGTATTTGCAGAGGCAGTACGGCAGTTTCATATGTCGTTGCGAACGCAGCAAAGTAATAAAGATATAAAGATCGTACTTCCGGCTACACTCCATAGTGCCAGACTGATGGAAGCCTTCGCACAGCATTGGCCAGTATCACCTGTTATTGTGACCGATGAAGACGATAAGAAAGCCGCGATGCAGGCAGCTGATCTGGGGCTGGCAAAGTCGGGTACGGTCACACTGGAAGCCGCGAAAGCGGGTCTGCCGATGATAACGGCGTATAAGGTTAGCCCGTTGAGTGCATGGGTGCTGCGACGCATGATCCTCACTAAATATGTCAGTCTGGTGAATATCATTGAGCAGGAAGAGATCATCCCTGAATTATTACAGGAACGCTGTACGCCCGGGCATCTGGCAGAGGCGCTCATTGCGCTTTCCAAAGACAAAGAGCGACAGGCATGGCAACGGGAGCATTACACACAGGCGCTGGCAAAACTGGCGGCACCAGAGGCAGGTAAAACACCAAGCCAGGTGGCGGCGGAGATCGTTCTGTCTCAGGTCACGTCGGTTTAGGGCGTCTGGCTTTTTTCTTATCCTTGCCAGATCCCATCACGCCGCTGATAACAGGCGGTGGTTTGGTTTTGTCTTCGCCGGGCATTTTCTTACCCTTCAATTTAAATACGTACCCGATGACCTTGGCGACCACCT
>CAYMGS010000172.1:0-3633 GCA_964390025.1 uncultured Rickettsiales bacterium | reverse complement strand
CCCGCCGCCTTACCCGACGCCGAATGCCGAGCCGATGCGTAACACGGTTTCCGTCGTACCGGCTCCCCACACCCCGAACACGATGGCAGGCATGCCCGGTGCCGGTGATCCGGCAATGATGGGGCCACCTCCCGGAATACAGCCGATGCCCGCCCCGCAGCCTCAGGAAAGCAAAGGGTTATTCGATGGCTTCATGGGGGGAGATGACAGCGCCGTGCAACAGCATGCCGGTTTGCCGCGGAAATTGCCCCAGGGCAACCAGCAGAAATTAGGACAGATGGCAGATCAGGCTGCGCCTTATGCAGACGTAACGGTCAGTGATGTTCAGCCGGTTGATCCGGAGCCGGTAGAGCCGATGATAGAAATGTCTGCCGATGATGTGGCTCCGCCGGTAATCGAGCCTGTAGATCAGCCGCCGATGGCACCGATCACGCAGCCCATGCCGCCGATGGAAACGGATACGCAAGGGTATCCTTTGCTTGCGCAAACACCGGACTCACCGGAAGCTCAGCAGGCACGGCTTGAAGAAGCGCGGGCGAAACTCAGAGGCATGGAAGCGGCACGTGACATGGAGTCCGCTATGCGTGGTGAGCCTTCCATGATGCCTCCCATAGAGCCCGCTGCCGCTGAGCCGATGGAGCCGGTATCCGCTCCTGCTGATGCATGGCGCCCCATTGGTGAAGATGCTCCGGTGGAACCATTACCTGCTCCTGAGCCACAAATAACAGAGCCTCTGACTCCAATGGCACCCGCTCCGGCCACGGTGGCGGTAGATACACCACCAGCACCGGGCCAGTGGCAGCCTGTATCACTGACACAACAGCCGATGCCTGCGCCTGTGCAGCAGGCTGCTCCGCCTGCACCGGTTGCGCCATACGAGCCAGTTGAGGTGGTTACCGACATGAGTGCGGATGCCGCCGCGCCTGTTGACGGTTTGCCGCCTATTACGCTGATTCCGCCTTCATCCATGGCGGCGGCTCCCACGTTGACGGCACCCAGTCGGCATCGCTATATCGCCCCGTCACGATATGAGAAGCGCCGCGAAGCACAAGCGCTGGGTGTATATCGGCGCAACTAAACCGTTATACGCTGAAGAACGTTATGTCGGATGAGTTTTACCGTATCAAGCGGCTGCCACCTTACGTCTTTGCAGAGGTAAATGCCAAGAAGGCCCGTGACCGAGCAGCGGGGCGGGATATTATTGACCTTGGTATGGGTAACCCTGATTCGCCAACTCCTCCGCATATTGTAGCCAAGCTGAAAGAAACCATCGACGATCCAAAAACGCACGGCTATTCCATGTCTCGCGGCATACCGGGGCTGCGCAAGGCGCAGGCAGGTTACTATCAGCGGCGTTTTGGCGTCACGCTGGACCTCGAAAAGGAAGTGGTGGTGACTATCGGCTCCAAGGAAGGGCTGGCCAACCTGTTGCAGGCGATTACCGCGCCCGGTGATGTGGTGATGGTGCCGAACCCCAGCTACCCGATTCATCCGTACGGCTCGATCATTGCCGGGGCATCGGTCTGGCATTTGCCGAAACTGCCGGGTACGGATTTTATCCAGCAGCTTCGACGGGCGGTCACGCATTGCGTGCCTAAACCCATCGCGCTTATTCTCAACTATCCCTGTAACCCGACAACCGAAGTGGTGGGCCTCGAGTTTTATGCCGAGGTGGTGGAGATTTGCAAAGAGCATGGCATCTGGATCATCTCTGATCTGGCATATTGCGAGATTTATTATGACGATAACCCGCCCCCTTCCATTCTCGAAGTGCCGGGCGCTAAAGATATTGCCATTGAATTCACGTCTATGAGCAAAAGTTACTCCATGGCGGGCTGGCGTATCGGGTTTGGTGCGGGTAATCCTAAGCTGGTGCAGGCGCTGACCCGTATCAAATCGTATCTGGATTATGGTGCCTTTACACCGGTGCAGGTGGCGGCTGCCGCCGCCATCAACGGGCCGCAGGATTGTGTGGAAGAGTTCAGAAACATGTACCGCGAGCGGCGGGATATTCTGGTGGACGGCCTGCGCAAGGCGGGTTGGGATGTGCCATCACCCCCGGCCAGCATGTTTATCTGGGCACCGCTGCCGGAAGCCTACAAAGAGATAGGCTCTCTTGCCTTCTCGCAATTACTACTGCAAAAAGCGGAAGTGGCCGTGGCACCGGGGATTGGATTCGGTGAATATGGTGACAGCCATGTGCGCATTGCGCTGGTGGAAAACAAGCATCGCCTGCGGCAGGCCATCCGCAATATTAAGCAATTCTTTGCCGAGGATCCTGAGATGGTAAAGCACGAATTAAAGCAGGCATCATGAATGAGCCACTACGCATAGGCATTGCCGGGCTGGGCACGGTGGGTGTCGGAGTCTTAAAGCTGCTGCGAGAAAACGCTGCGCTGATTACGGCGCGTGCCGGGCGTGAGGTACGCGTGGTGGCGGTGAGTGCGCGCAACCGGGACCGGGATCGCGGCGTGGAGATGAAAGGCCTCCGCTGGTACGACGATGCAGTGGAGATGACCACCTATCCGGCACTGGATGTGGTATGCGAGCTGATTGGTGGCTCGGAAGGTGTAGCGAAAGACGTCTGCGAGCAGGCACTTACGCAGGGCAAGCATGTGGTGACGGCAAACAAAGCCCTGGTGGCGCATCACGGCGCGGCGCTGGCAAAACTGGCCGAGGCGCACGGGCGTGCCTTCGCCTATGAGGCAGCGGTAGCGGGGGGCATCCCGGTGATTAAAGTGCTGCGCGAGGGGTTGGCTGGTAATCGCTTTCTTAAACTTCAGGGCATTCTGAACGGGACGTGTAACTACATCCTGACGACCATGGAAGCTTCAGGCCGCAGCTTTGAAGATGTGCTGCGGGAGGCGCAGGAAAAGGGGTATGCCGAGGCCGACCCGACCTTTGATGTGGACGGGATTGATACCGCCCACAAGCTGGCGATTCTGGCCGCACTGGCGTTTGGCCATGTCCCGGCGATGGAACCGCTGCCCTGTGAGGGCATCCGCAGCATCACGATTGAAGATATCCGCTATGCGCGGGAGCTGGGCTACCGTATCAAGTTGCTGGGTATTGCCACGCAGCCGCAGGGCAGAACGGTACAACGGGTCTACCCGGCGCTGGTGCCGCTGAATTCCCCGCTGGGTACGGTGGAAGATGCTTACAATGCCGTACAGCTGGAAGGCGATGCAGTGGAGCGTATCTTCCTTGAAGGCAAGGGCGCGGGCGAGGGGCCGACCGCCTCGTCCGTGGTCGCGGATATTATCGATATTGCGCGTGGCATCACGCCGCCGACCCTGAACGTGACCTCCGACGCACTGAAAGAAGCGGTGTTTGCACCGCTGGGCGAGATTAGCAGCG
Source organism: uncultured Rickettsiales bacterium (assembly GCA_964390025.1). GTDB lineage: Bacteria > Pseudomonadota > Alphaproteobacteria > Rickettsiales > UBA998 > CAYMGS01. Next base: position 276 of record CAYMGS010000172.1, on the reverse strand, counting down.
CGTTTTACCTGCGGCTGAATGTGCAGGACAGGCCCGGCGTGCTGGCGGAGGTGACCGGTCTGCTCAAGGAGCAGGGTATCTCGCTGAAAGATGTGTCGCAGCATTCGGGCGGGCCGGATTTGCCGGTGCAGATTGTGCTCACCACCCATGCGGTACAGGAGTCCAACCTGCTGGATGCAGCGCAGGAACTGGGTGCGCTGGACGCGGTGCTGGAGCCGCCACATGTATTGAGGATTGAAGCATGACTGAGACAGCATTTCAGCCGGAAGAACTGAC
>CAYMGS010000171.1:0-3718 GCA_964390025.1 uncultured Rickettsiales bacterium | reverse complement strand
GGACCGCCTGATCTTCGACGAACTGACACCGTTCGTTGGTTTCGAAAATATGGAAAACCTACAGCAGTCATTTCTTAAATCCCTGGAAGCAATAGAAGACAAAAACATCACCAGTCTGTTTGTGGTGGATGAGCAATATGCCCCGGTCGGTATTATCCACATCCATGATTGTCTGCGGGCAGGTATTCAGTAGGCTAGAAAAATATATTATACAGGATGATGATCCATATCGGCACGCCGAGCAGGTACATGATCACGCTACGCATAGCATACTCCCGTTAAATGTCTAAAAATGCACGATAATAGGGAAGGCGTAAAAACACCATACGGTTAGCGGCCCGCCATATATGTATCACGCACTTCCGGCATATCGTGTTCTGCCAGAAAATCCAGAATTTTGGTGTAACGTTTGTTCAATATATCGATGGTTTCCGGTGATAACTCGTGCATAAACCGCCCCGGAGCAGTATCAGACCCTTTCCACTCCTGTCCAATCCATTGCGGATTGTCCTGCAGATTATCTGCCCGTTCCAGTTCCAGTAGTTTTTTTTGCTCTTCATTCGGTGTTACGCCCAGAAACCGTGAGAGGCGTTCAACAAACAGGTCGAAAGCCATGCATACACCGGCATACGTTGCGAACATGTAATCGTCTTCAGGGCAGTTCCGTACCACATGATAAAAACTGTCGTAGAATACGTTATAATCGCGATCCAGGCTATACCGATCCACGCCCAGTTTAGAAACCCTGTCACGCTGTGCCTGTAGTTCTTCCTCGGTTTTTGTAGGGGAAGGATGCTGAAACTCCCAGTGAAACTGGTTGCAGCCCAAATCACGTGGGTCACGGATATTCAGGATCATGCGATATTTGCTCAGATCCAGTCCCCGGTTAAAAAATTGTGGGGTATTGATGAGAAAAATGCCGTTTTTCTCCGGGGGAACGGCATGCCGGACATCTTCCACCCGCCCGGCCTGATAATAGGAGTTCGTAAAATGCAGAGGTGTATATTTTCCGTGAGCAAGGATTTGCAGAATACGCCATATGGAGCCGGTAGCACTGGTCGGCGTAGCAAGAAAAATAACGCTTCTTTCGCCTTCCTGTGCGGGTGTGGGGTGCCCGGACGATATGCGTCCCGAACGCTGCCGCGCCTGACTGGGTGGCTTTCCCCAGAAAAGCGGCAAAGGGATGCCTGTGACCGGCTTGGAACCGTTAGGCAGAAAATTGCCATCCTCGTTCTTTTTAAACAGATACCCGCTTTTGCGAAGCGCCGTATCGTAGCCTTCTACATGGGCTTCGATAATCAGCTCTTCCTTATCCCTGCAGGATTCAGGAAGGTCAACTTTAAACCCGTATTTGCCGGTGCCGACCCCGTTACGTTCCAGGTCACCTCTGAACACATCCGCTTTTACGGTGGTCAGAGGCTCCTGATTAATAGAGATAAGAATACTCAGCGGCTCTAACTGCGCGTAATAATCCGTCGCCCAACCGCAGATGCGGTTGTTGAATACGCCGTCCAGATATCCCTCAATTTTTGCCATGCACGTGCTACGAATTTATAATTTGGGGCTGTAGTTATAATGATCCGAAAGGGCGGGTGCAATGCTAAAGACGGCAGGTGTGTCTTTTTGCTTGGCATTCTATGCCCTGTTCGTATAGTGCGCTATATGAAACAGGTAAAGATTAACACGCTGACAATTGCCAATGACCAGCCCTTTACGCTGATTGCCGGGCCCTGTCAGATGGAATCCCGCCAGCATGCCCTGGACGTAGCGGGAGAGCTTCAGGCCATTACGCAGAAACTTGGCATTCCTTTTATATTCAAAACCTCCTTTGATAAGGCCAATCGTTCCTCACTGTCTGGCAAGCGCGGGTTGGGCCTGGAATCAGCCCTGCCTGTGTTTGAAGAGGTGAAAAAAACATATGGTTGTCCGGTTCTGACGGATATTCATGAGCGCGAGCAATGTGCGGAAGTCGCTTCCGTAGTGGATGTACTACAAATCCCTGCCTTTTTATGCCGCCAGACAGACCTGCTGATCGCGGCGGCGCAGAGTGGTGCGGCTATCAATGTGAAGAAGGGTCAGTTTTTGGCACCGTGGGATATGAAGAATGTGGTGCAGAAACTGGAAGACTCTGGCTGTGAACGTATATTGCTGACAGAGCGCGGCGCTTCCTTCGGTTACAATACATTAGTGACGGACTTCCGATCCTTGCCGATTATGGCCCAAAGCGGCTGGCCGGTAGTTTTTGATGCAACCCATTCCGTACAACAGCCCGGCGGGTTAGGCGGTGCGTCAGGTGGCCAGCGAGAGTTTGTGCCTGTGCTGGCACGTGCAGCAGTGGCGGTTGGTGTGGCAGCACTGTTCATGGAAACGCACCCGGACCCGGATAATGCCCCCTCTGACGGCCCGTGCATGATGCGCTTGTCGGATATGGAAGAAACGCTGCGTCAGTTGCAGGCGCTGGATCGTTTAACAAAGAATATTTCCTAGGGACTAACCGGTCGCTTTTGCTTTTGCAGCATCAGATGCAAACAATGGCAGGTAATTTTCAAGACATTCGCGCATGCTAAGCGGCTGGGTAATCCCTGCCTGTAAGGTAGGCCAGACGTCTTCATTCCTGATGGCGTATGCCATAACATCCGCCAGTGACTGGGCGCTTCCCACACGGAAATGCAGCCCGTCCACATCGTTGGCCACATGCTCTGCCATTCCGCCAATATCGCTGCATATGACAGGGCGTCCATACGCAAATGCCTCGGCAATAACCAACGGAGAGTTTTCCCACCAGATGGACGTCATTACCACCCAGTCCGTTTCGCTCATCAGCGCGGGCAGTTCATGGTGCTCATAACGTCCATGAAACTGCACATATCCCTCGCATGCTGTAAGAATGTCTTCAAAACGTTGTTTATATTCGGTGGTTTGTAGCCCTATGTTGCCGTGAATGTCGACACGAAAATCTTTGATGTCACGTTCAATAAGTATCTTTGCAGCTTCCACCAGAATCATGGTGCCCTTGTACGGTGAAACCTGACCGAAAAAAGCGAAGCGATTGCGGGTGCCCTCCCGGTAAGCATGGACCGGTGTCTGTTCACGGGCCAGCGTACCATTGGGAACATAATGGATCTTTTCTTTCGGTAAGCCCCAGTTAATATAACGCTCCATCAGCATGTGACTGGGAGCGGTGAAGGCATCCACCAGGTCAAAATGCGTTTTAATGAATTGCTCACGCATTTTAAAATGCGCAGAAGGAATCTCAGGAAAACATTCATGACAGCGCGCCGGTGATGCGTGATCGCACAGCGTATCATTATTTTTCCGGAGCATCTGCCCGTCACGATGGCATATCGGGATGAAATCGTGTAGCGTGTAGACAATCCGCACATTTGGCAGCACATCGCGCACAACGCGCAGCACTTCCACGCCTAAACGAATCGTATGATGGAAATGAATGACATCCGGCTTCTGCTCTTCCAGAAACCGTGCAAAATCCCGGTATAAATAGAGCGGTTCATGTTGCGATTGCAGGAAGTAATCAAACTGGTCTCCCCAAAACAGAAACTCATCATCACGGCCTTCAAAAGAGAGGAACGGAGTGCCCGGGTGCGCCTCGCGGTTCAGGCGGCTGGCGGCCGCAAGGAATATAGGGCTGTAACCGGGCATGCGTTTGAGTTCCTGAAACAGCTGGTAGGCAAGTAATTCGCCGCCGCCGGGGAAAAAG
>CAYMGS010000170.1:2068-3735 GCA_964390025.1 uncultured Rickettsiales bacterium | reverse complement strand
TTCTCTACACCGGACTGGTCCGTCCATTTGCGGGTCTGCAACTGGCCTTCCAGATAGACTTTGGAGCCTTTGCGCAGATAATTCTTGGCAACATTCACCAGCCCTTCATTGAAGATGACGACGCGGTGCCATTCGGTTTTCTCCCGACGCTCGCCGGTATTGCGGTCTTTCCAGCTCTCGGAGGTGGCAATCGCCAGATTCGCCACTTCGCGTCCGTCCTGCATGGCCCGCACTTCCGGGTCACGCCCCAGATTACCGACCAGAATCACCTTATTTATGCTGCCTGCCATCTATGTCTATCCTTCTTTAAAGTTATACTCCCCCAGAATGCCCGTTAATAAATACCATTTCGCGCTTACATTCCAGTAAATTTTCGCTATATTCCGCGTCCTCTTTCGGGATGGGCCCGGATATGAGGCCAGTAGGCCGAGCCAGCCTTGAGCTCTGCCTATTGCGCAGGGGGAGCATCCCCGAGCAGAGGCAATGATATAATGACCAAACACGATTCCATTTCCATTCGCGGTGCCAAAGAGCATAACCTGAAAAACGTGTCGGTGGATATTCCCCGTGGCACCTTCGTGGTAATTACCGGCCTCTCCGGTTCCGGCAAATCATCACTGGCCTTTGATACGCTCTACGCCGAGGGACAGCGCCGCTATGTGGAGTCGCTCTCCTCTTACGCCCGCCAGTTCCTCAACATTCAGGACAAACCGGATGTGGAAGCCATTGACGGCCTGTCGCCCGCGATTGCGATTGACCAGAAAACCACCTCGAAGAACCCACGCTCGACCGTGGGCACGGTCACCGAGATTTACGACTATCTGCGCCTGCTGTATGCGCGCATCGGCATTCCTTATTCTCCGGCAACAGGCAAGCCGATTGAGGCGATGGCACCCACGCAGATGGTCGATGTGATTATGGGACTGCCCGAAGGCACCAAGCTGCATCTGCTGGCACCGATTGTACGAGGTCGCAAAGGCGAGCACACGAAGGAAATTAAAGACCTGCAAAAGCGTGGTTTCACCCGCATGCGCATTGATGGTGAGATTTACCCGATCGACGACACGCCCGCGCTCGATAAAAACAAAAAACATGACATTGAAGTGGTGGTAGACCGTCTGGTGGTCAAGGACGACCTCGGCAACCGTGTGGCCGACAGTGTGGAGACCGCTCTCGATATTTCCGACGGGCTGATTTATCTGGACGTGGTAGACGGCGACACCATCACCTTATCGGCCAAGTTTGCCTGTCCGGACTCCGGTTTTACGCTGGAAGAGATTGAGCCGCGTCTGTTTTCGTTTAACAGCCCGTTTGGCGCCTGCCCCACCTGTGACGGGCTGGGGACGCAAATGTATTTTGACCCTGATCTGGTAGTGCCGGATACCAGCAAGTCCCTGTATGACGGGGCAATTGCCCCCTGGGCAGGCACACAGTCCAAATATTTCATCCAGACGCTCGATGGTCTGTCACGGCATTATAAATTCAGCCTGCACGACCCGTTTGAAGACTTACCCGAGCGCATACAGGAGATCATCCTGCATGGCTCCGGTGATGAGGTCGTGCCGATCCATTACCATGACGGGGCACGTACCTTCAAAAGCAAGAAACCGTTTGAAGGCGTGCTGCCTAACCTGACGCGCCGCTGGCGGGAGACGGAATCCTCGTGG
>CAYMGS010000170.1:1735-2058 GCA_964390025.1 uncultured Rickettsiales bacterium | reverse complement strand
CTGAGCAAGTTTCACAATATGACGGATTGTGAAGACTGCAACGGCTACCGCCTGAAACCGGAAGCGCTATGCGTGAAGGTCGGCGGGCTGCATATCGGACAGGTGACGGAAAAGACGATTGAAGACGCCGCCATCTGGTTCAGCGAGCTGGAAGGCAAACTCTCCAAAACCCACCAGCAGATTGCCGAGAAGGTGCTGAAGGAGATCACCGAACGGCTGGGCTTCCTTAATAATGTCGGGCTGGACTATCTGACGCTCTCGCGGGAATCCGGCACGCTCTCCGGCGGGGAATCACAACGCATCCGGCTCGCCTCACAGATCGG
>CAYMGS010000170.1:0-1725 GCA_964390025.1 uncultured Rickettsiales bacterium | reverse complement strand
GATCGGCTCCGGGCTTTCCGGTGTGCTTTACGTGCTGGATGAACCATCCATCGGCCTGCATCAATGCGACAATGACCGCCTGCTGGATACGCTGGAGCATCTGCGCGACCTTGGTAATACAGTGATTGTGGTGGAGCATGACGAAGATACGATGCGCCGCTCCGACCACCTGATTGATATGGGCCCCGGCGCAGGCGTACATGGCGGCGAAGTAGTGGCGGAAGGCACCGCACAACAAGTGATGAAGGTAAAGGAAAGTGTCACCGGTCAATACCTCTCCGGCGCGAAATCCATCCCCGTCCCATCCGAGCGCCGTACACCCAGCAAGCATAAGCGCGTCTGCCTGAAAGGATGTAGCGCGAATAATCTGCAACATATTGATGCGGAATTTCCGCTGGGTCTGATGACCACGGTGACCGGCGTCTCCGGCTCCGGCAAGTCATCCCTTGTCATTGAAACGCTGTATAAAGCCGCCAGCCGCCGCATCATGAACACCAAGGCCATGCCCGGTGCATATGAAGCTATTCGGGGACTTGAATATCTGGACAAGGTGATCGAGATCGACCAGTCCCCCATTGGACGCACGCCGCGTTCCAACCCGGCCACCTATACCGGCGCATTCGGCCCCATCCGCGACTGGTTTACCGGCCTGCCGGAAGCCAAGGCACGCGGCTACAAGCCGGGGCGCTTTTCCTTTAACGTCAAAGGCGGGCGCTGTGAAGCCTGTCAGGGGGACGGGCTGATCAAGATCGAGATGCACTTCCTGCCGGATGTGTATGTATTGTGCGATGTCTGTAAAGGTCAGCGCTATAACCGCGAGACGCTTGAAGTGAAATACAAGGGCAAGTCCATTGCCGATGTGCTGAATATGACGGTGGATGAGGCGGTGGAATTCTTCGCCGCGCAACCCTCCATCCGCGAGAAGGCCATCTGCCTGCAGGAGGTGGGGCTGGGCTATATCAAACTCGGGCAGTCTGCCACCACGCTCTCCGGTGGTGAGGCGCAACGGATCAAGCTGGCCAAGGAGCTTTCCAAACGTGCCACGGGCCGCACACTCTATATTCTGGACGAGCCTACCACGGGCCTGCATTCGGAAGACATCAGCAAACTGCTGAAAGTGCTGGAACGGCTGGTGGAGACCGGCAATACCATCGTCATCATCGAGCATAATCTGGATGTGATTAAAACCTCCGACTGGCTGATTGATATTGGCCCCGGCGGCGGCTCCAAGGGGGGCAAGGTGGTGGCAGTCGGCACGCCGGAAGAGGTAGCCGCGACTAAAGGCAGTATCACCGGCCAGTATCTGAAACCACTGCTCAAACCGAATGGCAGCGGCAAAAAGGCCAAAAAAGCGGCGTAAAAAACCATACCTTCATCATTTTGCAATATTTCCCTCGTATACTGGTGGTTTACACAAATGGGAGGAAAGCATGACGGTCACCCATAGAAACACCCCGCTAAGGGTAGTACGCGAAAGAGCCGGAGTTAATGTCGCAGCAGCAGTTACCGCTGCCAGTAATGGCGCATGCTCACCGGATGCCAATGACATTGAGTTCAAACAACAGGCTAAGTCCGGAAACTCCTATGTTACCATTAATATGAGCATACCGGTTTCACAGGTTGGCTCAGCAGATGTAATGCAGGACATCACCGATGTTGCTCGAGATACATTAGGGCGTGTTGACACTATTAAGCATATCGACGATGAGGGCGAAATAGATGAAT
>CAYMGS010000169.1:0-3885 GCA_964390025.1 uncultured Rickettsiales bacterium | reverse complement strand
GAAGCGGCGGACGCCATCCTCTCGGATGATGCAATCGCGGATAAACTCTCCGACAAAGGCATTGATGTGGCGCGCCGTACGGTGGTGAAATACAGAAAAATTATGAATATTCCTTCATCTGTAGAACGTCGCAGGGAAAAGCGTCGCCTTTCCGGTGTGTAACCTAACGGATTTTTAATACCTCTCTTTTATGCTGGTCTGACATAAGGACACACCCATGGAAATGCACTCACCTCATTCCCCGCCACCGGAAGAAAACGGCGACACGCTCGAAACTGAGAACGCACCACAGTCGCCTCAGGAAGAAAGCGAAGTGCGTCGCTACACATATGGGCATAGTGGCGTGCGGGCGGCGACAGGAACGGAATATGAAGGGCAGGATGTGTTTGATTCCAACTCGGTGGTTTCACAACAGGAACCTCAATCAGAGCCTCCTGCACCACCTCAGGCTCAGGCAGTGGAAGAAGCTCCTGTGCCGGAAGAAAGTGCTGCCCCCGTAGCTGCAGAACAGCCGGGCCTGGAAGGGGCTATGCAGGAGCTGGCCGGGGCAATTCACCGTGCAGCGGGGCTTCTGAATCAGGCGTGCGGTACGATGCCAGTCGGATCCAACACCCGGAATACAGAGCTCTCTGCCCGGGCATTTACGGGCGGTATGAGCGTCGCCATGGGTGCGCAAAAAGAACTGGATATGGGGCCGCTTGGCCCTCTTATGCGTGATGAAACCGTCAACGACATACTCATCAACGGCCCCTACGATATTTTTGTCGAGCGAGGGGGTAAAGTAGAGCGTACTGATGCGGTTTTTGAAGATCATCAGGCGCTATTTGCGCTGGCAGAGAATATTGTCCGGGCGGTCGGGCGCAGACTGGACCCGCGGCGTCCACTGGTAGATGCACGGCTGCTGGACGGATCGCGTGTCAATATTGTGGCACCGCCGCTGGCAGTGGATGGTATCAGCATGTCGATCCGCAAATTTGCCCGTGAACGTATTACGCTTGAGACCATGCTGGAGGCAGGCACGATTAGTCCGCAGCTGGTGGAGTTTCTCAAAGTTGCCGGTCGATGCAAAATTAATATGGTGATTTGCGGCGGTACCGGTTCCGGTAAAACCACGATGCTGAATGCCATTTCCAATTACATTGGTAAAGATGAGCGTATCGTGACAATTGAAGATTCGGCGGAATTACAGTTGCAACAGCCTCATGTGGTGCGTTTAGAAACAAAAGACCCGGAAACACGGGGTAAAAAAGACGATGAAGTTTCCATGCGTGATCTTGTGAAAAACGCACTACGGATGCGCCCGGACCGTATTATTGTTGGTGAGGTGCGCGGGCCAGAAGCCTTTGACATGATCCAGGCGATGAATACCGGTCATGATGGATCGCTGACGACTATTCACGCCAATACACCCCGCGATGGTCTGGCACGGATTGAGAATATGGTCAGCATGAGCAGCATGAATATTCCAACCATTGCCATCCGTAAGCAGATTGCTTCTGCAATCAATCTGATCATTCAGACAGGGCGCATGGAAGATGGGGTGCGCCGGATTACAGAAGTAGCTGAAGTTGTCGGTATGGAAGGCGAAATCCCGACCATGCAGGAACTGTTCAAATTTAAATCCCAGGGAACGGGGCCGGATGGCAAGCTGCAGGGGCAGCAAGTCTGGTCGCAGGTCTTCCCGCGTAATAACGGGCTTACGACTGCTCTGCGTGAAGCAGGTGTTTTCAAGCTATAACTACAGAGGATCATTACCATGGATCATATGTCCGGATCGCTAGAGCAACGCATTTCCGTACTGGAACAGGAGCTTCTGCGCTTAAAGCAACAGGAAGCCGCTCCGGTAGCTGCGCCTCCTCACCACACAGAGGAACCGCTGAGCTTTGAAGAGCATCAGCAAATGCAGGAGCTCACCGATGATCTGATCCATGAGCTGAATAATATGGGGCCCATTCAGCCTTTGCTCGATGATGAAAGTATCAATGATATTCTGATTAACGGTACGGATTCCGTTTATATTGAACGCTACGGAAAGCTGGAGCGCACGGATATTGTCTTCCCGTCCGATGCAGAGATTCTGACGATCGCGCATCGTATCGTCAAGCTGGTAGGGCGGAAGCTGAATCCGTTGCGCCCACTGGTGGATGCACGCCTGCTGGATGGTTCACGTGTTAATATTATCGCGCCGCCACTGGCTGTGGATGGTACCAGTATTTCCATTCGTAAGTTCTCCAAGAGACTGATTACGCTGGACATTATGAAGGAGCAGGAAAACCTGTCCGATGAGGTGGGAGAGTTTTTAAAAATTGTCGGTAAATGTCGTATGAATGTGATGATCTCTGGCGGTACCGGCTCCGGTAAAACGACCCTGCTGAATGCAGTGTCACAACATATTAGCGAAGACGAGCGGATTGTGACCATCGAGGACGCTGCGGAATTAAAACTCGCCCAGCCGCATGTGGTACGTCTTGAGACCAAGCCCTTTTCCACGAGCGGCCGGCCTGAGGAAGAGGTCTCTATGCGCGATCTGGTAAAAAACGCACTGCGGATGCGTCCCGACCGTATTATCGTGGGTGAGGTGCGCGGGCCGGAAGCGTTTGATATGATGCAGGCGATGAATACGGGGCATGAAGGATCGCTGACCACGATTCACGCCAACCACCCGCGCGATGCCTTGTCTCGTGTAGAAAACATGATCGGGATGGCCAATCTTGGTCTGCCTATCCGTTCCATACGTTCACAGGTGGCTTCGGCTATTAACCTAATTGTGCAGATCAGCCGGATGCGCGACGGACACCGCCGCATTCAGTATATCTCAGAAATTTGTGGCATGGAGCAGGACACCATCGTGATGCAGGACTTATTCACCTACAATATTACCGGGGAACGTCCGGACGGCAAACTTGGTGGCGTGTTTAAATGGTCAGGCATCATGCCGCGCTTCATCCGCCGCGTGGCGTATTACGGGGAAGAAGAGCGCCTGGCACGTTGTCTGGGTGTCAAGCTGCCGAAGCTGTAAGCCTTATTTTCCTTGGATTTTTGAGGTTTTTGTGCTAGTGTAAAAACACTATGAACGTCTTCACAAGACCATTTCAGATTCGACATCAAAACAACATACATTCGAGGTAAGCCATGCAGATTATTGTATCCGGCAAGCAGGTTGACGTGGGTGATTCCCTGCGCACGCACATTGAAAATCGTCTGTCCGAAGGATTAAGTAAATATCTTGAACGTATCACTACGGTAAAAGTAGTGGTATCGCGTGAATCGCATATGTTTCGTGTAGACATTAACGGGAATACCGGTACGCATTCCGGCCTCACCATCAAGAGCCATGCCGATGCCAACGATGTATATGCTGCCTTTGACGCTGCGGCGGATAAAATTGAGAAACAATTACGCCGCTATAAGCGCCGGCTGACCAATCACCATAAAACGCAGGCTCATGCGGAAGAACGTGAAAAAACCAGTATTATGCCTGCCAAGCAGTATGTGTTGCAGTCCCACGAGGAAGAGCCGGAAGGGGATGCGCCGCTGGTGATTGCCGAGCAGGACGCCCATCTTGATCATATGAGTGTGAGCGAAGCAGTGATGAAAATGGACCTGGCTGACCTTCCTGCCATGGTCTTTATCAATTCTTCCAATAACCGTATTAACGTGGTATATCGTCGGCCAGATGGGAATATTGCCTGGGTTGACCCTCATGAGGAAGCAAAAAAGGCGGCTTAACCAGCAATTTAACGGTTTCACCTGTAGTAGCATTGCAACCATTCGGAAGCGATTGGGGTCGTAGTTGGCCATGAATATATCGGAACTCTTGCCCCGGGAGTCTATACTTCCAGCCCTTGACGTTACCTGTGAAAAGCAGGTGATGCTGAAGGCTGC
>CAYMGS010000168.1:3459-3903 GCA_964390025.1 uncultured Rickettsiales bacterium | reverse complement strand
AGTTCTTTAATCATATGCATGACGGTTCGGCTGGACGTGCCATCCCCGCTACCGGCATCAGAGAGCGCAGAAGAGAAGAAGTATTTGAGAGGAAAGACCCCGCGCGGCGTGGCCATGAATTTGTTAGCGGTCACACGGCTGACCGTACTCTCATGCACCTCTACTTCTTCCGCAATATGGCGCAGGGTCAGCGGCTTCATATAACGGATACCATGATCAAAAAACATCTCCTGTTGTTTGACAATTTCACTGCCGACTTTCAGCAACGTCTGTGCACGCTGATCGAGCGCTTTCAGCAACCAGTTTGCATTGGCTAATTGCTCACTTAAAAATTTCTTATCCTCTTTGCCCCGCGCATGGCCGGTAAGTTCTGCATAATATTGCCGGTTCACCAGAAGGCGAGGCAATACATCGGCGTTCAGCTCCACGCGCCAGCCATCCTTG
>CAYMGS010000168.1:0-3449 GCA_964390025.1 uncultured Rickettsiales bacterium | reverse complement strand
GCCGATCTTGCGCACCAGTACATCGGGAATCAGGGTTTCCACTTTTTCGGAAGAAAAATGACTTCCGGGTCGTGGGTCAAGAGATTGCACCAGCGCAATCATCTCACTGATTTCTTCTTCTGACACACGGCACAGGCGCGCCAGTTTTTTACGATTGCCGTCTGCCAGCACGTCCAGATGCTCAAGCAGCACCTCAAACGGACGCGTCAACAGTCCACGCTCTCTGAGTTGCAGGCGCAAACAATCCGGCAAGTCATGAGCAAAGACACCGGCAGGGTCAAAACTTCTGAGCAATTCCAGCGTATCACTTACCTGCTTTTTCTCACAGCCCATCATGTCCGGCAAATGTGAGATATCTTCGCGCAGGTATCCGTTTTCATCAATCAGGTCAACAAGATACGCCGCAATCAACTTTTGCTGCAGATCCGGAATATCAAGCTGCACCTGCTCAAGGAGGTGATCCTTGAGGCTGGGTTGTTCACTGTAGACCTGCTCAATTGTTTCACTGACCGACCCGGGTTCAGATGAACCACCGCCCCGCCCGATTCCGTCGTAACGCTGTGATTCCAGCTCCCCCCCCCAGATATCATCATTGCTTGTATCCAGTGAGGCATCATCTCCGTCACGCGCAGACCCCACATCCAGCGCATTGTTGAACTCTTCTCCATCTTTTTCCTCAGCCACATCACCTGAATCACCCGTTAATGCATCCGGCGCCGCATCATCTGTGGAGAGAAGCGGGTTCTTTTCCAGTTCCTGTTCTATAAACGCATTTAATTCAAGCGCAGAGAGTTGCAGCAGCTTGATAGACTGCTGAAGCTGCTCTGTCATCACCAGCGACTGACTTGCCCGTAACTGCAGGGATGGCGTAGCCATAACTCCTCATCGTTTTTTCTTCTTATGAGGCATCATACATGAAAACGACACACATGTCACGCTGGTGGCGCGATTCTTGCATGACTTAATGTAAGCAGATGGTGCCTAGAGGCTAAAACGCTCACCCAGATAGACCCGCCGTACCTCCGCATTATCCACGATCTCTGACGGCGCCCCTTCCATGAGCACCATCCCCTCATGAATGATGTAGGCGCGATCAATGATATCAAGCGTCTCACGCACATTGTGATCCGTAATCAACACGCCAATCCCCCGGTCTTTCAGGTGAGAAACGATTTCACGAATATCGGTGACGGCTATCGGGTCAATCCCGGCAAGCGGCTCATCGAGCAGAATAAAGGAAGGGTCCGAGGCCAGCGCCCGCGCGATTTCCACGCGCCTGCGCTCCCCGCCCGAGAGCTGAATACTGGGTGAGTGCCGCAGGTGAGTAATAGAAAACTCTGCCAGCAACTCATCAAGCTTCACCTTACGCTTTTCTGCCACCGGCTCACTGACTTCCAGCACGGCCATGATGTTCTGCTCTACCGTCATCCCACGGAAAATGGAGGTCTCTTGTGGCAGGTATCCAACCCCAAGCCGCGCCCGACGATACATGGGAAGGCCCGTAATTTCTTTTCCATCCAGATAGATATGGCCATAGTCAGGCTTCACCAGCCCGGTGACCATATAAAACGTTGTTGTTTTCCCGGCACCGTTCGGCCCAAGCAGACCGACCGCCTCCCCTCGTCGTAATTGCAGCGAAACTCCGCGTACGACCGGACGCTTGGCGTAGCGCTTACCCAGATTCTCAATGGCCAGCCCGGATTCAATATCAAGCAGGCGGGGCGTCATATCCTCATGTTCCCCTCCTCCGTCACCGGGCTGAATGTCGACCACGCTCATAACTACTCGCCTTCCTTGTCTGCGTCTTCAGGTACAAACAGCGCCTTTACGCGACCACCTTCTGCTGCTGGCGCAGAACTCAGCAGACTCTTCCCTGTTTCAAAGCTGTAATCTACCCGGTCACCCTGCAAAACATTTTTGCCACGGATAAGCGTTACATCCCCACTGAGCTGTATCGCACGTTTATCCACATGGTAAAACCCAAACGCCCCTTTAGCGGTATCCTCCGGCGTACGCAGTACCACGTCACCACGCGCTTCAATCTTTGAGACTGCGCCTTGCCCTCCCGAGCGTTCATCTTTCACACGGTAATGCACCGTCATTTCCTGCGAGGTCAGCACCACCGCCCCCTGCTCTGCGCGTACATTCCCCCGGAAGGTTGCCGTTCTGTCCGGTTGCAGCACTTCCAGACTATCAGCGGTAATTTCAATGGGCTTATCTTTATCACCCTCGAGTGAAACAGCCGCATGCGCAGCACCACCCAGACACATCAGCACAGCGGCGAGAGTCCATATCTTATTCATTGCTGCGCCCCCGGAATAATAACAACCTTTACCGGCCCATGAAACACCAGTTGGCTTCCACGGTCAAATGCAGAGAATGATCCGGCCGTAATACTGCCCATGGCAGACTGCCCCTGTAGCGGCGTATCCCCACGCGCCTGACTTTTGCCCAGATCAATCAGCACACGCTCGGTGGACATTTCATAGCCACCATCATGAAACAGCTTAATGTCACCATCGAGCTGCAACTCTTCTGCATCCAGATTGAGCCTTCCACGTTTGGCATTTACCAGCATCCAGCTCTGGTCTTTAAAAGTCATATCAGCCGAAACCGCACTGAGGTCTATCGTGTTTTTGTCCGGTTGCACCGCCGCCTCTGCCGTCACCAGATAAGGCTGCCCTTTGTTATCTTCTCCCTGAAAGCGGGGATTAATCATCACCGGTTTCGAGGCTTCTGTCTCTTCGGTAGCGGTAAAAGCAATACGCATGCCGCTCGCATCACCGCGCATCAGCGGCAGCACCACTACCGTAGCCAGCAAGAGCAGAGTCAGCGCCACCAGAAGCATCTTACTCACACTGACAAAGCGGCTGTAACGCCCCAGCGTTTCCAGCAGCTTCAGGCGATCCACCTCGTCGGCAACTTCCGAGAATCTACGTAAACGTACCATCGGCACGACCATACACCATTACGTTATGAATTGTCATAATATCTTCACAGACTTTGGCTCCTCGCAATGCTAGAAGCATATACAACTATAATAATAAAACATCGAAGTTAGCATGGCAGAAGATAACAAACATCAGGACACTCTCGCTCCCGCTTTATTGGCACTTGCGCCACCGCAGGACGACATTCACCCCGACCCGACATGGCAGAGATTCATCAAAGAACGGCAGGTCGGACCAAATAATGTCGCCCTAAATTCCAGAGCATTAAGCGATGTTCTGAGTCTTGATACTAAAAACCGGCTAAATCGCCTGGATGACTTTCTTCGTCCTTATGGCCTTCCGCAAGCTTTTCGCGACTTGCGTAATTTTGTGAACGATCTGCGCGATGCCCCTGAACCAAGTGAAATGCCGCGCCATCTGTTAACGACGCTTCCAACCCAAGCGCAGGCTACAGACAGTATATATGAGGCTATAATCAGCCAAATACCGGAAGAACAT
>CAYMGS010000167.1:0-3921 GCA_964390025.1 uncultured Rickettsiales bacterium | reverse complement strand
GTCATAGCCGGTACGGGCGGCACTGGCCTCGCGTCCCAGCCTGAACATAAACAGTCCGCTGGCCACCAGCAGCGCCAGCAATGCTATTTCGGGCAGGTGCTGCTCCAGCGCGAGCGTCACAATTTTGGAAGTCCCCTCCTCCATTGCCATATTCCTTCTTGCCTGAGGTTTCGTGTCTCGCTACCACTATAGAAACTTATACAATTGAGGCAATCATCATGACGACCCATTCCGATCTTGCTATCGTAATTCTTGCCGCCGGGAAAGGTACCCGTATGAAGTCCGATATGCCGAAGGTCATGCATCCGCTCGGTGGCTACCCGCTGATCTGCCATGTGCTGGATACGGCACAGCGGCTGGGAGCGCATAAGCGCATCGTGGTGCTGGGCCCGGACATGGAGGAGCTGGAACGCACGGTAAAGGAATTTGACCCGGAATGTGAATGCGTGGTGCAGCATGACCGACTTGGCACCGGTGATGCGGTAAAAGCGGCACGGGAGCCGCTGAGCAACTTCACTGGTACGATTTTAGTGCTGTATGGCGACACACCCTTAATTACCGATGTGACCCTGCATGAACTGCTTTCAACACTGGAAGTTTACGACATTGCCGTACTGGGTATGCAACCACGGGATCCGGGCGCATATGGGCGTTTGATTACAGATGAGCATGGTGATCTGACGGAAATCGTGGAATACAAGGAAGCCAATGACCAGCAACGTGCCATACGCCTGTGCAATACCGGGGTAATGGCGGTCAAAGGCGGGTGGATGTTTACACTGCTCGATGGCCTCAGCAATAACAATGCGAAAGGTGAATACTACCTGACCGACATTGTGGCGGGCTCGAAGCAATACAAACTTCGCTCAGGCGTGGCAGAAGGCCAGGAAAAAGAGCTGCTGGGCATTAATTCCCGTGCTGAACTGGCCAAGGCGGAATACACCTTCCAGCAACGCCGCCGCTCGGAACTGATGGAAGGTGGCGTGACCATGATCGACCCGTTTTCGGTCTTTCTCTCGGCAGATACCGAGATCGGTAAGGATACGGTGATTGAACCACAGGTCTTTATGGGCCCAGGCGTGACGATTGGAGAACGCTGCCATATCAAGGCCTGCTCTCACCTGGAAGGGGCCACAATAGGCACCAGGTCTACAATTGGGCCGTTTGCCCGGTTACGTCCCGGTGCGGTACTGGACGGTAACAATAAAATCGGCAACTTTGTCGAAGTCAAAAACGCCACCCTACATGAAGGCGCACAGGCTTCCCATCTCAGCTATCTCGGCGATGCAGAGATTGGCAGTCAGACCAATATCGGCGCCGGCACCATCACCTGCAATTACAATGGCTTCAAAAAATTTAAAACCACCGTCGGAGAAAACGTATTCATAGGCTCAAACTCAGCATTGGTGGCACCGGTCACGATAGGCGACGGTGCCGTGATCGGAGCGGGCAGCACCATTACGAAAGATGTCGGTGCGGATAGTCTTGCCTTCACCCGTCCCAAACAGGAAGAAAAATCAGGCTGGGCGAAGACATTCAAAGAAAAACAAACAGGCTAGCCCTTGCCAAACCGCCAATAACCCACTATTTAGCTAAGGTATAACCAACCGAGGCCAGCTATGTTTATTCAGACGGAAACTACCCCCAACCCCCTGACCCTGAAGTTTTTACCCGGTGTTGCCGTACTGGGAGAAGGCAATACACGTTTTTATACCGGCAATACGCAGGCAGAAGAATCGCCGCTGGCCGAAGAAATATTTAAGGTACACGGCGTGAGCGCTGTATTTCTCGGGGCGGATTTTATTACCGTGACCAAAGATGAAGAAGCGGACTGGAGCGTACTTAAAGCGGAACTCCTGACTGCCATCATGGATTATTTTGTAGCCGGAAAACCCATTTTGAAAGAAGCCTCCACCCCTGCTGCCCCCGCTGGTGAGACAGGCGGAGAAGAAACGGAAATCGTTAAGGAAATCAAAGAGCTGATAGAAACCCGCGTACGCCCCGCTGTCGCTCAGGACGGAGGTGATATTGTGTTCCATTCTTTTGATGAAGGCATTGTCCGGCTGGAAATGCACGGTGCCTGCTCCGGCTGCCCGTCATCAACCCTGACCCTGAAACAGGGCATCGAGAACATGCTGAAGCACTATATTCCCGAGGTTCAGGCCGTCGAACCCGTCTGATTTTTTTGCTGACACGTCAACAAACTGTAACATATACCGCCTATACTGAAGGTTGGGTTGGTCTGCATCAACGCATTTATGCAGTCACCCATATGATAAACCTACAGAAAGCGGAAAATCTCCTGTGCATTACCAGTGGCAAAATGCTTCATCACTGATCAGAGACGTAGAATTTTACGCGCCTCATAAGCGTGAGGAAGCGCTTATCTATGCCCCGGAGAATGCATCGCCTGCCGGACTGTCTTCCATCACAGAGGTACTGCGCAGCAAAGGTTTCTCGGTACAGGCAGACACGGAGCAAAATCAACCCGTCCTCAGAGTATCTAACTTCCCTGCCCGCTCTGCCGTCATCGGCGCACTGAGTCAGGCCGGAGCCATCAGCGGCGAACCGACGATCACGCGCAACGAGCACGATAAGAAGAAAGGGCGCTCGTTCAGTACACTGCAAATCGGCGGGGCCTTACAGGTGCTGGCCGATGCGATGGTGATGTCAGTGGCCCTCAGCCGCGGTGCAGAAGGGCGTGGCGACTTTATGGCCAGCCTGAAATGGGCCTGGGCTTACGTCATCATCTCTGCGTTTGGGGCCAAGAACCCGGATAAGCAGGTGGGCTATATCTACAAGGACATGAAGCACCAGCTGGAAAACTCAGGGATGGATATGGCGCCTGAAGATGTAGCGACACTGGCAGCCCTGGCGGAAAAAAGCGGCGTGATGCCTAAAATTGAACGGGCCATTCGTGAGAATCCCATCCTGATTAACTCTCTGATTCAAATGTCCGGTGGATTGAGCACGGTACAGGCCGGCATTGCGCAGAAAGACTATAACGGCGATAAAAACTGGTGGAAAATTGCCGGCGGCTCTCTTACCGCATCCGGACAGCTGGCGGGAGGGGTTCTGCTTGACCCCAAAGACAAGCATGGCCTGCCCGCCGAAGATCTGCAGGAAGGGCCGCCGCCGCAAGGCATGCTGGCACGGTTTAAGGACTATATTTATGAAAAACCGCTGCGCATCACGGGCTCCTTCAGTTTCTTAAGCAATGCCACACGTATTGTGAGTGGACTGGTAGAGAAGCAAAAATATAAAGAGTTTATGGGGGATACGAAAAATGGTTATGCGGGCGGCATCTACGCTGAACGCAAAAACGCCATTATGGCAGATGCGGCTAAGACCGGGGTAAATCTGGACAAGCATGGTATCGGGCTTGCCGACATGTTTGCGGCAGCGGAACAAGGATCGCACGAGCGCCAGAATATGACTGCTGAGGCGAAAAAACTGGCCCGGAAGGCGGCTAAAGCAGCTGAAAATGACCCCCATCAGATGCTCGTGAACCGGCGGGATGAGTTGCTGGAAACATTTAATCGCGTATCACGCACCAAGCAGGCGGCCACGGTCGACTTTGCCGCAAATGGTATCAAGATGCTGGCCAATATATTGATTGCCTCGTCCAGCAGCCATATTGACGCGGACCTGGCTAAAACCGGGCAGCTGGATGAGATCTGTAACTTCATGGCCCATGTGGTCAAGTCGCAGCCGGAAGACAAGCGTGATGTTACACTCGACAGTGTTGCCACCATGCTGAGCAGTAAAAAAGGGATATCCTCCAGCAAGCAGGAACTGGAGGCACGCATTCAAAACAAGCTGGAAGCCCTGGAACATAACCCCTGGGAGGTTGCATTGAACGCGAAAACCGCGCGCGGTGACGCAACCCCCGATTCCACCATTACCCATATCGGGGCGCAC
>CAYMGS010000166.1:0-3964 GCA_964390025.1 uncultured Rickettsiales bacterium | reverse complement strand
TTGCGCGACAATCACCGCCTGCCGGCCAATCTGCACGTTATGCCCGATCTGCACCAGATTATCGATCTTGGTACCGTCACCAATCGTGGTGTCCGGGCCAGTTCCCCGGTCAATACAGGTGCCCGCGCCGATCTCGACATCATTGCCGATCATCACACGGCCGAGCTGCGGCACCTTAATATGACCGTCACGATGGAGAGCAAAGCCAAAACCGTCCTGCCCGATATGCACACCACGGTGGATAATGCATTGCTCACCGATATGGGTATGGCTGAGAGAAGACAATGCGCCTATGCGCGTATCAGCGCCTACCTGTACGCCATCATGCAGCACGGCATTCGGCCCGATGATACAACGCTCACCCAGCACCACATGTTTCCCGATGAACGCGCCGGGGCCAATGCTGCACCCTTTGCCAATGGTCGCCGTATCATCGATGACGGCTCGCGGGTCTATCTCATCCGTGACCGGCACAAAAGGATAAAACTGCTGTGCAGTCAGAGCATAACAACGATACGGGTCATCCGTAATCAGCAGCGCCATATCTTCCGGCGCCTGCTCGACAAATTTTTCACGCACAAACACCGCACCCGCGCGGCTTTCTGTGAAACTGCGAACATATTTGGCATTATCCAGAAAGCTGATTTCTCCGGGTTCGGCACGATCCAGCGGAGCGACATCACTTATTTCGCGGTCCGCAAAACTTTCGTCATGCAGCATGGCACCGGTCAACTCGGCTATATCACCGAGACGACGTGCTCCGGAGTTATTGAAAAAGCGGTGATCCGCCATCTGCCTGCTACTTATTCAAATTTAACGGTCAGCGAAGGCATCTTCTGATTCAGCTTCTGCAATACCTCGGCAGAGATATCCAGCGCCGGGTCAGCATACAGAATCTGCGAGGTTGGCAGCGCGACTTTAAACCCGCGTGCCGCTGCAATATCTGCAATGATTCCCGTTACCTGCTCATGCAGCTGAGAAATGGCATTCTCGTACGCTCTGGTAAAGGTCTGACGCTTCTCGCGTACTTCCTTTTGCACGTTGCCAGCTTTTTGCTGGAACTCGACCAGTTTCTGCTTGAAGGCATCCTGATCCATCAGAGAACGCTGCTTTGCCAACTCTTGATCTTCTTTCTGCAGTTCTTTCTCACGCGCAGAAATCTGCTCCTGAAATTCTTTTTGCTTGGCCTGAAGCTGCTGGCGCGCGGCCTGCGCTGCCGTTGAATCTTTCATGATCTGCTGGATATTCACTACCGCGATGTCCGCAGCCTTTGCCCCCATAGGGGACGCCACGATCAATGCAGCGGCGAGAACGATCATCATCGCTATATTTTTTACCATCGTCATACTCTCTCACATTATATTGATATACCAAACGCGCTTAGTCTTATCAGCAATTTCCGGCCTTGGCCAGCGCAACCTTTAGAATCGCGTGCCGAAATTAAAGCGGATGGATTCGGTTTCATCATAAGTTTCTTTGAGGAATGCCTGCGAGAAATCGATACGAATGGGGCCAAACGGCGATTTCCACCCCAGACCGAAGCCTGCTGCTGCGCGCAGCGACGCCTCATCCACCACTTCCGGGCCACTTTCATCCACATCGTAGAGCGAGCCTGCTTCCACGAAGATGGCACCGGTAATGCCAAACTCATCCAGCCCCAGCGGGAATTGCTGCTCAGCGGTGATAGTATAGTAAAGGTTACCGCCCAGCGCATCCCCCGTGGTGATATCACGCGGGCCGATACCGGCATTATCAAAGCCACGCAGTGAGCGGCCGCCAACAAAGAAACGATCCTGAATATTCAGCTTATCGTCAAAGCCCAGAACATGCCCGGCCGACCCGCCGATCATGAACACCCATTGCGGGTACACCGGATAATACCAGGAAGCCTGAGCCTCATTACGGAAGAACTGGGAGTCTCCGCCCAGCCCGGCAACATCCTGACTCAGGCGCAGATAGTATCCTTCCGAGGGGTCGAAGGCGTTGTTTCGTTTATCATAGGTCAGCGCATGACCCACGAGCGAGGTCACGTTGGTGCCCTCCTGATCCCGCACGAAGCGCGACGCCGTATCGCTGACATCGGTGATGTCCACCTGCTCGTAGCTGTATTTCAGCGAGTGATCGAGATGCTCGGTCAGTTTATAGCCCGCGCGCAAACGTCCACCGACCGACTCACGGTCAAAGGAGCTTTCAGAGCGGAAATCCTGCGTAATCTTGAAAATGTCAAACCCGGCCTTCACCTCCCGGTCAAGGAAATATGGCTCGGTAAAGCCAATATCAAACTGCTGGCGCTCTGTGGCCAGTGTTGCCCGGAAGCGTAAGTCCTGCCCGCGCCCAAGCAGGTTTTTCTCACGAATACCTACATCGGCCAATGCACCGTCGGTGGACGAGAACCCGGCACCGAGCGACAACTCACCCGTTGATTGCTCCTGCACTTCCACGTTAATCACCACACGATCCGGCGCGCTACCGCGCTCATTGGTCACTTTCACCGTTTCAAAGAAACCAAGGTTTTTCAGGCGTTGCTCAGAGCGTTGCAGTTTGGAGGTGGAGAACGGATCGCCTTCGGCCAGACGGAACTCCCGGCGCACCACTTCATCGAGCGTACGCATATTGCCGTTAATATTGATGCGCTCCACGTAAACCCGCGGGCCTTCCTCAATTTCATAGGCCAGGTCAATGGTCAGGTCTTCCTGATTACG
This sequence comes from uncultured Rickettsiales bacterium, assembly GCA_964390025.1. Taxonomy (GTDB): domain Bacteria; phylum Pseudomonadota; class Alphaproteobacteria; order Rickettsiales; family UBA998; genus CAYMGS01. Next base: position 1,262 of record CAYMGS010000166.1, on the reverse strand, counting down.
CGTCATCTTCGGATTAATATCAACGAAAGCAAATCCCTGATCACCCAGTTCATCCACCATCACGTCAATAGAGTTTTCCATCGCCTCAGCGTTATAGAGATCGCCGGTTTTCGTGGTGACCAGCTCAACGAACCGCGATTCATTCACCCCGGCGAGCTTGCTGTCGAACGTCACATCACCCAGTGTATATTTTGGCCCTTCCTCAATGGTGAAGGTAAGGTAAAATCCATCCTGCTCCGGCGACAGTTCGGCAATCGCGGATTCCACCTTGAAATCGGCATAGCCCTGAGAGGTATAAAATTTCCTGAGCAATTGCTGGTCAAACAGCAAACGATCCGGGTCATATTTATCATCATTACTCAGGAAGCAATAGAAACACTCCTCACTGGTACGGATCACATCGCGCAATGTAGAGGAGCTGTAAGCCTCGTTTCCGACAAACTGAATGCCGCGTACCAGCGTGACATCCCCTTCCTGAATTTCAAACACCACATCCACACGGTTTTGCTCGCGCAGGATCACTTTGGGTTCCACCTGCGCCGCATAACGCCCTGAGCGACGATACAGTTCCAAAATCCGCGCCAGATCATTCTGAATGGTCGGACGGGTATAAATGGAACGGGGTTTGAGCTGAATTTCCTTTTGCAGGTCTTCATCGTCCAGCGCATCATTCCCCTCAAAAACCACGCGGCTGACCGTGGGGTTTTCCTCCACCTTTACCTGTAGTCTACCATCGGCCTGCATACGCAGGCTAACATCGGCGAAAAAGCCGGAGGCAAACAGGGAACGCATCCCTTCATCAATATCGTAGCGGTCTACCCGCTCACCTTCCCGGATACCGAGATAGGTGACGATGGTACGCGGCTCAATGCGCTGATTGCCGCTAACCAGAATACGTTCCACCACCTGCTTACCCGCGATACTGGCATCAACAGTCCCCGTACCCTGCGGCACCTCCTGCGGCGCAAGGCGCTCTTCCGGTGTCCAGTCGACCGGCACACGGATCTGGCCTTCCGTCTGCTCCGGCGGCTCTTCCATCCCTTCTGGGCGTTCCACGGTATTCATGCCCTCCTTGCGCTCTACCGTAAAGGCAGAAGCAGCGCAGGGAATCAGCAGCAAGCCAGAAGCCAGCACCGATAACGCGGTCGTGGTGTGCAGTGTTTGCGAGCGACGTCGGGTTAACATTCCTTACAGATGCTCAAAATACAGGAGGAAATCAACCGAAAAACTCTCTATATTGTGTTTTGAGGACATTCTTCATG
>CAYMGS010000165.1:2928-3975 GCA_964390025.1 uncultured Rickettsiales bacterium | reverse complement strand
ATAACTGCGATTACACAGCGTATCTGCCGATTCGCTGGAATACAGATAACAGTGAACATGGCCTGCTCTTTATCAATCATGAATTCACCAATCCCTACCTGATGTTCCCGGACATGGATCGCAAACGTGTGGTTAAGCAGATCACGGCAGAGCAGATCAAAGTGGAGCAGGAGGCCAACGGGTTCAGTGTCATCGAGATTCGCAAAGATGAGAACGGTATGTGGCAACAGGTGCCGCGCAGTGTGTTCGCCCGGAGGGGGACGGGCACTTCACCGATGCGGGTCTCCGGCCCGGCGAAAGGCCACGCAAAGATGAAAACCAGTTATGACCCCACCGGGGTGCAGCTGAAAGGAACGATGGCCAATTGTGCGGGCGGGGTGACGCCATGGGGCACGGTGCTGACAGCAGAAGAGAATTTTCACGGGTATTTTGGCAATCTGACGGACGATCATCCGGAAGCGGAACGGTATGCGCGTTACGGGGTGGGGGAAGAGCAGTATAATGGCTGGTTCCGTCATGATGCCCGCTTTGATCTGAAGCAGGAACCGAATGAGCCGAACCGTTTTGGCTGGGTGGTGGAGGTTGACCCGTACCGGCCGGAAAAGCCGCCGGTGAAACGTACTGCGCTGGGGCGCTTCAAGCATGAATGCGCAAACTGTACCCTGACGCCGGACGGACGGGTAGTGGTTTACTCCGGCGACGACGAGATTTTTGAATATATCTACCGCTTTATCTCCAGCAAACCATACTATCCGGAGAATCGGGACGCCAATGACGGGTTGCTGGATGAAGGCGTGCTATCGGTGGCGCGTTTTAATGAGGACAGTACAATGGAATGGCTGCCACTGGTCTATGGGCGGGGGCCACTCGTGGAGAAAAACGGCTTTCATTCACAAGGCGACGTGGTGCTGGAAGCACGCAGGGCGGCCGACCTTCTGGGCGCGACACCAATGGATCGTCCGGAAGATGTGGAAGTCAACCCGGCTACCGGGCAGCTGTTTGTCAGCCTGACACGTAACGAAAAACGCGCCCTTGATGGGCTGGGAG
>CAYMGS010000165.1:2063-2918 GCA_964390025.1 uncultured Rickettsiales bacterium | reverse complement strand
AGTTGCACCGGCGGGGGCCAAACCCGTTCGGCCTGATCGTGGAGTTGTCTCCGCCGCTGAAAAATGAACAGGCCGATCATTCCGCCGATATATTCTTCTGGGAGATTTTCCTGGAGGGAGGCGATCCGGTGGATGCCACGCACAAAGCTTACTACCCACATTTCGTGACTCAGCATGGCTGGCTGACCAACCCAGATAATGTGGCGTTTGATAAGCAGGGGCGCATCTGGATTGGCACAGATGGGCAGCCCAAGGCCATCGGGTTTAACGATGGTTTATATGCTGCCGATACCACAGGGGAAGGAAAAGGTGAGACGCGCCTGTTCTGCACCGTGCCACGCGGCGCGGAGATGACCGGGCCAAGCTTTACCCCGGATTGTACGACGCTCTTTATCTCCGTTCAGCATCCCGGTGACGGGCCGGATGCGAACTTCGATGCCCCCACAACGCGCTGGCCGGATTTCACTGAGGACATGCCGCCGCGCCCTGCCGTGGTCGCGATTACGAAGAATGATGGCGGGGAGATTGGTTCGTAACCTCTTCCAGCAGCGCATCTTTACTCAATATGTAATCGGAGGCTTCCCAGCGTGCTTCGAGCGTGCGTAACATCTCCCCCATCTCTTTGCCGGCAGGGATGCCGTGTGCGAGCAGGTCATTCCCTGTTACGGGAAAGGCTGGCGACTGCCAGTGCCGTGCAAGCTCAAACAGGGCGGGAGGCACAGCATCGCCCTGTGCAATCGCACACCACAGCCAGCCGGTCACAATGGTAGTGCCGTGGCGGCGAATCCATGCTTTGATGTCCCGTTCCTGCGCGTCTGAAACCGGTATGGGTGGGCCAGCTGTCAGTGCTTTTAT
>CAYMGS010000165.1:0-2053 GCA_964390025.1 uncultured Rickettsiales bacterium | reverse complement strand
ATAGGCCGTATCCGTATTGGAAAGCCGCCAGCGGGAGGCCAGCTGATTGACGTCGCTTTTCACTATGACGGATAGCCGCAATAGCGGGTCGGGAGGTATGTCGTATTTCAGCAAGGTGTTGAGATAATCCAGCGTCACCGGGCCGGGAATAATATGGCACAAAATGCCATGCTTCTCCATCAGGCGCAGCGCGGGCAGGGGGTTAGGGGCTGCCAGCAGCTTCAGCATTTCCACCTGAATACGCTCACCCGACAAGCCATCGATACCTGCCGCTTCCGCTTCGCATGCGGCCAGCGCCTCTGTGTCTGCGGGTGGGGTAGCGTGCGTGGCATAAAAGCGGAAAAACCGCAATATACGCAGATAATCTTCCCGGATACGATCATGTGCCTGCCCGATAAACCGCAAACGCCCTGTTTTCAGATCATCCTGCCCGCCGGTATAGTCGTAGACGGTGCCTTCAGCATCCATATAGAGCGCGTTGAAGGTGAAATCGCGGCGTTTTGCGTCTTCCTGCCAGTCATTGGTGAAAGTGACATCAGCATGGCGGCCATCGCAGGCGGCGTCTTTGCGCAGGGTGGTGATTTCGATGTGCCGCCCGTCTATGATGGCGGTGACGGTTCCATGTTTTAATCCAGTGGGTAGTACACGGATGTCCTCCGCTTTTAATGCTTGCATGACCTGCTCCGGCGTTGCGGGTGTGGCGGCGTCCAGATCATGCACCGGTCTGCCCATCAGGTGATCGCGCACGCACCCGCCGACAAAGCGTATGTCTATATGATGACGGCTGCAGGCTGCCAGTAACTGCCCCGGTGCGTCTTCTTCAAGCCATGCGGGAAGGCCGGTCATCATTGCTCCGGTGCCGTGCGTGCCGGGCTCAGCGTTTCTCCGTCAAAAGAGGGTGGCACATACTGCCCGTCACGACGCGGTTCCATGGAAATGCCGTAAAAGACAAAACTGGCCATGACCATCAGTGCGGAGAGGATGAGCGTCCAGTAGAGCGGACTACGAAAGACCTCGACCGGTGGCTTCTCGCCGTCCCCGGCGCGTTTCTTCATATAGTACAGCCAGCCGAGATAAATAATGATGGGAATCAGCGCAGGCCATGCGCGTAGTAAAATAAGTTTCAGCATTGATTGGGCTCATCTTCTAGTTGGCGGATTGCGTCCAGCAGCAGGGTACGGATTTGCTCCATGCGTACCGGGTGGTTGATTTTAAAGCCGTAAGCGTTTTTCACGTAAAACACATCCACCGCCTTCTCGCCGTAGGTGCTGATATGTGAGGACGCAATATTCAGGTTTTGCAACTGGAACACATTACAGATGGCGTGGAGCAGTCCGATACGATCCGGGGCTATGACCTCAACGATCGTACAGCTGTCACTTTGTTCGTTTTCAAAGAAAACCTGTGGTTTGACATCGAATTTCAACGCTTTTTTGGTGCCGTAGTCCGGGGGTTTGTTCGCCAGTTCTGCACTGACATCGCGTACGCCTTCCACTGTCTGGCGCAGCATGCCTACCACCGGCCCGCACACGGCACGTTCTTCCAGTTGCTGTTGTTCACAGCTTTGCAGCCGCCAGCTTTGTACCGCCCAACCATTTTTGAGGGTCACGATCTGGGCACCGACGATGTTGGCATCGGTGAGGGCAAGCGCCGCTGCAATATCTGCCATAAGGCCGCGCCTGTCGGGCGTACAGAGCGTCAGGTTGGTGATGTCGAGAAAGTCATCCGACTCACACTGTACTGCCAGCGGCGGCCCGTTTTTGTGCATCACATCGCGCAACATCCGGGCGATGCGCGCATGATCTTTTATATCGCGGCTGGAAAGGTAGCCGTTGGGGCAGACATCAAAATAGGCCTGTACGTCTTCTTCGCTCCAGTCTTTCAGCTCCACCAGCATCGCTTCCATCATATCATCCGGGGTGGCACCGGGCATATCCGTGTCGCCGGTCTGCATGTAGTGCTCGGTACGGTAATACAGCTCGCGCATCAGCGCCCCCTTCCACCCGTTCCAGACATTCGGGCCAACTGCACGTATATCGGCTACGGTCAGTAC
>CAYMGS010000164.1:0-4013 GCA_964390025.1 uncultured Rickettsiales bacterium | reverse complement strand
CAGCATTGGTGCTTTCATCGTCTCCGGATCATATTTCAGAGCCACAGCGTAATGGGTCGGGTTAGTAATCACCACGTCCGCTTCCGGCACAGCGGCCATCATGCGTTTGCGTGCGCGTTCCATGCGGATTTGCTTCAGTTTCTGCTTAACGTGCGGATCCCCTTCCTGTTGTTTGTATTCGTCTTTCAGCTCCTGCTTACTCATCCGCAGTTTTTTGATGTATTCGTAGCGCTGGTACATGTAATCCAGTATGGCAATGATGAATACGATAATGAGGACGCCGATCAACATCCGTTGCGTGACCGTTGCAATGAAGGAGAGGATGTCCATCGCATCTTCAGAAGGGAGTGCAGGCAGATAGTCAAAATAGGGCCACACGGCAAGAAAGGCGATCAGCCCGACAATAGAGATTTTGACAATCCCTTTGGTAAATTCCACCACGGAGCGCATAGAAAACATACGCTTCAGGCCCTTCAGAGGTGAGATCTTCTCCAGCTTGGGTTTCATTGGCTCCCATGACGCATTGAACCCGCTTTGCAGTAAGCCCGCACCGAGCGCGGCAAAGATAGCCAGTACAATGGGCACTGTCATGATGGCGGCGATATCCAGCGCCATGTCGCGGGTCACGGCTAGCAGGTTACCAGCATTCGTGGCGATCTGTTCAGGACGGGAGACAAATGGCAGCATGACTTCGCTGACTTCCCGCATAATGTAGGGGGCAAGGGCGGTGAGCAGCAGGGCAAATACCAGCAGGATAAAGAAGCTGTTCACCTCGCGGGATGTGGCGATTTGTCCCTTCTTACGTGCATCTTCAATTCGTTTATGGGTAGGTTCCTCGGTTTTCTGTGACTCGTCCTGATCGTCTGCCATGGCGCCCCCTACCTCGGGTCTTCGATAAATGATTGAAAGCGATCGGTAAAGAAACCGGCAAATTCCATCATTACGGCGCCATACACAGCCATCAGAATGAAAATAGCAATAAAGATTTGCGGCGGCATAATCACAAAGAATACCTGCATGTTCGGCATCAGACGTGACAAAATACCAAGCCCAAGATAGATCAGCAGGGCAATCACAATGCTTGGGGCTGAGATTTTAAAGGCGAGGGTAAAAATATCGGCAACCAGCCGCGAGAAATACATGGCAAGATCGCCCACCGGGGCGATCACGCCCGGGGTAAACAGGGTATAACTGTCCGCCATGCCACGCAGCATCACATAATGCAAGTCAAGCGTGAAGAGTAATACCAGCGCGCTGATACTCAGGAAGTTACCAATCAGGGACCCTTGAGAAGCCTGCGTGATATCAAACTGGGTGGCCAGTGCCAGTGATGCATTATAGGAAATAATCATACCGGCAATATGCATTACGCTCAGTATCATACGGCAGACCAGACCGATGGCGACACCCACCAGCACCTCGCCGAAGATCAGGGCGGCCAGGCTGGCCGGTGAGTCCGGAATGCTCGGCATATATGGCATCAAAGGCGGGGTCAGTACCACCGAAAGAAGCAGTGCAAACACCAGACGTACGCGTGGGCTGACATAAGATTCACCAAAGCCGGGCAGCACCATGACACCCGCCCCGATTCGGCAGAAGATCAGAAGCCAGGAAAAAATCTGTGATACTAGAAACTGTTCAAGCGGGTTTTCCATGATTGCTTATTCTATCCTGATCCTCTGTTTGCGGAATAGTAATAAAGCGCGGCGAGAGCGGCGCACCATCGGAGGGCCAGCAGGCCCGCACGGGGTGCATAAAATATTACTGACCTTCCGGCCCTTCATTGCCGCGCCCCTGCAATTCGGCGGTCTGACTTAGAACAATCCTGTCGAACAGTTCATGGGTGAAATCGTCCAGCGTACGCAGCATCCATGGCAGGGCGATCATGATGGTGACAAAAACGGCCACAATTTTAGGGACGAAAGTCAGGGTCATTTCCTGAATCTGGGTGAGTGCCTGAAACAGCGCAATACTAAGACCTGTAAGCAGTGCAACCAGCATGATGGGTGCCAGTAGTTTTAACAGTACATAGAGGGCGTCGCGTCCGATATCGATGACTTCTGCTGCTTCCATCGTAGTCTCTGGTCTCTGGTCACAAGTGTGCTTCGCTAGAGACTAGCGACGGACGACCGGCGACTCAAGGTTAAATCGGCATTTTGATAATGTCCTGATACGCGGTAATCACACGATCACGTACGGCCACCACCGTTTGCAGGGTAAGCTCAGCGTTAGTCACGGCGGTTACCAGCTCATGCAGCTCGGTTTCATTGGCGAGTGCCAGCGTGCTTTTACTCTCCCCGGTGTAGCCGGCTGCCTTACCGCGCTGGAGGCCTTCACCCATCAGGTCGCTGAATTCAGGCTTATGCATATTCGGGCCTTCATTCGGCAGGTAGGGCGTTTCCATCCCGTCTTCCGGCTTCATATTGGAGGCATTAGAATAGGCATTCACGGCCTGTGCTATCTGGCTGCCGATAATATTGGGAGATGTCGCCATGGGCTGGATTCCTTATCTGGTTGCAGGCGTTATCTTAGCAGATTCACGGTTTGCATCAACATGCCTTTGGAAACCTCGATCACGTTGACGTTCGCTTCATACCCGCGACGGGCTTCGCGCATATCCACCATCTCGATCAGAGAGTTGACGTTGGGCAGCTGAATATAGCCTTCTTCGTTGGCTGCCGGGTGTGAAGGGTCATATTTCAGTTTAAAATCCTCTTTATCGTAGCCTACCTTGCTGACCCGCACACGATGTACTCCCAGCTCCCGATCCAGCTCGTTCTTAAATGCCACCACCTTGCGGCGGTAAGGAAGGTCACCAGGTTTCTCGCCTACAGAGTCTACGTTGGCGATGTTTTCCGCCACGATCCGCAGGCGGTCGCTTTGTGCTTTCATCCCGGAACCGGCGATATACAGTGAATTGACGAGATCGACCATGTCTGTGACTCCTTAATTTATCCTATCGGTTTCCAATGGCGGTCTTAAACATATCCGCCGTTTTCTTATACAGGTTGGTGGTTTGTGTGTATTCAAACTGGTTATTGGACATCATCGCCATTTGCTCTTCCAGTGCGATGGAGTTTTCCACCGGGGTGGTTTCATGCGTTTTACGCTGCGTATCTACCCGGAAATCATTGTTCGGCTTGGAGCCTTTCATATGATGCGGCGAGGTGGCGCGCACTTCCAGCCGGCGGGCCTCCACACGGGCCAGTTTCTTGAAATCCAGATCGCGAAGTTGCTTGGCTTTAAAACCTGGCGTATCGGCATTGGAAATATTGTGGGCAAGAACGTCCTGCTTCTCGGCAAGATATGCCATCTTCAACTGCATCATCGACATCAGCTTTATGTTCGAATAATCCATAGGTTACGTCCTTTTTCGCCTGTATTTCCCAAAAATGGCTAGGAAAATGTTGCCTAGTTACAATACTTTACTAAGTATATTGTACCTTTTTAAGCCCTTGCGGGCCATATAAAATTTGCTTATGCATGGTTTTAAGGTAAGCTAAACAGCATCACATCCGACATCAGAAGCGCAATCACAGGAGTGCACGCGTATGTTATATCTCTCCCGCAAAATTGGTGAATCGATCATCATTAATAACAACATCGAGTTGCAGGTGGTGGAGGTGCGCGGCAAGACGGTGAAGCTGGGCTTTACCTTCCCGCCGGAAGCCAGCGTGTTGCGGAAAGAAATCTATGATAAAATCCGCGAAGAGAATATCGCGGCTTCCAGCGGCAGCGGAGACCTGTCCGATTTCGACGCACTGATTGAGCTGGGTAATAAAGACGAATAAGGCAGTGTTTTTATTGCCTCCGGTCTGCGCTTCCTGCGCAGCCCATGAGACGAGCTCAGGGCTGGGTCGGCCTGCTGGCCTCCCTTTTTGTCGTTTGCCGTTTCCTTTATTTGTCATTCCCGCGAATGCGGGAATCCAGTAAAAACACATAATGAAAACCTACTATGTGTATATCATGGCAAGTGGGCGCAATGGTACGCTCTATATCGGCGTGACCAGCGA
>CAYMGS010000163.1:0-4050 GCA_964390025.1 uncultured Rickettsiales bacterium | reverse complement strand
ACCCGCCCAAAGCGGTGGTTGCCCTGAAATGGGTGGTGAAGGAAATGGAGAATCGCTACAAGCTGATGGCGACACTTGGGGTACGTAATATTGATAATTACAATAAGCGGGTGAAGGAAGTGCGGCGTACCGGGGAGATCCTGACGCGAGAAGTACAAACCGGTTTTGACGTGGAAACCGGCAAGCCGACCTATGAGACGCAGGAGATCGATACCTCGCACTTGCCCTATATCGTGGTGATTGTGGATGAGATGGCCGATCTGATGCTGGTGGCGGGCAAGGATATTGAGACCTCCATTCAGCGCCTCGCGCAGATGGCACGGGCGGCGGGTATCCATCTCATTATGGCCACGCAGCGTCCGTCGGTGGATGTGATTACCGGGGTGATTAAAGCGAATTTCCCCACGCGTATCAGCTTTCAGGTCACCTCCAAGATCGATAGCCGTACCATCCTTGGCGAACAGGGTGCAGAACAATTGCTGGGGCAGGGCGATATGCTCTATATGGCCGGTGGGGGGCGCATCACCCGGGTGCATGGGCCGTTTGTCAGTGACCGGGAGGTGGAAGATGTGGTCACACATCTGAAAGCGCAAGGTGAACCGATCTATATTCAGTCCGTCACGGAAGATGACGGCGACAGTGATTTTGGTTTCGATGAGGATGAATCCGACGAAGACCGTGAGCTCTATGACCGGGCGGTGGCCGTGGTAGCACGGGATCGCAAAGCCTCTACCAGCTATATCCAGCGTTGCCTCAAGATCGGCTATAATCGCGCAGCGCGGCTGATTGAGAAAATGGAGCGTGAAGGCGTGGTCGGCCCGGCGAACCATGTCGGCAAACGCGAAGTATTGCTGAGGGAAGAGGATTAGATGGGGTAATGTCATTCCGGCCAAGGCATCAGGAGATGCCGCGAGCCGGAATCCATTGTGCCTGAAGTATAAATACCTGAAGTAGTCCGGCAAGCAGCCCGGACGTGGCACTGGCTGTGCTACACGCCGGTCTACTGACCGTCTACATAACTGCCCATGCGTATGAGATATGGATTCCCTTATAATTTTGTCTACTGACAAAATTCAGGGAATGACAAAGAGAACGAAATGAAACAAGAAGGGAGGCCAGCAGGCCGACTCAGCCTTGAGCCGCGAGCGAAGCGAGCAGCCATTGCGCAGGCACAGTAGGTGCCGAGCAGGGCAATTATATACTACTCCTACTTCCGCTTCTTCTGTACCATTTTGGCAAAGAAGCCGGGTGTTGCACCTTCCACAGCATGCTCAGGTTTTAGTTTGCGGCGTTTGGGCAGGCGGGTGCGTTTGGGGTTCAGGATATACTGGATTTTCCATGGGCCTTCCTCATGTGCCTCATCCACTGGTATGGCCTTGAAGATATATTTGTTGACCGGGCGCGCCGGGTCGCGCATCCGTTCATAGACCATCAGATACAGTTTGCCATGGCCGGGGATAGATGCATCGGGAAAGGCTTCGTGCAGGGCCATCAATATCTCTGCCGCTTCACCGGCAGTGGCATATTCCTTTTCCTTTTTGATCTCTCGCAGCAGCGGATGACCCCAGTCCGGATGCGGGCGTTTGGGGCGTTCACGCTGCGGATGCTCTTTGAGCGGTACGGGGTCGATCTCGGCGTGCAATGTCCAGCGGTCATCCTGCTGTGCCACGCGAATCAGCACGAAATGGCCGCGAAACCCCTTTTTGCGCAGGTCGGGGGTGAGCTGATAACCTTTCACCCACAGGCGCAGCGCATCCTCTTGCTCCGGCTGTTTGCGGGAGATGACAAAATGTTTTTTGAGCGTGGCCAGTGTCTCCTGCGCCTTTGCCTTATCGCTATAGCGGTACAGACCGTCCAGTGCTGCGGTCACGGACGGGTGGGTAACAGTGGCAATGCGTTTACGTTTTCTGGTCATAGAGTTTTTGTATCTTATATTGCTTCCCGCCTTGCCTCCTGCCCGGCAGATGAGCCTGACGCGCTACGCGCGACTAAAGGGCTTCGCCTACTGGCTTCGCTTTTTTATTTATGCGCCCCGTGCGGGCCTGCTGGCCTCCCTTCAAATTTCATCGTCATTCCCGCGCAAGCGGGAATCCAGAGTCACGAGGTCCCGGCTTTTGTTGGGACTACGGTCTCTGATTCATCCTTACTATTACCCCAGAATTGTTACAGTTCCGTTAAATCCCTGTTTTGTTAACGGGTTTTAACGATTGAGGCGTGGTATACTGGAAGGGTTCTGCCTTTTTTACAAAAACACAACCCGTGTTTTTGGGGCTGAACCGGTTCACTTCGGTGAGCTGATGTCTCGAAAGAGGAGTATCGAAGCCATGATGAGGTTTCGTAATGTGATCGTTCTGGGTCTTGGTGGCTTGCTGCTCTTGGCCTGTGCTACGCCACAGTCCGCATCAGCATGGGACATTTTCAAGGGAGATGTCGCGGCTTTCAAAACCGGGGCAGAAAAGCCAAATATCACGCAGGAGCGCGATGGGCCAACCTTCCGGTACACCGGGGTGGTTTCAACGCGTGACGGCACATTCGACTGCACCTTCGTTGAAGCTGCAGGAGACGGATCGCCGGCAGATATTGCTGCGGGAGAGGCGAAAGCTTTCGCGGCAAAGGCTAGCGAGAACGGTTGCCGAGTGCGAGTTGGTGGCTGACGATCACTTCAACTAGGCTAGCCATCGGCTAGTCGGGGAATGGGGCGCATATGAATCCTTCGGGATTCGCGCCCCGTTTCTTTTTATAATGCCCCTGCTCGGCACATACTGTGCCTGCGCAATAGGCAACGCTCCGCTGGCTCAGGGCTGAGTCGCGCTACTGCGCTCCCTTTTTGTTCTTGATATAGTGATGAAGCGAAGCCAGTAGGCTGAGCCCTTTAGTCGCGCGTAAGCGCGTCAGGCCCATTTGCCGAGCAGCAGGCGAGGCGAGGGGTATAAAAAAACAAGGTCAGCAGGGGCAGTTAAAACACTATACTCTTCCTGCCAAACACTTATATACTACCGGCGTATCATAACGGAGGTGAGCGATGAGTGAGGCGGCGGCAAAGCTGGTAGCGGATTTAAGTGAATCGCATGTGTTGCTGGGTAAGGGCGAGAGCCTGCAGGGCATTGATCTGCGTTTTGCCAATCGTCACGGGCTGATTGCCGGAGCAACGGGGACGGGCAAAACGGTGACGCTGCAGGTGCTGGCGGAGAGCTTCTCGCGCGCCGGGGTGCCGGTGTTTGTTGCCGATGTAAAAGGTGACCTTGCCGGTCTGGCCCAACCCGGCAAACCGCACCCCAAGGTTGATGAGCGCGTACAGCATATCGGCCTGCATGACTTTGCCTTTGCGCCGACGCCGGTGGTATTCTGGGATGTGTTCGGTGAAAAAGGCCACCCGCTACGCGCGACCATCTCCGAGATGGGGCCATTGCTGCTCTCCCGTTTGCTGGATCTCTCCGATGCGCAGGAGGGTGTACTGCATGTGGCGTTCGCGGTGGCGGATGACCTCGGCATGCTACTGCTTGACCTCAAAGACCTGCGTGCCATGCTGAGCTATGTGGGGGAACATGCCTCCGAGATGAATGAAACTTACGGTCATGTGAGTAAAGCATCCGTCGGTGCCATCCAGCGTGATTTGCTCAAGCTGGAAGAGCAGGGGGCGGAGCAGTTCTTCGGGGAACCGGCGCTGGATATCCGCGACCTGATGCGTGTCGACCGGCGGGGCAAGGGGTATGTGAATATTCTGGCGGCGGATAAGCTGCTGCACTCGCCGACGCTTTATTCCACGTTCCTGCTATGGCTGCTTTCCGAGCTGTTTGAGACATTGCCGGAGCGCGGGGATGCCGAGCGTCCGGAGCTGGTCTTCTTCTTCGATGAGGCGCATTTGCTGTTTGATGAAGCACCCAAAGCTTTGCTGCAAAAGGTAGAGCAGGTCGTGCGGTTGATTCGCTCGAAAGGGGTGGGAGTGTATTTCGTGACACAAAACCCGCAGGATGTGCCGACTGATGTGTTAGGTCAGCTGGGGAATCGGGTGCAGCATGCGTTGCGGGCCTTTACCCCGAAAGATCAGAA
>CAYMGS010000162.1:2208-4092 GCA_964390025.1 uncultured Rickettsiales bacterium | reverse complement strand
CCTGCGACCCTCTGCTCCCAAAGCAGATGCGCTACCAGGCTGCGCTACTCCCCGACACGTAGGTGACAGAGAGATACTCCAAGGAATCTGCGCAGGCAAGCATTGTATTGACTCTTTGCGCAATCCATCTATGTTTCTAGGCCGCAGAATATGAGGATAATATGCTGAAGATTTCAGACATTAGAGGCGTTTACACAGCTTTGGTCACACCAATGAAAAACGGGCAGGTGGACGAAGACGCCTATGACCGCTTCATCGAGTGGCAGATTGCCGAGGGCGTCCACGGGCTGGTGCCGTGCGGTACAACGGGTGAGTCTCCTACGCTTAGCTACGAGGAGCATAAGCGCGTGGTAGAGGTGTGCGTGGAAGTGGCGGCAGGGCGTGTACAGGTGATGGCTGGGACAGGCTCTAACTCGACGGACGAGGCTATCGAGTTTACGCAGCACGCCGAAGAAGCGGGCGCGGATATGGCACTGCTGGTAGCTCCGTATTACAATAAGCCAACGCAGGAGGGACTCTATATCCACTTCAAAGCCATCCACGATGTGACGAACCTGCCGCTGATTATTTATAATGTACCCGGTCGCAGTGCGGTGGATATCAGTGATGACACGCTTGCTCGCCTTGCGGCGTTGCCGCGCGTGATGGGCGTAAAGGATGCCACGGGTGATCTGGCCCGTGTTGCTACTCTGCGTCATAAAGTGGGTGATGAGTTTGCCATCATTTCCGGTGAGGATATGACCGCTGCCGGGTTTAATGCGATGGGTGGGCAGGGCTGTATCTCCGTCAGTGCGAATGTAGCGCCTAAGCTGTGCGCTGCCCTGCAGGAAGCCACGTTCGCCGGTGATTACGTAAAAGCCAGGCAAATTCAGGACAGGCTGACCCCGCTGCATGATGTGATGTTTACGGAAAGCAACCCGATTCCAGTGAAATATGCCGTCTCCAGGCTTGGCTATGGCTCATCCGAGATTCGCCTGCCCCTGACGGAAGCCAGCAACGATACAAAGGCATGCATTGATACCGTGCTGAAAGAGCTGGAGCTGGCATAGCGGATGCCCGAATCATGAGTAAACAAAAACGCAATGATGCGCCCCGTATTGAGAACCGCAAAGCGCGGCATGATTACTTTATCGATGAAGAGATCGAGGCAGGTATTGTGTTGCAAGGCACGGAGGTGAAGTCACTACGTGCCGGAAAAGCCAGCCTGAATGATGCGTATGGCGGCGAAATGGGCGGCGAGATGTGGCTGTTCAATGCCAATATTGCCGAATATGAAGGGGGCAACCAGTTCAACCATACAATACGACGCCCGCGCAAGTTATTGCTGCATAAGCGTCAGGTTGAGAAGCTGCTGGGGCTGATGAAAATCAAAGGCTGTACTCTGATTCCGCTGCGCATGTATTTCACTAAAAAAGGCTACGCCAAGGTCATGCTGGGTGTGGCACGTGGTAAAAAGCAGTATGATAAGCGTGAGACGGAAAAGAAGCGTGACTGGCAGCGGGAGAAAGAGCGTTTGCTCAGACAATGACGCAGAGCGCTTCATTTTTCTTGCAACTTTCTGACGGGCTGGTAGCTATAAGGCAGGGGATAAGGAAAGCCGTGCTACAGCAGATCAAACATATATTACCGGATACATGGAGCTGGACGCGTCGCGCCTTTGGTGTGGATACATTCCAGTGGAAGAATCTGAAGGTGGGGCAAGTGGTCTGTTTTGGCCCGATGGCCCAGAAAGAGCTGAATGTCAAGCGCCTGCGAGTGATGGCGGTAAAAGAGTATGAATTCTCACAAGCGTCCTTTTGTGCGTATGCGCTGGGCGAAGACGGCAAACAATTATGCTGGATGATTGTGGCCGATCAGGAGGGTGGCGTACCGTATCTGGCGCTC
>CAYMGS010000162.1:0-2198 GCA_964390025.1 uncultured Rickettsiales bacterium | reverse complement strand
CTGGCGCTCTCACGGCGTATCAGTTCCGATGAACTGGAACGCCTGCTGGCGGAAGAAGATCTGCATGTTCTGCGGCACTCATCCCGAATGAAAGACTTATTCCTTCGTGAGCATACACAAGGGCTACGCGACTGGATTACCATGCGTTATGGCCGCCGTATTGAAGGGATTCGCGGGAAGCAGCGCGAGCACGATGCGGAGCGTGTGTTTGAATACGAGCTTTATGTCAATGACCGTAATGACAAAGCCATCGAGATTGAACGGTTTCTGGATGGGCATATGGATGCCTATGCCACCATTTACCGCCCGATCAGCGATGTTCTGGAAATTGTAGACTCCCGGCCACCCCCTGTGCATACAACCCGTCAGATGGCATCGGTCAAAGAGTCCATGCCCGCTATTCTTTCTCCCGCGCGGCAAGAGACAGAAGTGCCTGCACGCTCCAGTTTGAAGGATGTGGAAGAAACACGGAAAATCATCAGGAGGCAACAGAAGCATAAGCCCTCACCCACACAGCAGGGACGGCTGGAATGCGATCTGACCACCGCATGGCGACTCATTGATGAGGCGGTGCGCAGCGATATGCGCCTCTCAGACGTTGTGCGCAAGGTGCTCGGTCTGCCGGTAGAGGCCGTAGATCTGGTCAGCTTCAATTTCACGCTGCATGAAGAGGATTACATTGAACTGGGCAAGCGTTACGGTATCTCCCCGGCTAATCAAACGGCAATCCGCGCACGTATTATTCAGGAACTCGAGGAGTTTGCAGGCAAACGCCGGGGGTAAGTGATGATACCTGATTTCTCTCTTCATGATGCCGAACTGGTGCAGCTTCCTGTCAGGCAGGATAATTATATCTATCTGCTGCGTGATCATCGTGAAGAGGTCACCGCTGTGATTGATCCGGCAGATGCAGAACCCGTCATGGAGTATCTGGAGAAGCGGGGATGGGCGCTTCATTATATTCTCAATACACACCATCACGGGGATCATACAGGTGGGAATCTGGCGCTTAAAGGCGCTACTGATTGTATTATCATCGGGTTTGACCTTGATGCAGCCCGTATTCCCGGCATTGAGCTGCGCATGGCGGAAGATGAAGAAGTGACCATTGGCCGCTTCCGGGGGCGGGTGCTGTTTCTGCCCGGTCATACGCTGGGCCATATTGCCTTCCATTTCCCGGCGCTGAAACTCCTTTTTTCCGGCGATACATTGTTTTCACTGGGGTGCGGACGCTTGTTCGAGGGGACGCCGGGGCAGATGCTGGCATCACTGAAGCAAATCATGGCACTACCAGATGAAACGATTATCTGCGCCGCGCATGAATATACGCAGGACAATGCCCGTTTTGCTATGACAGTGGAACCGGATAATCTTGATCTGCAATCGCGTATGCAGGAGGTTGGGTTACTGCGCAGTAAAGGCGAACCAAGTGTGCCTATGCGACTGGCTGAAGAGAAGAAAGCCAACCCTTTTTTACGTCCCGACTCGAACGCTATTCGTGTTCAGCTTGGCATGCAAGGTGCACGTGATGTAGATGTATTTGCAGAACTACGACAACGGAAGGATCATTTTTGATGATAGAGCCCGGCAATCTCAGTATCGAAAAAATTACGGCGTATCTTTCGGACGCTATTAATCTGGAGAAAGAAGCCACGTGGATGGTGCAGGTCTTCGTGATTGTACTGCTGACCCTGCTTGCCAGTTATTTTGTTGGCCGCATCCTGAAACGTTTGCATAAACGGCTGGGGCGCACCAAAACGATATGGGATGATGTGGCGGTAGATGCAGCGCGCAAACCGATGAGTGTGCTCATATGGGTGCTGGGTCTGGGGTATGCCGTCAATGTACTTTACCTTGAGACAAAAGCAGAGATTTTCTCCGGTGCCAACGAACTGCGGGACGTGCTGATGATCTGGGTGGTAGCCTGGGGTATTACACGCTTTATTCGGCGGTTTGAAAAACATTTTGTAGAGACACGGAAGAAATGTGGGCAGTCCGTTGATGAAACAACGGCGCAGGCCGTAGCCAAGCTTTCCGTGGCGGCGGTGGTGATTTCCGCATTGCTCATCGGTTTACAAACGCTGGGCTTTAGCATTAGCGGGGTGCTGGCCTTTGGCGGGGTTGGGGGCATTGCCATCGGCTTTGCTGCGCGTGACCTGCTGGCCAACTTTTTCGGTGCCATGATGATCTACTGGGAT
>CAYMGS010000161.1:0-4124 GCA_964390025.1 uncultured Rickettsiales bacterium | reverse complement strand
GCGTCCTTCGGCATAGGTGGGGATGACATGTAATGTATCCCCTAATACCGGGTCGATCAGCGGCAGTGGTTTCCCGGTTTGCAGCAGATTAATCAGCACATGCGGTTTAAGTGGCGGCTCTGTCCGCGCTTCCGTGATAACAGGGAAGGCCGGAATACGTCCGCGCCGGGAAACGGAAATAATCCATTCATACGTATCCCGCCGTTTGCGGGCAGAGGCGTAAATGGGAGACGAGGCCGTAAAACGCAATACGGTGTGGTTGGGATACTCCATGCTTTCCACCTTGTTGAGGAAGTCCGGCAGGATGGAGTTTAATGATTTCAGATTGATATCTGCATGTTTGTTAAAGACAACCCACATATATGGGCCGCGTGAGAAAGCTGCCAGCGCCACACGTTCTTTCCACGGAAAATAAAAGTCTGAATTCACATTCTGTTTGTGAACCGTGACCACCATTTGTTTGCCACGTGCCTGGGTGGTTTCTACGATCTCTTTGGGCTTTTTAGGCTTCTCCTCTGCCTCCGTAGTTTCCTCGGTCGGCGTATCTTCTGCTTCGTCAGCGGCAGCCACTTCAGGCTCAGATGCGGCATCCTGAACATTCTCCGTTTTAGTGGGATCGGCTGTTTCAGCGGGAGCAGCCTCATCACGTTTGGGCGGGGTGGGCTTGGCTGCAGGGGTCGGGAAAGCGGATACCGTCTTCGGTTCCGGCTTGGTATTGCCCGGTTTTTCTTCCGTTTGTGCTTTAGCTGACTTTTCAGGCGGCGTTTCTTGTTTTTCCGGTGCAGGTGCTGGCTTCGCGGCTTTCGTCTCAGGTTTTTTAGGTGTTTCCTTCTTTTCAGCAATCTTGTCCGCTACCTCTGATTTTGGCTTCGCCGGAGGGGTGGGTTTGGCTACGGGCGTAGGTGCACTGGCGACCATAACGGGTTTGGGTGCATCCTCTGCAGCTTGCCGTTTGAACGGAGCATCAGCCGGTACAGGTTTAGCAGCGGGGGCTTCAGCTTGTTGTGTCCTGGCTGTGGTGGTGGGGGTTGATGCAGGTGGAGGAGGTTTCTGCACCACAGGTCGGGATGTGACTTTCAGAATATCCACGCCGGATGCTGTGCCGCTGACGAAGCTCCGCACAGGATACAACTGATTCAGCGTCAGCCTGACGGTACGTTTGTCTGCAGACAGCGTGGTGTTTTCAACGTAAGGGGCGAGAGAGGCGAGACGTGCGGATGGATTGCTCTCCAAGGGCTTCTCAAAGCGAATGCTGAGAATATTTTTCTCCATGGATGTGGTAAATTCTACCTGTTCCGGCCATGTGAAGGTAACACGGGCAAAGTCCCGCTTGATCTTACCGGTGATGACCGGAGGGCCTGTCGGCGCTTGTTGCGCTGCGGTTGCCAGACGCATCACGGGGCCGGTAAACACCAGTGTCAGTGTAAGTATAAATAGTGCTGCCGCCCGCATGAACATCCTGAATAAAAACGCCTTATCCCGATTTAATACAAAAACAGTGCCACCCGCCCCCATTGGTGCGACATTTAGGTTATAGCGGGAATCGTTGCGACGATAAAGTGTTATGGCGCGACGTTACGTACTTCGATGTCAACCCGGCGTGCAAGGCGGTTTTTTTGTCGGCCTGTGGATAAAATTTCATCATGCCGGGAAGCGCCGAGCCCATAGACTTCAATCGAAAAAAGGTAACCGGAAGCGTACAGACGTTCGGCTATACGGTTGGCGCGGGCGAGAGAGAGCTCCCAGTTGCTGGGAAAGTCTTCGGTGTTGATAGGGCGGGGGTCTGTGTGCCCGTTAATGGTGATTTTATTGTTGAGTGCGCCCACCGCGTCACTGACAACGGTCAGCGTCTGATTCCCGGCGGGGTTGATATCCGCCTTGCCAGCCTCAAACAACAGGTCGGATGCCAGCGAAATCACGACGCGGTCATCAAGCCTTAGTAACGCAATATCATTGGAGACCACCTTATTCAGTTTCTCGGATAAAATCGTGTAGATGTAATCAAGGTCGGCTGCAGGCGGCTGCTCCCGTTTAACGATCGTGCGGTCTTCAGTGAACGTAATTTCCACAACCCGCTCGGGATTCAGGCGTTGCTGTAGGGAACGTACGACTTCTTCCCATTTGGCCTTGTTAATCACAGACATGGAATAGAGCAGCACGAAAAAGGTGAGCATCAGCGACAGCAGGTCGGCGAAGGTAATCATCCATGCTGTTTTTCTATTTACCTGTTGCGGGCCATACGCTTCCCTGAGGTCTTCATCCATCATGGCGTGGCCTCCGTCCGGGTGGGTGGCTGCAGGTTCAGGCGTGACGTGTCCACATCTCTCACCTGAAACCGCAAGGTGATATTCTCTGCGCCATTATAATCAAGTCCGGGTGCCAGTGATTTGGCAGACAGGCCTTGTTCCAGCAGGTAATTACTGATCGCGGTGGCGCGGAAAATACTAAGGCTCTGTCCGTGGCCGGTTTCAATCAGACGTACCTGACCACGACGATTGCCTACCAGAATCTCGACCTCCAGACGCAAGCCCTTTTGCCAGCGGGCCAGTACGTCTGCTACGCGTTTTACAAAGGGCTGGTTGGTTTCTCGAAAGGTTGCCTGCTCTGCCTCAAAGAGAAACTCAGCGGGAAAGACAATTTCCATCGTGTTGCCATGCGTGTAGACGCTCAGCTTCTCAAGCGGTACGAAGCTTGATGCAATATTCTGCAGTTCATTGAAAAACTGGGTGACACTCAGATCAATCCCTGCTTCGGCAAAAAATTCCGGCACATCCGCCTGAATATCCATAAAAGAAAAGGCCTTCGCCAGACTTTCCTGTGCCTCCTGCATCTTCACCTTATCCACGGTCGCCATGGAGGTTAGCATAATGAAAAAGGCCAGCAGCACGATGTATAGCGAGACGAACAGGGGAGCGCTATCCTGCTGTTCGGCAGGTTCAGGTTGCGTGATATCTGGCTGGTCTGACATACGCTTAGTATGGCGCATTCAGAGACATAGCGCAATCGTAGAGGAAACGGGGCTTAGGAATTGGAGTTGGCGAACAGCTTGTCGATCTCTTCCTGAGACGGTGCTTCACCGGGCATGGAAGGCCCATGCATCAGCTTGGCATCCGGGCGTTTGTCCTTAAACTTGTCATCCAGTTCCGGTGCCACGACATGGCTTTCATCAATGAATGTCTTAAGGTTGGAAATCTTGGTGTCCAGATAGTCCAGTGTTCTGAGCACCTTGCTGATGCGTTGCCCGGTAATGTCCTGAAAGTTGCAGGCATCATAGATTTTGATGGTTTCATCGACAATGGCCTGCTTGGCCGTCTCATCGCCTGGTAGGGCCGCCACTTTTTCCTGAATGGCATCTGCGGCGTCCAGAATATTGTTGGTGGCATTTTCCGTTGCCTGTACCACGGCTTCCAGTTCCGCATTGGCATAGCTGATATTACGTATAGATGGCTCGCCGTTTTGTTCTGCTTCTTCGCTTTCCTCATCTTCCGGGGTAATGGAGGCAATTTCGTTGAGTGCGCGTGAGAGGTAATCAGCGATTTTCTCAATTTCCTGTCGAATAAACGCGTCTGCCTGCGATTCGTGGGGCAGCGATTGCGCCATGGTCTCGAATAATGCCCCGACATCCTCGATATTGAGCTGATTTTTTGTCTGTTTTAAATCGACAAGCGCCCGAAGGAGAGCGTTCCCGATTCTCATCTGCATTTCCGTCACAGTGTTTCTCCAGCCTGTGTGGGCTTACATTCTAAAAGTCGCCAATCACCGCGGTCATTTTTTGTTTCAGCGTATCTGCATTAAAGGGTTTCACGATATAATTGCTAACCCCGGCTTTTTTCGCGGCAATCACGTTATCCGTCTTGCTTTCAGCAGTGACCATAATAAAGGGCAGGCCTTTGGTAGCATCGGCTGCCCGTAATCGGGTCAGCAACTCAAAACCGGACATGGGCTCCATATTCCAGTCTGAAATAATCAGCCCGTATTTCTTTTCTGCTACCTTGGAGAGCGCCATTTGCCCGTCCGTCGCTTCATCCACATTTTCAAAGCCCAGCTGCTTGAGCAGATTACGTACAATCCGCAGCATGGTTTTGTAATCGTCTACAATTAAAATTGGCTTATTTTTTTCAAGA
>CAYMGS010000160.1:0-4152 GCA_964390025.1 uncultured Rickettsiales bacterium | reverse complement strand
AACAGAAACATGAGCGTTCTCTGAGTCTAAATCCTCGGCGATGATATACCCGCCGGGGTGAATGAGGCCGGAATACGCCTCCAGTTCCGCAGCAACATGGGCGGCGCTGTGATCGCTGTCTAAAATCACTAGCGCCTTATCCCCGGCTTCCGCGTACACCTGTTCTAAAATATCACTGGAGACGCTATCGCCACGCAGGCAGGTAAGCCGAGTGTGGTGCGGCACCTCCCCAAATTGGTCATCTATATCGATGCTAATAACCTTGCCATGATTATGAAGGCGGCAAATATCCGCGAGGAACAACGCAGTACCACCATACCGCGTCCCCGTTTCAACGATCAAATCTGGCTTCTGATTCATAATTATTTCAGCATAAAGAATCAAGTCGGTAGGGTAGCGGATTGCCCTAACCCCGCGCCATGTTCCCTGCTTAGCAGGCCCGCGCCTGTGAAATGCGTATTCACGCAGGCGGCGCAACGCACTCAATATGACCTCATTCCCCATAACACCCCAACGCCATAAAAGGTTCACCGCTTCTAATTTGTGAAATTGTCCACTGATTACTTGCCATATGTATCAATCCTTGATTCCGGCATTTACGCGGCAAATCACCACCTGATAGCACATAATCCATTAAACGGCTGGCCGATGCTTCCGCAATAAACCTAGGGGAATCATAAACAACTTGTACACTATTTACAAGGGCTTCAACACCGCAGGCAGAAGACCACACCGCACATAGCTTCACATCGGCCAAATCATCAACCAGTGGCATTGCTGGTTCATACTTGCCCGGGTGCCTTCTTATTCTGGTTTTATGCCCGAGCGCCTGAAGTTTTGCCGCCGTCTTCTCGGCCCATTCTGGCGGCGATCGCATCAGCGGGGAGCCAATGCCGCGCTGCTCACAAACCAAGATTATCTTTCCATCTGTTTTATATGGTGAATTAAGATTAAGTGGAGTACACAGGCCGTTTTTTGTGTCCGTTCTCCATTTTTTTTTACTCCCCCCGTGATGATGCTGACCGATGCTCAGCGCATACAACCTGTGGCCGCTATCATCGCGCCCATAATAACCATTTTCTGCCACCAATACTGTTGCGCCCGCTTTCTCAAATTGCCGCGCCACGCAGTCAAAGCTGCCGTATCTGTTCCATATGAGCAGCACGTCTCCTGCGCGTGGCGGCTTGCTAATCGTGGTTTTTACGCGGTAGCCAGCGGCGGCCAGACCTTGCCGCCACACCTCCGGCATGTAGTGAGGCCCGTTGCGTATCAGACTATAGGCAGTCCGCAAGGTTTACTCTCCGATATTGCTTCAACGCAGTGTCGCGGCTGGCATTTAGCACCTCAATGCGTACCTTTTCATAGCGCCGCGCCGCCTTATCCATGCAATCCGCCCATCGTGTAGTGTGAAAATTCTTATTGAGGGGAGCGGGGTGATTGCCAAACCAGTGTTTTTTGCCTTTTTCACCAAGCTTCATATCGTACCCGAGCAGGATGACTTGCTTAACGCCCATTAAATAAACCAGATTAAGCGCTTGAAATCCGCTATTATATCCGGCATGTATTACGCTTGCATCATGTGAAATACCCGGTTGATACTTACACGCGATGTGATTAAGCCCATATTTACGCGCCGCATGATCGTCCTGCGTCCATTTCTGGCCTTCAAAGTCAGGAACACCACCATGCTCATGCCACCACGGGCCATCCGCCGCATAAAGCAAGTCAGCCCACGGTGCAAGCTTGTAATTGTCATTAATCACCACTACACGCGCCTTGCCACGGCAGTAGTTCACATCCTCAGAAGACAGGCTCGGGCCGGAGGCAATTAATACCGCTGTTTCGCCAACCCACTGGCGCGGCACTGCCATGTTAAAGACCTATATTTACGCGGTATGGATAAAGCAGCGCCTGAACACCACGGTTTAACTCTAGCTTCTTTTCTGTCTGGGCCGTGCGGTTGTGGTAAAGATCGCTAATGGTGAGCAGGATCGCCGCCTTGATCGGCCCCGGCACACCAGATGCCATATCCGTTGGACTCTCAGCATCCGTTGGCTCATAACCCGCCCGAAATCTAATCTTTACTGCATCCCACGCAGCGTAGGTTTCCGGCCATGCCTTGTCATACGCCAGTAAAACCCGTCCCGGCTGCGTGGCGCTGTTTACATTATAAATATCAGGGGCAAGGGTTTGTTCTGCGCCTGCTGTATCTGTGTAGGTGATAAAAACCACCTGCATTAGCGGCGGCAAGGGGATTTCAATAAACGTTTGTGCGGGGAAAGCAGGCAAATAATAATCCCAAACCTGTTCCACTAGCGCCCGGCCTGTGTACCCTTCACTGCCCTCTATATGTCCCGTGGCAGCAACGATAAGCGATTGGATCAGTAAATCCTCATCGTCATGGTCAACCCTCAGATGTGATTTTGCCTCATCCAGTGTTACCGGTTGGACGCTGGCCGCTTCGTGTATACTAAGCGCTTGCAGGTTAGGAAGCGTTGCCACCCTCGGCCCCTTCAAGTAGTTCAATCAGCTTGTTCTTTCCGGTTCTGGCGTGGTATGTAATGTTTTTCTTATCCAGAAGCGCTTTAATCTCATCCAGTGGCAAATCAGAGATTTGCGGCTTCGACTTCTTCTCCTCGACAAACTCTACAAA
Source organism: uncultured Rickettsiales bacterium (assembly GCA_964390025.1). Lineage (GTDB taxonomy): Bacteria > Pseudomonadota > Alphaproteobacteria > Rickettsiales > UBA998 > CAYMGS01. The sequence goes on along the minus strand of CAYMGS010000160.1, from coordinate 1,499 downwards.
ACCGCGTGATTCCATATCCCCCGCAATGCCGCTGCTTGGAATAACAAACACATCACCGGCCTCAATGTTACCATGTACCGGTGATATAAAACTGCGTAATGCTACTACTTTAACCATAAAACCTCACAGAAAATGCGGGGAGGGCTTCGGCCCTCCCCTTATTGCGTTATGCAGATGCGCCCGGGGAAGTCAACGCACCGTAGCGGCTAGCCGCTGGCGTGTAGACCGCCAGTGCTAGACGCGCCTCAGCGCGAACCGTTAGCAGGTTTTTCTGCACGTTGGTTTCATCCTGCTCAAATATCTCAACCACCGTACCAGAGCGGGTAAAGGTCTGCGCCAGTACGTTAATACCAGAAACATGCGCTTTACCTTCCGGCATGGCGTTTGTAATAACCAGCGGAAGCCCCCACAGAACCGGCCCAATCGGTGAAAGCGGGTTGCCGACAACGTAGTGGTCGTCATCGCCCTTGATCCGCTCGATTTCACCCCACGTCTTGGGGTTAATCATGATCGCCGTGGCCAGATAGTCCGAAGCATCCACCAGATATTTCATCCGGTTCAGACTATCAAGTTGGGTCTCGCCTGCAACGGGTGAAAAGCTGGTGTAATTACCATCGGCTAGCAGACCTTCAAGATTCTGGCCCGTACCGTTGCCCGTTAAAAGCTGATTGTCGATACGCAGTTCCACACCGTAGCGCAGGCGGCCATCAATATGACTTTGTAGCGCTGGCGCGTCATCACGAACCTGCTTTGACAGTTTCAACCAATGAGCAATCGTGCGAACCGGAGCATTCTGCAATTCAAACGTGATTGCCGATTGCGGCTTGGTGTCGCCTTCCGCCGTTTCAGCAGCAGAGTTGGTAAATGCCAGTTCCCGAGTGTATTCCACCATATTAGAGCTAGTGGAACCGGAGGGAATCGCATCTGCAACACGCAGGCGACGGAAAGCGCCGGGGATGATCCCCTGCAAGCGCTGAGGCTCAACCAGCACATCACTATTTGCAGGCGGCGAACCTTCCTGCCCAATGATGGTATTGGCCATCACGTTGCCGTCAAATGACATGTGAGCGCGGTTGGTCTGGCCGGATGCAAAGTCCTTGAAAGCATCCGTTTCGATGACCAGTTGCCCAAGTGTTTTTGGTGCGGCGCTGCCTGAATTGACGTTATCAAAAAGCTTTTGCTCGTTTTCGACGATGCGATCTGCAAAGCCTTTTACGGCCTCAGATGCAGCGTTTGCAGCGGCAAGAGCGTCTTTAGCAACCTTATCAGTGGTTGCTAAATCCTCCTCGCTCATCTTTTTCAGAAAAGCGTCAATTTCTCCCTGCTTCAACTTAATGCCGTCCACAGCGGATTTTACTTCTTGCACAAGTGCAAGCGGATCAATGTTAGTCATATTTTTTACTCCCTCAATGATTTCAATAATTCGCTAAGCGCAGTGCTTAGCTCTTGATTGCCAGCGCTCGGCGTGGCCTGATTGCCAGCGCTCGGCGTGGCCTGAT
>CAYMGS010000159.1:641-4196 GCA_964390025.1 uncultured Rickettsiales bacterium | reverse complement strand
CCGCCATAGAGCAGGCGGGCTTCTTTCTCACACATGCCGCATAGTACATCTATGCCCGCGTCTTCAAGCATGCGAATGCCTTCGCCCCGCACCCGTGCATCTTCGTCGCGGCAGGCAATCACCACCCGCGCTACTTGGGCCTGAGTCAACGCTTTCGCGCAGGGTGGCGTGTGTCCCTGATGGGCACATGGCTCAAGTGTCACATAGGCAGTTGCCCCCTTCGCCTGTACCCCTGCCTGCTCCAGTGCCTGTGTTTCCGCATGCGGCCTGCCACCGGGCGCAGTCGAGGCGGCGGCCATCACCCGCCCATCTTTCACCAGCACACAACCGACCGCGGGGTTCGGCGCCGTCTGTCCCCAGACGCGCCGTGCCATGGAGATGGCGTAGCGCATGTAGCGTTGATCTTCATCCATGGCTGCACGCTAGAATATATCACAGCTCAAATCAATCTATGCCGAACGGCCTTTATATGCACGATCAGACACATATTGCATATGGGGAAAACAGCGGTGCATGGCTTCATTTTCAGCTTGCGCAAGTACTGACTCAATCATTGTCTGCGCATTCTCTCTGACTGTTTCCAAACGTTTATAGCCTGTAAAATACTGTATCAGTATCTGCTGGGCGAGTCCCCTGGCTTCTTCAACAACAGGGCTTATCATATGTTTTTGTTTGCTGTCTGCGACTAAACGAGGCACCAGTTCATTATCCTGCACGATATTATGCCTGAAATATGTGTTGGCCACCCGTGCAGAGGTCCAGCTATTGATACGTGTAATCTCGGCTTTCAATTCATCCGCCGGTAAGGTCTGAGCTTCTTGTGTATATACCTGCATAAATGCGTCGACCAGACGACCATATTGTTGTCCGGGCGGGAGAATGTGCGTAGCCTCAACTCCCAGTTTCTGCATAACATTCGGTGATACACGCAAAATGGTCTGGCCGTCCTCCACAAAAAAAAGCAGTTCCGTGGGAGACAGGTCGTAAGTCTCCGTTAATCCTTTTATTTGCTTTTGCAGAGCGTCCACATGCCAGCCAAACAGATTGACCCGCCCCCAGCCATTGGTTTTTTTACTGGATGATGTGCACCAGTAGAGCTGGCGCATATGCTTTTGCAAGCGCTTCCCATTGAAAGCAAGTACCCGTGAATGATTCTCCCCCTCCATTCCGCCCTCCCCCGGAATGGTTCCTTACATAACAGAATCATGCAGGAATGCAATCTGTCTGATTGCTATGTCTGTTTGCCGCCCATTTCTTCGACAAAGGCTTCAAAGTCCTTGGCCTCGCGGAAATCCCGGTAGACGGACGCATAACGGATATATGCCACCATATCCAGTTGCTTCAGCACATCCATTACCAGCTCACCAATACGATTGGCCTCGATCTCATTATCGCCCTGCGTTTCCAGCGTCTTGACGATATTATTGATCGCCTGCTCCACCTTCTCCGAATCCACGTGGCGCTTGCGCAACGCAATCTGCATGGATCGTGCAATCTTGTCGCGATCGAACGGACGGCGCTCACCGTTTTTCTTAATCACCGTCAGTTCACGCAATTGTACCCGCTCAAAGGTGGTAAAGCGTGAGTCACATTCCGGGCAGTAGCGCCTGCGGCGGATGGTGGCGCCATCTTCACTGGGACGGGAATCTTTTACCTGAGTATCGGCATGGCCGCAGAAGGGACAGCGCATAAGACAGCTCCTTACCTGATATCCTGATAGATGGGGAATTTAGCGCACAAGGCTTCCACTGCCTTGCGGGTGATCTGCTCAACCTCAGCATTTCCTTCCGGGTTGGCCGCTAAGCCATCCAGCACGTCACCGATAAAGTGACCCACCGCCTTAAATTCTTCAATGCCAAACCCACGGGTGGTGCCGGCAGGCGTACCGAGGCGCACGCCGGAAGTCACCATCGGTGGCTGCGGATCAAACGGCACCGCGTTCTTATTACAGGTCAGCCCGGCACGCTCCATCGCTTCTTCCGCGTCTTTACCCGTCAGACCTTTGGGGCGCAGATCGACCAGCACCAGATGGTTATCAGTGCCACCGCTGACAATATCCAAACCGCGTTCAATCAGCGTATCTGCCAGTGCCCGCGCGTTATCGATGATCGCCTGACCGTATGCCTTGAATTCCGGCGTCAGCGCCTCCCCGAATGCTACGGCCTTCCCGGCGATCACATGCATCAGCGGGCCGCCCTGAATGCCCGGGAAGACAGCGGAATTAATTGCCTGCGCCAGTGTAATATCCTTACCCGATTTGGTCTGCCGCACCACCAGTGATGGGCGATCAGAGAGAATCAGACCGCCACGCGGGCCGCGCAGGGTTTTATGGGTCGTGGTCGTGACCACGTCCGCATGCGGCAACGGAGACGGGTAGCTGCCAGCTGCCACCAGCCCGGCGATATGCGCCATATCCACCATAAAGAAGGCGCCTACCTCATCGGCAATCTCGCGGAAGCGTGCCCAGTCTACCACACGCGGATAGGCGGAGAACCCGGCAATAATCAGCTTCGGTTTATGTTCCTTTGCCAGTGCTTCCACTTCATCATAATCAATCAGCCCGTCAGACTCGCGTACTCCGTACTGCACGGCGTTAAACCATTTGCCCGACTGGTTGGGTGCGGCCCCGTGCGTTAAGTGCCCTCCGGCAGCCAGTGACTGGCCAAGAATCGTATCCCCCGGCTTGATCAGCGCGGTAAACACACCCTGATTGGCCTGCGATCCGGAAGAAGGCTGTACGTTGGCATAGGCACACTCAAACAATCTGGTTGCGCGTTCAATCGCCAGCGTCTCTGTTTCGTCTACATACTCACATCCGCCGTAATACCGCTTTCCCGGATAGCCTTCCGCATATTTATTCGTCAGTACCGAACCCTGTGCTTCCAGCACGGCCTTGCTGGTGATGTTCTCGGAGGCGATCAGCTCGATCTGCGTCTGCTGACGGTGTAGTTCCTTTTCCAGTGTCGCATATAATTCAGGGTCGGACTGAGCAACGCCCGTGGCAAAAAACGAGGTGGTATCAACGGTCATGTCTGTATCTTTGAATGTAGGTTGCGGTTGCATAATCTTTAACAGTGATTAGATGAATATGAATAGATGGTGGGGGCTACGTGCTCTCCTACCCGCTATATATGGGGAGGGTTATGGCACAATTCTGGCTGAACCGCCAGCGAAAACTGTATTTATCCCAGTTTTTCAACCCTCTTTGCGTGACGACCACCTTCATATGGGGTTTTCAGGAACGCCTGCAAACAATCCTTGGCGACTTCCACTCCGATCAGCCGCTCACCCAGCGCAAGAATATTGGCATCATTATGCTGACGGGCGAGTTGCGCGGTCAGCCCGTTGGTACAGAGCGCGGCGCGTATACCTGCATACCGGTTGGCGGCGATGGAAATGCCAACACCCGATCCACAGACAACAACCCCGCGTGTCGCACGTCCATCCAGAATCGCCTGCGCCGCAGCAGCGCCAAAGTCCGGGTAATCTACGGACGCATCGGAATCCGTACCCAGATCCAGCGCTTCATACTTACCGATCTCAGGCAGATATTCC
>CAYMGS010000159.1:0-631 GCA_964390025.1 uncultured Rickettsiales bacterium | reverse complement strand
CCGCTTCAGTGACAGGCCCGCATGGTCACAGGCAAATACAATGATCTCACTCATGCGCCTGTTTTACGCAGGGTTTTCTGCCGCGTCAACATCTACCCACCTAGTGAGGGGAGTTGGAAATCGTCTTTTTGTCCTCTTTGGAAGGAGCCGGGTTTACCTCTACATGATGTCCGCCTTCGGCCATGGGAATGGTCACCTCCCTGGGATATTGATACGCAGCCCCCGTCCCCATATCGACGGCAGCACCGATACCGCCGCCTATCAGCGCATTGCCAAACGTCATGCCATGGGTGGAAGAACGCACGTTGGCCGTACCGTAAATGCGGTCATTCCCACACCGGACGGCAAGGTCACTGTAACTCCGTTCAATCTCTATCTCAGCCGGAGTGCAGGGAACACTCCACGCCCCCTGCTCGTTTTTCAGGCTACATGGTACACAATGATACGGCCTGGTGACCACGTTCATCTTTTGTGTCGTGCCGGTGGTGGCGCTTGCACACCCGGTTACCACCAGCATTAGTAATGCTACACACCATTTATACATCTGCTTCTCCTCTTGCTATATATTCATAAGACGTATAGTCATTCCAAATAAGAATTTCTGATTATATTTTCGACGGATTGGTTTGCG
>CAYMGS010000158.1:0-4212 GCA_964390025.1 uncultured Rickettsiales bacterium | reverse complement strand
TATGCCTAAAGATTCAATTTCTGTCTCTGTAAATTTAAACTCATAATTACCCTTAAACCAATCTTCTGGATCACTCTGGAAAACACCTAAAAGTCTTCCCATAACCAACAACTCCTCTTCGGAAGCGCCGCGCATTAAACTCACCGCCTTGGGCACATTTAGATCATCACATAGCGCTTCCACAAACGCCGTCATTCCCGCGGAAGCGGGAATCTCTGGATGCCAGCCTTCGCTGGCATGACGAGGTAGAACGCGGTACCATTTATCCAGCGTCTTCTTCGCATCGTCTACCAGCTTATCCGTCCAGTTGAGCGGCTCGTTATATTTGGCAGAGAGCAGCGCAAAGCGGATCACCTCGCCATGCACACCACGCTCCAGCAGGTCATGCACGGTGGTGAAGTTCCCGGCGGATTTGGCCATTTTCTCGCCATCCACCGTCAAAAACCCGTTATGCACCCAGAATCTGGCATAATCACTGCCGGGGTTCGCGCAGCAGGACTGCGCAATTTCATTCTCATGATGCGGGAATTTGAGGTCAGCACCGCCACCATGGATGTCAAACGTCTCGCCCAGATGTGTCGTGCTCATCGCCGAGCATTCAATATGCCAGCCGGGGCGCCCCTCGCCCCACGGTGAACCAAACCGGCTGGAGGCATCATCTTCCGCATCGGCGGGTTTCCATAATACAAAATCCCCCGGATGGCGCTTATAGCTCTCCACCGCAATACGCGCCCCGGCCTGCTGGGTTTCTGCGGTTCTGCCGGAGAGCAGGCCATAATCTGCATCGCTGGTCACATCAAACAGCACATGCCCGTCAGCTACATAGGCATGTCCCTTATCAACCAACCGTTCCACCATCGCAATGATCTCGGTAATATGCTCTGTGGCACGCGGCTCGATGGTCGGGCGCAGGCAGTTCAGCGCATCCATATCCGCGTGAAACTGCCCCGTCACCTCCTCCGTCAGCGTCTGAATGGAAATCCCACGCTCTATCGCCGTCTTGTTGATCTTGTCATCGACATCGGTGATGTTACGCACATAGGTCACGTGATCTTCGCCGTAGAGGTGGCGCAACAGGCGGTACAGCACATCATAGACTACCACCGAGCGCGCATTGCCCAGATGCGGGCGGGCATAGACCGTCGGCCCGCAGACATACATGCGCACATTGGTCTCATCGAGCGGTGTAAACGGCGCTTTCTTGCGGGTCAGGGTATTGTATAATGTAAGCTTTGATTCCATTTTGTATTCCCAGATTCCCGCTTTCGCGGGAATGACGATTATATTTAATGCTTCTGCTCGCGCCTGCTGGCGCTGCGCAATAAGCGACGCTTCGCCAGCTGAAGGCTCACGCGGTCTACTGACCGCGCTTCCTACCCCTATCAATTGTCAAAGAAGGGAGGCCAGCAGGCCGACCCAGCTTTGAGCTCCGCCTCATGGGTCGCGCAGTAAGCACGAACCGGAGGCAATTAAAAAACTACGCTGCTTCACCGAGTAAACGTTTCCGCGCCTTCTCACGGCCCAGCAGGGCGAAGACTTCACTGAGTTCCGGCCCGTCGCGGCGTGCGGTCAGCGCTAAACGCAACGGCATGAAGAGTTCCTTACCCTTGCGTCCGGTGGCCTCTTTCACGGCACCGGTGAAAAGCTGCCATGTGGCCCCGTCCCACTCGCCCTCCGGCAACAGGTCCGCTGCCTGGCGGCAATACTCGCCATCCTCGATCTGCGGGGTAATGGGCTGATGCACCAGCTCCCACCAATCTTTAATCTCCTCCAGCGTATTCAGATTGGGGCGCACGCGCTCCCAGAACTCGCTGTCGAGCTGCGTCAGCCCCATATGCCCTAGCTGCGGCGCTACGTCTTCCAGTGAGAGCTGATGCAGCAATTTAGCGTTCAGTCGCGCCAGCTCTTCCTCATCATACTGCGCCGCCGCCCGGCCCATCTTGTCAAACGAGAAGCCCTCCGCCAGCGCATCCATGCTACCCGCCAGCTCCACCGCATCCGAGGTGCCGATTTTGCTGAGATAACTATTGATCACCAGCGGAAAATAGCCTTTCTCGCGCAGGGAGCGTATATCGCCCCCGCCTTCACGCTTCGAGAGTTTGCCCCCCTTATCCGTCAGCAGCGCCATATGCGCAAATTGTGGTGCGGGAGCCCCCAGCGCCTCAAATATCTGGATTTGCACGGCAGAATTACTCACATGGTCTTCCCCGCGCACAATATGCGTGATGCCCATATCCACATCATCGACGCAGGAGGAGAAGGTATAGAGCGGGATGCCATCCGCACGCACCAGTACCGGGTCAGAGGCAAAACTGCCGGAAAACTTCACGTCACCGCGGATCATATCCGTCCAGGCAATCTCGCTGTCATTGAGTTTAAAGCGCCAGTGAGGTGTGCGGCCTTCCTGCTCATAAGCCGCTTTTTCTGCGTCCGTCAGCTTCAGCGCCGCTCGGTCATAGATGGGGGGCTTCCCGCGTGAAACCTGTAATTTACGCCGTACTTCCAGCTCATCCGGCGTCTCATAGCAGGCATAGAGCCGCCCGGCATCCACCAGCTGCTGCATCACCTCGCGGTAACGCTCCATGCGATCAAATTGCTTATGCTCTTCTTCCCAATGCAGGCCCAGCCAGCCCATATCCTCACGGATGGCATCCTCATATTCCTGTTTGGAGCGTTCCTGATCGGTATCATCAAAGCGCAGCATGAAGCTGCCGCCGGTTTGACGGGCAAACAGCCAGTTCACCAGCGCCGTGCGGATATTACCGACATGCACATAGCCGGTGGGAGACGGGGCAAAACGAAGACGGGGCGGTTGGTTCATGGGTAACACTACATGGTTATGGTTTTATAGATCAGCGCCAGAATCGGGCCGTAAATCGGTGAATAGACCAGCCAGCGCTGCTTGCCATGGGTCAGTATACCGCCGCCAGAGAGCATGACGCACAGTACCCAGACGCCAAACGGCATCATCAGGTAGGGTATCAGCACTTCTTCCATATGCGCATTAAGCGCATTACCGGGGATGATGCCGGTTGCAAAGAACATGATGGTCACGATGCCAAGCACCACCAGCCCCATGGCTGCTACCAGAAAAAATATCGCCATGCCTTTCATACGTGCTCCTTACAGCGTAAAGCGGTTTGTCAGCGGGAAACGGCGGTCACGTCCGAAGGCTACCCGGCTCAGCTTCACGCCGGGAGGTGCCTGACGACGTTTATACTCAGAAATATAAAGTAATCGTGCTACTTTCTCTACCATGGCACGGTCATAGCCAAGTGCTTCCACCTCGTCAACCGACTTGCACTCTTCCACCAGCGCAAACAACACGGCATCCAGTATGTCATAGGGCGGCAAACTATCCTCGTCGACCTGTCCCTCCCGTAGCTCTGCCGAGGGGGGGCGGGTGATAATGCGCTCCGGTATGACGACGCCTTCCGGCCCCACCGCACCGGCTGGCCTATGGCTATTTCTCCAGCGGGAGAGCGCAAACACCTGTGTTTTATACAAATCTTTCAATACGGAGAAGGCACCGCACATATCCCCGTAGAGCGTGGCATACCCGGTGGCCATCTCGGATTTATTACCAGTGGTAATCAGAAGGTGATAGGAAGAATTGGAAATCGCCATCAGCAGCATCCCTCTGAGACGCGATTGAATATTTTCTGCTGCAACCGCATCCGGCACGCCCTCCATCGTCTCCAGCATAGTTTCGGTGGCATCCATTCCTGCCCCAATAGGCAGTATGTCATACCGTACTCCCAGATTCCCGGCGAGCTGAGCGGCATTTTCCAGACTCATCTCGGAGGTATAGGGAGACGGCAACATAACGCAATGCACCCGCTCTGCCCCAAGGGCATCCACACACACCACTGCGGTCAGTGCCGAATCAATACCCCCGGAGAGACCCAGCACCACACCGGCAAAGCCGTTCTTCTCTACATAATCACGCAGACCGGTCATCATGGCCTGGTAAAGATGGCACTGAGTATCTACAGGAGAGGTAGACTTACCCTCATTCGACAGTGGGCAACTCAATACCACCTCATCAAAATAATTATTTCCTGTCAGAATATTACCAGACTTATCCACAGCAAAGGAACCGCCATCAAAGACCAGCTCATCCTGTCCGCCTACCTGATTCAGATAGATCAATGGTACATTCGCATCCCGCGCAATACGAGACGCTAATGCAGCGCGTCGCTCGTGTTTGTC
>CAYMGS010000157.1:4035-4301 GCA_964390025.1 uncultured Rickettsiales bacterium | reverse complement strand
ATTTTTGTAGATCACCTCATTGCCATCGATCTGTGCATTCACCTCAGGAATTTCCTTCAGCGCATTGACCGCAGCCTTTACAAAGAAGCCCATGAAACCCAGCTTGATGCCGTGTTTTTTCTCAAAAGCTTCCTTATATTCACTGCGCAGCGCCATGACATTGCCCATATCAATCTCGTTGAAGGTTGTCAGAATCGCCGCCGTATCCTGTGATTCTTTCAGGCGGCGTGCGATGGCCTGACGCAGCTTGGTCATTTTCACGCGCT
>CAYMGS010000157.1:0-4025 GCA_964390025.1 uncultured Rickettsiales bacterium | reverse complement strand
CCGGTGGCCGGTGCTACGCTCATACCGTCTCCGCCCTGAATCGCGCTCAGCACATCACCCTTGGTCAGGCGACCGTCTTTACCGCTACCGGAAATGGTATCCGCCTTTACCTGTGGATTCTCCGCCAGCAACTTCTGTACAGCAGGTGGGTTTTTATCCGAGCTTTTTGAGGAAGCATCCGCTTTTTCTTCTTTCTTCGGTGCATCTTTTACGGCTTCCTTCTTCGGCGCTTCGTCTTTTTTGGCTGCTTTTTTGCCGCCGCTTGCGCCGACCTTGATGGAGCCGATCACTGCTCCGACTTCCACCGTATCGCCCTCCTGAGCGCTGATACTTTCCAGCACGCCTCCTTCGGGTGCATTGACCTCCATCGAGACTTTGTCCGTCTCTAGTTCCACTAACGGCTCATCTTTCTCAACCGCATCACCTTCCGCCTTAAACCATTTTGCGATAATGGCCTCGGAAACCGATTCTCCAAGGGACGGAATTACTATGTCTCCACTCATGATGTTCTCCTATCTGGAAACGTTTTTCAGGTTACGCGGCATTTGTTATACCGCCTTGCGTTTTTTAGTCGTCTCAGCCAGCGCGGCGTCAATCAATGCTTTCTGCTCCCGGTTATGGATACGCAGATATCCGGTAGCAGGCGAGGCTGCTGCCGGACGTCCGGCATAGCCAATACGCAGATCACTGCGCCCCAGCTCTTCCAGCAAATACCCGATGCGCGGACCAACAAAGCGCCACGCGCCCATATTTTCCGGTTCTTCCTGGCACCAGAATACATCGGCATTCTTATAGCGCTCCAGCTCTGCTTTCAGCTCATTTTTCGGGAAGGGGTAATATTGTTCCATACGCAGGATCGCCACATCGTTGATGCCCTGCTCTTCGCGGGCCTCATATAAGTCGTAATACACTTTCCCCGAACAAATCACCACGCGACGAACTTTATTGTCAGCCGCCAGCTTATCTTTCTCGGGGTAGATACGGGTAAAGCTGGTGTTGCTTTGCATATCTTCCAGTGTTGAGACCGCCAGTTTATGCCGCAGCAATGATTTCGGCGTCATCACAATCAGTGGTTTGCGGAACTTGCGGTGCAGCTGCCTGCGCAGCACGTGGAAGTAATTCGCCGGGGTGGTACAGTTCACCACCTGCATATTGTCTTCACCGCATAATTGCAGATAACGCTCCAGGCGCGCGGAGGAATGCTCCGGCCCCTGACCTTCATAGCCATGCGGCAGTAACATCACCAGTCCGCACATGCGCAACCATTTAATCTCACCGGAGGCAATAAACTGGTCAACAATCACCTGCGCGCCGTTGGCAAAATCACCAAACTGCGCTTCCCATAGCGTCAACGCATTTGGCTCAGCCAGCGAGTAACCATATTCAAACCCGAGGATCGCCAGCTCAGAAAGCGAGCTGTCTATCACCTCATAATGCGCCTGCTTTTCACTGATATGATTCAGCGGCGTGTAGCGCTTACCGGTTTCCTGATCGGTCAGCACGCTATGACGTTGTGAGAATGTGCCGCGCCCACTGTCCTGACCGGAAAGCCGTACACGGTAACCTTCTTTCAGCAATGTGCCGTACGCCAGCGCTTCTGCCGTTGCCCAGTCAATATTCGTGCCGTCCTCAACCGTCTGCAGGCGCGCCTTGATGATACGCTCCAGCTTCTTGTTAATATTAAAACTGTCCGGGTATGAGCAGATTTTCCGTCCCACCTCAAGCAGGGTTTTCTTACTCACCCCGGTCACCTCATCAGGAATGTCGGCGAGGCTTTTGGGTTTTTCATAGCCCGACCACTGGCCTTCCAGCCAGTTTGCCTTGTTTGGCTTATATTCCTTGGCAATATCGTACTGCTCCTCAAAGAACTGGCGGAACTCGGCGAATTCCTGATCCAGATCTTCCTGCGTAATAATACCCTCTTCAATCAGACGCTCCGCATAAATATAGGCCGGAGACTTCTTCTGCTTGATCTTTTTGTACATGAGTGGCTGCGTGAACATCGGCTCATCGCCTTCATTGTGCCCATATTTCCGGTAGCAGAATACGTCTACCACCACGTCGCGTCCAAACTCCTGCCGGAACTGGGCTGCCAGTTTGCACACATACGCCACAGCCTCCGGGTCGTCCCCATTGACATGGAAAATCGGCGCCTGCACCATCTTCGCCACATCGGACGGGTACGGGGTAAAACGCGAATATTTCGGACTGGTGGTAAAGCCGATCTGGTTGTTGACAATCAGATGCAGCGAACCACCGGTGCGATACCCGCGCAGCTCGGAAAGCGCCAGTGTTTCCGGCACCGAACCCTGCCCGGCAAAGGCGGCATCACCGTGCAGCTGTATTCCCATCACCGCTTTCTTGTTACGATCCCCATACTGATCCTGTTTTGCGCGGGCCTTTCCGCAGACAACCGGATTGACCGCCTCCAGATGCGAAGGGTTGGCAGTCAGCGACAAATGCAGATTCTCCCCATTCGCCATCTCTCGGTCAGACGATGCACCCAGATGGTATTTCACATCGCCGGACGAATCCACCCAGTCGGGAAAATCAAGGTTGCCATGAAACAGCGACAGCATTTCCGCATATGGCTTGCCCATCACGGTCGTCAATACGTTGAGACGGCCACGGTGTGGCATCCCGATCACGATTTCTTTTACACCTTCCCCGGAAGCGGTCTGAATGGCGGCCTGCAACCCGGCAATAGCAGAGTCGCCACCCTGAATAGAGAAACGCTTCACGCCGGGGTATTTCACCTGCAGGAAGTCTTCAAAAGCCTCCACCTCAATCAGGTTATCCAGAATTTCACGCTTTTCTTCTGCACTGAGTGTCGGTGTGCCATTGATGTTTTCAATATGGCTTTGCACCCACTGCTTCTGGTCCGGGTACTGGATGTGCATAAACTCCACGCCGATTTTATCGCAGTAGGTCTTGCGCAGAATGGTGAGAATTTCGCGTAACGTGGCATGCTCATAACCCAGCATACCGTTGATGAAAATCGGGCGGTCATAATTCGCGTCAGAAAAACCGTAGGTTTCCGGATCAAGCTCCGGATGGTATTCCCGTTCTTCCAGCCCCAGCGGATCAAGATTGGCGATCAGATGTCCGCGATGACGGTAGGCCCGGATCAGCATCATCGCCCGCACAGAATCCAGTGTTGCTTCGGAATCAGCGGCCACCGCTCCGTTGGCTTTGGGGTCGGGAGACATGCGCGCCGGCACCTCTCCTTCCACACCAATCACAGCATCGGGATATGCGTCCCATGATGCATCTCTCTGAGATTCTCTGTCGCCCAGCGCATCGAAGAAGTTGCGCCATTCGGCATCAACGGATTTCGGGTCTCTCAGGTAACGCTGCTGGAGCTGCTCGATGAACACGCTATTTGCGCCATACAGCAGGGACGTTTCGTCAAATTCGCTATGATTGCTCACCGCTTTGCATCCTTGTTGGGTCTGATCTGTGATCTCCCTCGTCTTTCATATAGTGCGTGTCGCCTCACGCTGCAAGCACATTAGCCAGTGTTTTGCCCAGACGCGCAGGAGAGTCGGAGACGGCAATGCCTGCGGACTTCATCGCTTCGATCTTGTCTTCCGCACCGCCTTTGCCGCCGGAAACAATCGCACCGGCATGCCCCATACGCCTGCCCGGAGGCGCCGTACGCCCGGCAATAAAGCCGACAATCGGTTTCTTCACCTTGCTATGTTTGATAAATTCTGCTGCTTCCTCCTCAGCCGATCCGCCAATCTCACCGATCATGATGATGGCATCGGTTTCCTTATCAGCGAGGAACAGCTCAAGCACATCGATAAAGTTCGTGCCGTTCACCGGGTCACCGCCAATACCTACACAGGTGGACTGGCCATACCCTTCCGCAGAGGTCTGCGCAACTGCCTCATAGGTCAGCGTGCCGGAGCGTGACAGAATCCCGATCTTGCCTTTTTTATGAATATGGCCCGGCATAATCCCGATCTTGCAGGCATCCGGTGTAATCACACCGGGACAGTTCGGCCCGATCAGGCGGGTTT
>CAYMGS010000156.1:0-4335 GCA_964390025.1 uncultured Rickettsiales bacterium | reverse complement strand
TAGGTGTTGTCTGATTAATGCCCCTGCTCCGTCTCCTGACCTCCATTCTCGTCATTCCTGCGCAAGCAGGAATCTGTCAGACATCCGGCAACGAGATTCCAGCGTTCGCTGGAATGACGTGACGAGAGCGCACGCCATAGACGGCGCAATTCATAAAGATAGACGTATACATGGATTATCCGTATAAAGCGGGTAACGACACAGCAGGGAATATAAAATGATCATTCTGTATGTAGGTATTGGCGGGGCGCTGGGCGCGATGGCACGCTATGGGCTGACGGTTGGAGCAGGCAAATGGCTGGGGGTGGAGTTTCCCTTCGGTACCCTGTTTGCCAATATGATCGGCTCGCTGCTGATGGGCGTGCTGATTGGCCTGAGTGCGCACTACCTGACTCTGAGCCAGGAGATGCGGGGCTTCCTCGCCGTAGGTGTGCTGGGTGGCTTCACCACCTTTTCTGCCTTTTCCATGGATGCGATCAGCCTGTTCCAGCGGCAGATGGTGCCGGAAGCGCTGATCTATATGGCGGCATCGGTGATTTTTTCTCTGTTGCTGCTGGCGCTGGGTATGCTGGGCGCACGATATCTGACCGGCGCTCTATGAAATTTTTTACGGTGGATATGGCGGAAGGCGACGTGCGTCTGGATCGCTGGATTGCGCGGCACCATCCTCAGATTACCCATGGCAAGCTGCGGCAGGCGCTGCGCAAGGGCTGGATCAAGCTGGACGGCAAAAAAGCAGAGAGTGCGGCACGGCTGGCACCGGGCATGACCATCGGTATTGCGCCTTCCCTGCTGGCGCTGGAGGCGAATGCACCTGCAAAATCGGCTCCGGTAGCGCTCAGCGATGCGCAGATACAGGAAACCCGTGCGATGGTCATCTATGAGGATGATGATTGCTACGTGCTGAATAAACCGGCAGGGCTGGCGGTGCAAGGTGGCAGTGGCATTAAGGACAGTGTAGACGCCCGGCTGGAAGCCCTGCGCAGTAAGGAAGGCGAACGACCCAAGCTCGTACACCGGCTGGATAAAGACACCAGCGGAGCCTTGCTGGTGGCAAAATCTGCAAAGTCAGCGACATATTTTACCAAAGCCTTCGCCGGAAAAGACGTGCGCAAGCTTTATCTGGCGCTGGCCATCGGCGTGCCGGAACCACGTACGGGGAAGATAGATGCAGCGCTGGCCAAGCAGGGAAGTGAAGGACGGGAGAAAATGCGCCACGACGAAGAGGGTAAGCGCGCCATCTCGCTCTACCATGTGATGGAGGCGGCGCATCGCCAGCTTTCGCTGCTTGAGCTTTCGCCGGTCACCGGGCGCACGCATCAACTTCGGGTGCATCTGGCGGAGATCGGCCACCCGATACTGGGAGACGGCAAGTATGGAGGGAGGGAGGCATTTATCCCCTCCATGGAATTACCGAAGCAGCTGCATTTGCATGCATGGCGGGTTGTGGTGCCCGGCACCGGGCTGGATGTTATGGCTCCGCTTCCGGAACATATGCGTATCAGTATGAAAGAGCTGGGGTTTGATACGCCTGCGGATTCCCTGTTACTGGAGACGATGGTATGAGTAAACCGAAACGCTTTTATAAGACGGTCACGTGGGATGAAAGCGGGGTGCTGCTGGATGGCAAGCCGGTGAAAACCAAAAGCGGCAAACCGCTGGTGCATCCCTCCGAACGCCTGATGCAGGCTGTAGCGCAGGAATGGGATGCCTGTGAGAAAGAGATTGATTATACCGGGATGCCAATGACCCGTTTGCTGATGGCGACACTGGAGCTGGATGCAGAGAAACGACAAAAGCTGGTGGAGCATATGCTGAGCTATGCAGGAACAGACCTGCTCTGCTATCACGCGCCGGATGATGAAGTGCTGGCGACGCGTCAGCGCGAGGGCTGGGGGCCATGGCTGGCGTGGCTGAAAGAGACATGCGGCGCAGAACTTCATTGTACTGCCGGAATGATGCCGATAGAACAAGCGCCGGAAACCATTTCCGCATTGCAGGCACAACTGGAAACCTATTCGGATGACAGGCTGGTGGCAATGAACGAACTGACCGTGTTGCTGGGTTCGGTCGTACTGGCATGCGCTGTGGTTGAGCATGCGCTGGACATTGAGCAGGCATTCGCTCTTTCCGTGCTGGATGAAGTGCGACAGGCGGAGCGATGGGGCGAGGATGAAGAGGCGATGCAGGCCCGTGCCGTTAAACAGCAGGAATGTATGGCCACCTCCGCATTTTGTGCCCATATAAACTAATGATATATATATCTATATTATGAATATCAGCAAAAGGCTTGGGTTTATGCCCCGAGTTTGCTAAACAAGTGGGTCATTTCAGGCAACCAACGATAAAATAAACCCGTATGCCGCAAAATACAGTCGTTGCAGAATTAGAGAAGAAACGCGATCAGGCCCGCCGTGGCGGGGGTAATGATCGTATTTCACGTCAGCATGAGCGCGGAAAACTCACGGCCCGTGAGCGCATCGAGGTGCTGCTGGATCCGGACTCCTTCGAGGAAATGGATATGTTCGTGGAGCATCGCTGCAACCATTTCGGAATGCAGAAAAAGCAGATTCCTGGCGATGGTGTGGTCACCGGTCACGGTACGATCAACGGGCGGCTGGTGTTTCTCTACAGTCAGGATTTTACCGTCCATGGCGGGTCGCTCTCTGAGACGAATGCCCGCAAAATCTGCAAAATCATGGATATGGCGATGAAAGCCGGTGCGCCGATCATCGGGATCAATGATTCCGGGGGCGCACGGATTCAGGAAGGGGTCGATTCACTGGCCGGATATGGCGAGATTTTCCAGCGTAATGTGCGGGCATCCGGCGTTATTCCACAGATTTCCCTGATTATGGGCCCCTGTGCGGGCGGGGCAGTATACTCTCCGGCGCTGACCGATTTTACACTGATGTCCGGTGGCACGTCTTACATGTTTGTGACCGGCCCGGACGTGGTGAAAACCGTCACCCATGAGGTGGTGACGCAGGAAGAGCTGGGCGGTGCCTCCACCCATACGCGCCGCACTGGCGTCGCCGATCTGGCGTTTGATAATGATATTGAAGTATTGGTGCAAACCCGCCGCCTGATTAATTTCCTGCCGCTGTCGAATCGTGGTGAAGTGCCGATGCGCCCGACCAGCGACCCGGCAGACCGGGTGGAGCTGGCACTGAATACGCTGGTGCCGGACAATCCCAACAAGCCTTATGATATGGGCGAGTTGCTGGTGCATGTGGTGGATGAAGGTGATTTCATGGAAATCCAGCCGGGTTATGCCCGTAATATCATCACCGGGTTTGGCCGGATGGAAGGGGCAACGGTCGGATTCGTGGCCAATCAGCCGATGGAACTGGCCGGGTGTCTGGATATTGATGCCTCGCGCAAGGCGGCGCGGTTTGTGCGTTTTTGTGATGCCTTTAATATTCCGATCGTTACGTTTGTCGATGTACCCGGATTTTTGCCCGGTACGGCGCAGGAGCATAACGGAATTATCAAACATGGCGCAAAACTGATTTATGCCTACGCGGAAGCCACCGTGCCGAAGATTACGGTAATTACGCGCAAAGCGTATGGCGGTGCGTATATTGTGATGAATTCCAAACATTTATGCGGGGATATCAACTACGCATGGCCGTCGGCGGAGATTGCGGTGATGGGGCCGGAAGGCGCGGTGGAGATCGTCTTTCGCGGTAGCCTGAACAGTGAGGAAGACAAGGCGAAAAAGGTGGAGGAATACCGCGAGAAATTTGCCTCTCCCTTTGCGGCGGCGGCGCGTGGGTATATCGATGATGTGATTCGTCCGCAAAACACACGCTGGCGTTTATGCCGTACACTGGCCTTGCTGCGCAGTAAGCAGGAAGAATCTCCCTGGAAGAAACATGATAATTTGCCGTTATGAGTGAACTTTCCCGTATGTTCAGCAGCGCGACCAAGCCGCCTGCAAAGCGCAAAAAAAAGCGCATGTTTAAGAAAATTCTCATTGCTAACCGCGGTGAGATTGCCATCCGTATCATGCAGACCTGCAAACAGCTTGGTATCAAGACGGTCGCGGTCTATTCCGAGGCCGATACGAATGCGCTGCATGTCAAGATGGCCGATGAGGCGATCTATGTTGGCCCGCCACCGTCCACGGAGAGTTATCTCAATATGGACAATATCATGGCAGCCATCGACCAAACCGGGGCCGAGGCCGTGCATCCGGGATATGGGTTCCTGTCCGAGAATGCGGAATTTGCCCGCAGGCTTGCGGATAAAGGCGTGGTGCTGATTGGCCCGCCGCCGGAAGCCATCCGCCTGATGGGCGCACCCCTGAGCGAAGGGCAGACCCTGTCCATG
>CAYMGS010000155.1:0-4344 GCA_964390025.1 uncultured Rickettsiales bacterium | reverse complement strand
GCTGCGGACGACTGTCATCGCAGCGTGGATAGATTCCTGCATGACTTCGCCCAGCTTACCGGTAAAGGAAATGCGACCCTTACCCGGCAGCATCACGGCTTCAATCACCAGCAGGTCGCCGCCGGTTTCTGTGTAGGCCAGACCAGTAGTCATACCTACCAGATCATCTTTTTCCGCCTCGCCGAAGCTGAATTTCCGTACCCCAAGGAACTTGCCGATATTGCGGCGGGTCACGGAAATGGCTTCCTTGCCTTTCAACAGAATCTGCTTCACGGACTTCCGGGTCAGCGCAGCAATTTCGCGCTCCAGATTCCGTACCCCGGCTTCCCGCGTATAGTAACGAATAATATCGCGCAACGCGTCATCGGAGATCGACCATTCGTTTTTCTTCAGCCCGTGCTCTTTCACCTGCTTGGGAATCAGGTGGCGATGGGCAATATGGACTTTCTCGTCTTCCGTGTAACCGGAGATGCGAATCACCTCCATCCGGTCCATCAGCGGACGCGGCATATTCAGTGAATTAGCAGTGGCAACAAACATTACATCCGAGAGGTCGTAATCCACTTCCAGATAGTGATCGTTAAAGACCTTGTTTTGCTCCGGGTCGAGCACTTCCAGCAGAGCAGAAGCAGGATCGCCGCGGAAATCCTGTCCCTTTTTATCCATCTCATCGAGCAGAATCAGGGGATTGGAGGATTTTGCCTTCTTCATCGACTGGATAATCTTACCCGGCATGGAGCCAATATACGTACGGCGGTGGCCGCGCACCTCGGCTTCATCACGCACGCCGCCAAGCGAGACACGGACATAATTACGGCCGGTAGCGCGAGCTATGGAGCGGGCGAGGGAAGTCTTACCCACACCCGGCGGGCCCACCAGACACAGGATTGGCCCTTTCAGGCTGCGGGTACGCTGCTGCACAGCCAGATATTCCAGAATCCGTTCCTTGACTTTTTCCAAGCCATAATGGTCTTCATTAAGAATTTTCTCAGCGCGTTTCAGGTCACGGGAAACCCGTGTGGTTTTTTTCCATGGGATCGACAAAATCCAGTCCAGATAATTACGAATCACCGTGGCTTCAGCGGACATCGAGCTCATGTTGCGCAGCTTCTTTAGTTCGGCAAGAACTTTCTCCTTCGCCTCTTTCGTCAACTTGGTCTTGGCAATGCGCTCTTCAAATTCGCTGACTTCATCCTTGCCTTCATCCAGCTCACCCAGCTCCTTCTGAATCGCCTTGAGCTGCTCATTCAGGTAATATTCGCGCTGGGTTTTTTCCATCTGGCGCTTCACACGGGAGCGAATGCGTTTTTCCGTATTCAGGACGGAAATTTCGCTTTCCATCAGAGCAAACACCTGCTCCAGCCGTTCCCCCACATTGGCAATTTCCAGGATTTCCTGCTTGGAAGGAATGTCGATCTGCATATGCGCGGCAATGGTATCCGCCAGAATGCCGGGGTCGGTAATCTTGACGACCGCGCCAAGCGTCTCCGGCTGAATTTTTTTATTCAGCTTCACATATTGCTCAAACTGTGTGACCACGCTGCGGAACATGGCCTCGGTTTCTTCGCGGTCACCCATTACTTCGGGAATTGGCTCGGCGGCTACCTGATGAAACTCAGTGTTGCCGATAAACTCCACAATCCGTGCACGCTCTGCGCCTTCCACCAGCACTTTGACTGTACCATCCGGCAGGCGTAACAGTTGTAGTACCGATGCCAGCGTACCCATGCGGAAAATATCGTCTTCACCGGGGTCATCCTGTGCACCGTCTTTCTGTGAGACCAGCATGATTTTGTTGTCATGCTTCACGACACTCTCAAGCGCTTTGACGGATTTCTCGCGTCCTACGAACAGCGGCACCACCATACCGGGGAAGACCACGATGTCACGCAGTGGAAGGACGGGAATGATCAGTTGGGAGGGGTCGTCAGACATACAGCCTCTATATCATTTATTTCTTGTCTCTTATATATAGACTCTTTCATATGGAAATACCAGTGGCGGGGCATATCTTTTTGCCATTTTAAGTATTGTTTAAGTTTCTTTCTGTATTTTAATGTAAATTATTGTTCCATAAGGAGTATCCATGTTTACGCATTCGCCTTCATACAAAGGTCAGCACGGCTTTACCCTGTTAGAGCTTAGCATTGTGATGATTATCGTGGCGCTGGTGCTGGGTGGGGTGCTGCAGGGACGTAATCTTATAGAAGCGGCGGAAGTACGGGCCATCTATACGGATGCTCAGGCGCATACAACCAATATCAGCAACTTTATCGACAAATACGGTAGCCTTCCGGGGGACATGTACAACGCTGAAGGCGTATGGGATGTGGCAGCCGCAGGTGCGGCATGTGATACGACGGATTCCGGGGATAGAAAGACCTGTAACGGAGATGGGGACGGACGTATTGCACTGGGAACGACGGATAATGGGACAAATGAATCAGTAGAACATTTCCGTGCCTGGCAACATCTCAATAATGCGGGATTGCTGAGTGACTTTATGAGCGGCGTATCCGGTGCCGGTGGTGTGGATCATGCGGTGCCTGACTCAAATGTGCCAGGTGGTGCAATGGATGGAAGCGGCTACACGCTGTATTATGTGGCGGACGGGCCGGCAGCCCCGTTTTTCAATGTCACGGGAAATGAGATTTATAAGCATATTCTGCATTTCGGCGGGCAAACAGCAGCAGGTATTACCGATGATATGATTTTACTGCCGCAGCAAGCCTGGGAGATCGATGCCAAGATTGATGATACGCTGCCTTTCTCCGGCAATGTCCGCACCTATGATAATTCCGTGCAGGCAAATTGTGTGAATGCTGCCGATGCTACTGCCACCTATACGGTGACCTATGAAGATGGCCGCGCCTGTAACCTGATATTCCTGACCGGGTTTTAAATCAGATTTGTCACAGAAAAAACCGCCCCGGCGAAGGGGCGGAGTGAAGCAATGAAAAATTCTGTGGTACCTTAACCGAGTTCTTGTGAGCCGCCACGGTTAGCCTGCTCGGCGGCAATACGGTCGGCAAAGTTGCCGCCTGGTTGTGTCTTATCGCCAAACACATGTGCGCCGACATCCAGTTTTGACGCGTCAAGATTGAGGTGCTCGCCAACTGCATGCCCCTGATCCGGCGTGATGGCACCAGCCTGCATCAGTGCCTGTAATTGCCCGGCCAGTACGTTGGCGTCATGACCTTCCGGCACCTGCATGCCTGTGACGGCCTGTGGGGTATCTGGTGTTGTAAAATCTACATGGATGCTGCCATCCGGCTTCATGTCAAACGAGGCGGGAGCATTTTGCTGTTGTTCACTCATTCTCTTATCTCCTTCATCTCTATGCGCTGACTTGCTGTGAGTCGCTGTTATAGGTTTCCCATTCCGTCGCCGTCAGTATAACCTCTGCGAACTTCGGAGAAAAGAGCTTGTTCAGCACCATACGCTTGATGGAGTCCTGAAACGCACGTTTGCGGTCACCTTTGAGCAGGGTGTTGACCGTGATGGCAGACAGGCCGCCATCTGCTACCGGGTTACTGCACAGGACACACCCGTCATCCAATACCAGAATATAATCTTTGGGATTAAACATTGACTGTCTCTCTTCTCTCTCTATGCATTCTGTATACTTAATCTACCAGATATTGAATTTCATGTTTGTTACAGTTTGGTGAAACTTGTATAGAATCAGCGCATGAATACACTGTCGACAACCGAGGCGCTGCTTGAGCGTCTGCTGCATCATCCTCTGCCGGAGATTGAGCTGTCGCTGGAGCGTATCGGCATTTTTCTTCAACGTATGGGCAACCCGCACTTACGCCTGCCGCCGGTGGTGCATGTGGCAGGGACGAACGGCAAAGGCTCTACCATAGCATTTTTGCGGGCGATTATGGAGGCTGCCGGGAAGCGCTGCCATGTCTATACCTCTCCTCATCTGGTGCGCTTTCATGAGCGTATTGTGGTGGCAGGGCAGGAAATTGACGATATGACCCTGCGACAATTGCTAACGCAGGTGGTAGAGGCAAGCGAAGATTTCCCACTGACCTATTTTGAAAGCACGACGGTCGCGGCAATGATGGCTTTTGCTGATACACCTGCCGATCTTGTGTTGCTGGAAACAGGGATGGGAGGAAGGCTGGATGCCACCAATGTGATTCCTTCTCCGGCACTGACGGTCATCACGCCCATTTCCATCGATCATGCGGAGTTTCTGGGAGATACGATCGCAAAAATCGCCGGGGAGAAAGCGGGGATTATCAAGGAGGGTGTGCCTTGTGTGATTGGCGCGCAGGCACCGGAAGCGCTACAGGTGCTTCGGGATACAGCCGCTGCCATAAAAGCGCCGCT
>CAYMGS010000154.1:0-4485 GCA_964390025.1 uncultured Rickettsiales bacterium | reverse complement strand
GGGAGTTTATTATTGAGAACGCGCTGAAAGTTGAGAATTTAGATATATAATTTTTTTTATGAATAGCTCCCCGCCTCGCTTCCTGCTCGGCAGATGAGCCTGACGTGCTTCGCACGACTAAAGACTCGGTCTCCTGACCTCGTTTCATTCCTTCATTCGCAGTTTAATGATATGTCATTCCCGCGAAAGCGGGAATCTAGTAATCCAGAATCTGGATGCCAACTTTTTTGGCATGACACTCATTGCTTGCCTCACGCCACGTCTGCCGCTTCGGCGAAGGTGAGGGAAAGGGTGAAGCGGTCATCTTCGGTTTTCACTTCCGTTTCGCCATTATTGCCCTGCACAATTTCTACCACATTACCCGCCGACTTCAGGTCAGACAGAGCAGGAGAGAGCAGCGTCATATCACCCTGTAATTCCGCCCGTGTAATCGGGTATTTGATCGACACGCCTTTGTCTGATTTTGCACCGCGAATAGCACCCAGCACCGCTACCGTCGCTATGCCGGTTTGCTCTGCTTCTTCCATGCAGGGATAGTTGCCTGCGTTCGGCCACATGCCGCGTGCATGGATTGAACCACATTGCTCAAACTCTGTATCAAAAATGTAGGAGAAGAGTTCCTCCGTGATATGCGGCACAATCGGTGCAAACAGTTTCAGGATGCCATTCAGGCAATGGTGCAATGTGTAGAGCGCGGATTGTTGTGACTCCGGTGTGTCATTGCCATAGGCACGTGCCTTCACCAACTCCAGGTAATTATCGCAGAAATCATTCCAGAAGAAATCTTCCGTGGCACTGCGCGCATCAGAATATTCATACGCCTGAAATGCGTTGGTAGACTTCTCAATCGCACGGTGCAGGCGTGTGAGTATCCACTGATCGAGTGCTTCGGTGATGATGCCGTTTTCCACGTCCGATTTCGCGGTAGAGGGCGTGCCGTTCATCTCACCCAGTTGCAGTGACGCGAACTTGGAGGCGTTGAACAGTTTGGTCACCAGCTTCTTGCCGATCTTGAGCAGGTCTTCAGAAAACGCTGTGTCGGTGCCGAGCTTGGAAGTCGATGCCCAGTAGCGCACAGCATCAGTGCCTTTCTCCTCGATTAGCTCCACCGGGGTGACGACATTGCCTTTGGACTTGGACATCTTGGTTTTGTCCGATGCCAGGCACCAGCCGGAGATCATCAGGTTGTGCCACGGGATGGAGTCAGCATGCAGGTAGGATTTTACCACCGTATAAAATGCCCAGGTGCGGATGATCTCATGGGCCTGCGGACGCAGGTCGGCCGGGTAGAGCTTGGCATGGCGCTGGGCATCTAAAACAAAGTTGTCATTCCCGCGAAAGCGGGAATCCAGTTCTTTGTTTGTACTGGATTCCGGCTCGCGCTGCGCTTGGCCGGAATGACAAATACCTTTGGATGATAATTGCGGACTCACCGAACTCGTCGCCCAGGTGTCCATCACATCCAGTTCTGCTTCCACTTCTTCGCGGCTATAGCCTTCCGGCAAATCAACCATCGGGTTCACCGGCAGTTGGTCAGGTGAAGCCACCAGTATTTTTCCTTCTTCACCTTCGCGCTTGGAATACCACACAGGAAACGGCACACCGTAATAGCGCTGGCGGGAGATGCACCAGTCCCAGTTCAGCCCGTCGATCCACTGATCCATGCGCAGCTTCATCCACTGCGGATACCAGGTGCAGGCGGCGGCTTTGTCTTTGAGTGCATCGCGATGCTCCAGCACATTCACGAACCATTGGTGCGTCGGTAGAATCTCCAGCGGTGCACCGGAACGCTCAGCACATTTCACCGCATGGGTGATCGGCTTGCTCTCAATCAGGTCACCGGAGTCTTCCAGCATTTGCAATATGGTTTCACGCGCCCCCGGATGTTTCGGGTCTTTGTTGGAGACTTTTTTGTTTTGAAGTTTTTCAATTGCCCCTGCTCGCGCCTCCTGCGCTGCGCAATGGGCGGGGCTCAGGGCTGGGTCGGCCTGCTGGCCTCCCTCTGTTCCCTCGCTAAATGCGGAGAAGTCCATCTTGCCGTATTTATTGAGTACGACGCGTGTTGGCAGGTCGTGCTTGCGCCATTTCTCGATGTCGGCTTCGTCACCGAAGGTACAGCACATCATGATGCCGGTGCCTTTCTCCGGCTCCACCGTGTCATCCTCCATGATCGGCACTTTCACACCAAACAACGGGGTGATGGCGTGCTTGCCTTTCAGATGCCGGTAGCGCTCATCATCCGGATGGTAGAAAATAGCAACGCAGGCGGGGATGAGTTCCGGGCGCGTGGTAGCGATGATGATTTCATTTAATTGCGCCCCGTGCGCGCCTTTTCCACTCGCTCCGGCCTCAGCCGACCGCTCGTGTAATACTGGCGCTCCGATGGGGCGGGGCTCAGGGCTGGCGCGGTCTCCTGACCGCAATTCTTCGTCTTCGGCGATCATAAAGCGAATGTCGCTGAAATGGCTGGGCAGTTCCTTATCTTCAATCTCGGCCTGCGCGATGGCGGTCTGATCCACCGGGTCCCAGAGCATGGGTTGCAGTTTTCGGTACACATGCTCTTTGCGGTATAGATCGAGGAAAGAGAGCTGCGAGATTTTCCGGCTCTCTTCGCTGATCGTGTGATATTCCTGCCGCCAGTCGACGGACAACGCCGTGGAGACAAACAGCTTACGAAATTCCGCGCGGGCTTCGGCGCTTACCTCTTCACAGAGCGCAATAAACGCTTCCCGGCTCATATCGGTAGCGCGGACTTTTTTCGTTTTCTCCACCAGCCGTTCGGTGGGCAGGCCGTTATCGTCATAGCCCATGGGGTAGAAGACGGTCTTGCCCGCCATGCGCTGGAAACGAGCGATGAAGTCCGCCTGCGTATAGGAAAAGATATGCCCCATATGCAGTACACCGGAGACGGTGGGGGGAGGGGTGTCGATGACATAGGTATTCTCACGCGGCTGATCTTCCTCCCAGTGATAGACGCCGCTGGTATCCCATGTCGCCTGCCAGCGTTTCTCCGCTTCTTTGTGATCGTATTTTTTAGGTAATTCTTTCATGCACCTGTTTCCTGCTTCATTGTCATCCCGCATAAGTAGTCAGTAGACTGCGCATTGCGGGAACCAGAATAGAAAAATGCCAGCAGGCATTTTACGTTATCAAAAAGTCTGCTGACTTTTTGATGTATGGATTCCCTTATAATTTCGCCTGCTGACGAAATTCAGGGAATGACGAGTATATTTACTAAGGAAGCACAGCATTACCGCGTTTTGACGGACAGGGCAAGGCTGAGGCGCTGAAAAAATCCATGCATTGTCATGATTTCGTCATGTTTCTTCGTTAGGGTGCCGACCGGGGAAGCTAACCATGTATGAAAGAGGGATATTATGACTGACGATACAAACACGTTTAAACTGGCTTATGGGCTGGAGATGCCACAGGAGTGGGGGGCACGGAATAATGAAGTGCTGTTCGCACAATATAATAAATAAGAACACCTTTTTTCCTGCCAGGTTCTCACGGGATGAATTTATGCAAGCCATTGACAGATTGCCGGACAGGTTACGTCAGAGTATCGGCGCGACCATGATGAAGGATGCGCTGGGCAGTATGGATAACCGGGCGCTGGCCGAATTTATGGAGTCAATGTCGATTAATAACGGGCCACATTTTACGCTTTCAGCGCACCATCAGGATATGGTGAATGACTGGATGAAACAGCAAACCGAAGCGCCGGATGAAGGCCCCGGTTCCGTTCAGGGAAAACATGTGAGTCGCCGTGGTTTTATGAAAACTGCAACACGGTATGGGGTGGGTTTCCTGACTGCGGTCAGTGCGTTAAACGGGATAACCGGCATTCCACGAGGCGATGAGCCGGAAGAACAACGACGGGATGCGCTGCGGACTGCGGGAGGTGCTGCTGTGATTGGCGCCAGTGAGGTGGTGTATCATCGGATGGATCGGGCAGAACAGAGACATTACTACGCCGCGCAAACGGTGAAATTTCTCAACGGCAAGGCGCGGGATTTTCTGATTCAGGAAAACCCGGAGCTGGCAGAGGCAGGCAAGGGTGGCGCAGTCGCGCGTTAGCCTGAATGCTATATATTATATAGACTCCATGTAAAAAGCGGCCCCCAACCAGGAGCCGCTTTTGCCTTAGGTAGACCTGATATTTTATGGGCAGAGACCGGTAAGTCCACTGACCTGTACGGGGGCATCGCGCTGGGTGGTGGTGCCATCACCGACCTGCCCGGTATCGTTGTGACCCCAGCAGTAATATTCGCCACCTTCGCGCAGACCGCACGTGGTATGGGTAGAGACATTGACTTTGATCCAATCCGTATAACCACCCAATACCAGCACTGGTGTCGTATGACCTGAGGTTGGAGACGTGCCGTCACCGACCTGACCATACTGTCGTCTGCCCCAGCAATAGAGTGCGCCTTTGCCGCCAGCGCCACGGATACCACAGGAGTTGTTATCGCCTCCGTAGAT
>CAYMGS010000153.1:2306-4486 GCA_964390025.1 uncultured Rickettsiales bacterium | reverse complement strand
TCCGCGCCCATACCGAACTCGCCGCCATCGGCAAACTGGGTGGAGGCGTTATGCATCACGATCGCACTGTCCACGGCTTTCAGGAACTGCGCTGCCGCAGTTTTATCTTCCGTAATGATCGCGTCCGTATGGTGCGAGCCGTAGCGGTTGATATGCGCCGCTGCCTCGGCCACCCCGTCCACTACTTTAGCGGAGATGATGGTGTCCAGATACTCGGTGCCCCAGTCCTCATCGGTAGCCTCTTTAATCCGGTCATCCACCGCACGGCATCCGGCATCACCGCGAATCTCGCAGCCTGCTTCCAGCAGCGCATGCACCACTTGCGGCCAGACGGTTTGTACGGCAGATGGATCCACCAGCACGGACTCGGTCGCACCGCAGATACCGGGGCGGCGCAGCTTGGCATTGGTGATAATCTTCACGGCTTTCTCCGCATCTGCTGCGGCGTGAATATAGCTATGACAGTTGCCATCCAGATGCAGAATGGTCGGGATGCGGCTTTCCTCGGCCACGCGCTGTGTCAGGCCGATGCCCCCGCGCGGCACGATCACATCAATCAGCCCCACGGCCTTGAGCATCTCCCCCACGGCACGCCGGTCGGTGGTTGGCATCAGCGTAATCGCCGCTTCCGGCAGACCCGCTGCCGCAAGCCCCGCATGCAAGCATTCGGCAATCGCGCGGGAGGAATGGAAACTCTCCGAACCACCGCGCAGAATGGCCGCGTTGCCGGATTTCAGGCACAGCGCCCCGGCATCCGCCGTCACGTTGGGGCGGGATTCGTAAATAATCCCGATCACGCCAAGCGGCACGGTTACGCGGGCGATGTTCAGCCCGCTCGGGCGCTCCCAACCGGCCAGCGTTTTGCCCACCGGGTCATCAAAAGCGGCAATGGCGCGCACACTATCCGCCATGCCCTGAATGCGTGCGTCGTCGAGCAGCAGGCGGTCCAGCAACGGGCCGGTCAGCCCTTTCTCTTTTGCAGCGGCCATGTCTAAGGCGTTGACTTCCAGCAGCGTGTCCTTTCTCGCCAGCAGAGCGTCTGCCGCTGCTTCCAGGGCTTTGGTTTTCTGCTCCGGGGTGGCCTCTGCCAATGCCCTGTACGCATCACGAGCTGCCGCCGCAATACCGGTCACCAGCGCATGGATTGCCTCGTCCGTGTGTTCCTGTGTCTCTTGCTTCATTGCCTGCATGATTCCATCTCCTCTGTCTGCCGACATTACTATAACAGCACCATATCGTCACGGTGAATCAGTGCATCCCGTCCCGAGTAGCCGAGGATGGCTTCCGTTTCATGCGACTGCTTGCCCATGATGGCGCGGGCATCGCGGGCGTTGTACGCGATCAGCCCCTTGGCCAGCATGCGCCCGGTAGTGCTGCGAATCAGCACCGTATCCCCACGGTCAAACGCACCGGAAACTTCCTTCACACCCACCGGCAGGAGCGAGTTGCCCTGCATCAGC
Source organism: uncultured Rickettsiales bacterium (assembly GCA_964390025.1). Lineage (GTDB taxonomy): Bacteria > Pseudomonadota > Alphaproteobacteria > Rickettsiales > UBA998 > CAYMGS01. The sequence goes on along the minus strand of CAYMGS010000153.1, from coordinate 3,026 downwards.
GCCTTTTCCGCCCCGGCGTCAATAATGATTTCCCCGGAAGGATCGAGCGACCCCGCAATCCACTGCTTGCGGGTGCTGTGCGGCGTGGTATTGGCGACAAACCAGCTATGACGCGCGCCCTCTTCCAGCCGGGTGAGCGGGTGCATGTCTTCACCTTTCATAATGATCGTATGGCAGCCATTGCCATTCGCAATCTCTGCCGCCTCGACCTTGGTACGCATGCCGCCGGATGCCAGCTCCGTATGTGCACCGCCCGCCATGGAGCGGATATGCTCATCAATCGTCTCAATCACCGGTATATGCTCTGCGGTTGGGTCGGTATTGGGGTCGGCGGTATACATACCGTCTATATCGGAAAGCAGCACCAGCACATCCGCCCCCACCATCTGCGCCGCACGTGCAGCAAGGCGGTCATTATCACCGACGCGCAGGCTGGTAGTGGCCACCGAGTCATTCTCATTGATGATCGGCAGCACACCGCGATCGAGCAGCGCATCCAGCGTGTTGCGCGCATTCAGATAGCGACGGCGATGTTCACTGATATCCAGCGTCAGCAAAATCTGGCCGATGGTGATGTCATGCTCGCTCAGGCAGGCCTGCCATGCCTCCATCAGGGCAATCTGTCCGCAGGCGGCAGCGGCTTGTTTTTCTTCCAGCTTCAGCGGGCCACCACCCAGTGAGAGCACTTCCCGACCCAACGCTACCGCCCCGGAGGAGACC
>CAYMGS010000153.1:0-2296 GCA_964390025.1 uncultured Rickettsiales bacterium | reverse complement strand
ACCTGCTTACCGCGGGCGGCCAGTCCTGCCAGATCTGCCGCCAGTGATGCCATCCATGTACGGTGCGCATGCCCGTCCGGATCGGCAATCAGTGCAGAGCCAACCTTGATGACGATACGATGTGCGTTGTGTAACAGTTGCATGTGTATTTCTTCTTTTGCCCTGCTCCGGGTTGCTATCCTCCCTATACCTAACCGGTCTGTTCCGGTAATGACACTTCTTTTTCTACTGGCTCCGTCTTTGCCGCTTCTACCTGTTCCAGAAGGGCGCGCAGTAAGGGAGTGATGCCTTGCTGTGCTGCAGCGGAAATCGTGTGGATAGTTGCACCAGATGCCGCTTCCAGCTGCGCTTTCTTCTCTGCTATGGCTGCCTCATCCAGCGCGTCACATTTATTCAGCGCCACGATTTCCGGCTTCGCAGCCAGCGCTTCACTATAGGCCTCCAGCTCCCTGCGGATAGTGGTGTAATTTCCGGCCACATCCTCTTCTGTTCCGTCCACCAGATGTAGCAGTACCCGGCAACGCTCCACATGCTTGAGGAACCGGATACCCAGCCCTACGCCTTCATGCGCGCCTTCAATCAGGCCCGGAATATCGGCGATCACAAATTCGCTTTCATCGACATACGCCACGCCGAGTTGCGGTTTGAGCGTGGTGAAAGGGTAGCCCGCAATTTTCGGTTTCGCCCGTGATACACTCGACAAAAACGTCGACTTCCCCGCATTGGGCAAACCCAGCAGTCCCACATCGCAAAAGAGTTTCAGTTTCAGCCAGATCCACTGCTCCGCACCTTCCTCACCGGGGGTGGACTGGCGCGGCGCGCGGTTGGTGGAGGATTTAAAATGCATATTTCCCAGGCCGCCCTTGCCACCTTTTGCCAGCAGCACTTCCTGCCCTTCTTTCGTCAGATCAGCCAGCAAAGTCTGCCCGTCTTCGGCAAAAATCTGTGTGCCCACCGGCAGGTCAAGATAGATATCCGGCGACCCGGCACCGCTGCGCTGGCGGCCCATGCCATGCATCCCGGTTTTCGCCTTGAAATGTTGCTTGTAACGGTAATCGATCAGCGTGTTCAGACCCGGCTTCACCCGTGCAATCACACTGCCGCCGCGCCCGCCATCGCCTCCATCCGGCCCGCCTCTTGGCACATTTGCTTCACGGCGGAAGGAAACGCATCCGGCACCACCATTACCACTTTTGATAAAAATCTTGGCTTCGTCGAGAAACTTCATAAACCCGCCCAATAAAAAAGGGAGATGGTGACATCTCCCCTCGCTATCCGCGATAAGACAACTACACTACGTTATTATCATTGTTGTTGTTATATGGGTTATGCAGGAAGCACGGACACGTATTGCCGCTTTTTCTTTTCCTGAAATTTTACTGCACCCTCGGTCAGGGCAAACAGGGTATGGTCTTTACCCATGCCCACATTCTCACCGGGATAGAACTTCGTGCCACGCTGACGCACGATAATGTTACCGGCAATCACCTGTTCACCACCGTACTTTTTCACGCCCAGACGACGTCCGGCTGAATCGCGACCGTTACGGGAACTACCACCTGCTTTCTTATGTGCCATCCTTCAATCTCCCTGTACTATTCTTTCTTCGCTGCGGGCTTCTTAGCCGGAGCTTTCTTCGCCGCGGGCTTTTTCGTTGCGGCGGGTTTTTTCTCGGCGCTGCCTGCCTTCTTCGCCGCAGGTTTTTTCGCAGCCGGAGCTTTCTTGGCTTCCGGTTTGGCCGCTGCGGTTTTCTTCGCTGCAGGTTTGCTGTCAGCCTTTGCCGTATCCGTCTCTTTTTTAGCAGCCTCTTTCTTGGGTGCTGCTTTTTTCGCCGGGGCTGCCGTTGTCTTGATATTTCCGTCCAGCGCTATATCGCTAATCCGGATGGTCGTCTGCTCCTGGCGATGTCCGTTCTTGCGGCGATAATTCTGGCGACGCTTTTTCTTAAAGATAATGACTTTTTCGCCTTTACCCTGACGCAGAATTTCTGCGCCCACTTTAGCTTTTGCCAGCTTGTCGGCTGCCAGTTCCGTTTTGTTACCGTCCACCACTGCCAGCACGTCTTCCAGCGCTACTGTCTGACCCACGTCTCCTGCCAGCTTCTCTACGGTGAGCACATCACCGCTGGACACTTTATATTGCTTACCGCCTGTTTTTACGACCGCTAACATAGCTTTTTATCCCGAAAATATGATGCAAAGGGAGGCGTACTATAGTAACCGCGCCCGTCTTGTCAACGGTTTTTCACTGCCACACCGCATCGATACTGGACAAAGCCGCTCTGCTTAGCTAAGAG
>CAYMGS010000152.1:0-4489 GCA_964390025.1 uncultured Rickettsiales bacterium | reverse complement strand
GACGGCGTTTAGGGGCGCTCCCTGCCTGTCTCATTGTCAGTCCCCATGGGCAAGCTATACCAGATAGACCGGTCTCCGCCATGCCTGACAAGCATCCCTTTCTCGACCAGGGATCGGACTTCGCCTTCAGGGTGTTGGGGCTGGCGCTGGGTCTATCCCCAAAGACTGGGCGCGGCACTCCGCGTTTGCATGTGAAGGCAGGTGACAAAGATTCTGGAAGTCAGAGCGCCGAAAAGATGACAGCCATACGAATGGCTTACCTTGCTCTTGTGGGTGTTAGGCCAACTGTAGGGCCAATTATCGGGTCAGTTGCGCCCCCAACCCCCACTTGCAGCTCGGCTGATTCCACATCAACCACCGGCAAGCCGTTTAATTGATCTGTGCTGAATGTTACGCGGAGCTGCGCACCAATCGCACTAATCTGCTCCGGCACTTCATCAATTTGAATCGTCGTATTTTCTTCCCACCATAGGTGCTCGCCCATAGGCGTCAATCCAGGTGGCGCATCTTGACGCTTTGCCAGCGTGTTTTGCCCTTGACCCTCCACGGCCATCATTCCTGCTTGCATTCCTTGTCTTATAACGTCCACCATTGTCAATGGCTCTGAATGAAAGCTTTCCAATGACCTTGGGGTATTATAGTACTCGGAAGTCAAGACGTCATATGATCGATCTATGCGACCAAAGATATGCGGCTCTTCATGCGGCAGGTCACTACTATACCTCATATCCATAATGACAGCATTGATGTCTGAGTGCGCCTCTCGATAGATGTCTACTACCGCATTTAGATGTTCCTGCGTCGGGTTGCTCTCAAACCTTACGACCGCCTCACGGCGCGCTTCAATCGCTTCGGGTTCCATCATGTGCTGAAGTGCCGAAACCTTATCTCGTGTCTCTACTGGTATGCGCTCCGTAACCGATGCATCGTTCAGCCCGATACAAAGATTACGCACTTCGACTTCAACACGCTGTAAGCCAGCGACAATATCTACTGGGTCGTGTTCTGTTATAGGCATTATCCTATTATACACGAATATCACGAGAAACGGAACTTTTTGCTCTGGCGACCTTCCAACGGTACCCCAAATTGGGCGGAGTCTCAGCTGATCAGAGGCACACCGCATCACCGATTGCGACGGCGTTTAGGGGCGCTCCCTGCCTGTCTCATTGTCAGTCCCCATGGGCAAGCCATACCAGATAGACCGGCCTCCGCCATGCCTGACAAGCATGCCTTTCTCGACCAGGGATCGGAACGTCGCCTTCAGGGTATTGGGGCTGGCACCATGCTCTCTGACCATATCGCGGTTGGTGACGCGGCCCTGCTGGCGGGCATAGTCCAGGATCATCACGGCCAGCTCCGGCAATGCCGCTAAGGCACGTTCTTCCCGCTCGACCTTCACCGCCAGGCGGCGTTTTTGTTGCTGCAGGGCACGCATAAAAAACAGCAGCCACGGCTGCCAGTCCGGCGCAGCGCTGCGGATCGTGGTCTGCGTCTGACGCAGGGCCAGATAGTAGCCGTCCTTGCTTTGCTCGATCACGCTCTCAAGCGATGAATAGGGAACGTAAGCATAGCCCGCCTGCAATAGCAGCAGCGTTGTCAGGATGCGGCTCAGGCGGCCATTGCCGTCCTGAAACGGATGGATTTCCAGGAACACCACCGTGAAGAGCGCCACGATCAACAGCGGGTGCAGGCGTTTCAGCTCACGGGCGTCATTCAGCCACTGCACCAGCTCGGCCATGCGCTGCGGTGTATCGAACGGGCTGGCTGTCTCAAAGATCACGCCGACCATGTTCCCGCGCGCGTCAAAGGCTCCGACGTCATTGGGGACGGTCTTGTATTCACCTCTATGGCGCTCATCCTTGGCGCTATGGCGCAGCAGGTCACGGTGAAGCTGTTTGATGTGATTCTCCGTGATCGGGATGTCTGCCCATGCCCGAAACACCGTCTCCATCACCTCCGCATAGCCGGCCACCTCCTGCTCGTCGCGGCTGTCAAATCGCCTGATCTCCAGCCTGCTTACGAGCTGCTCGACCTCGCGATCGGTCAGCGTGCTACCCTCAATGCGGGTCGAGGAACCAATGCTCTCAATGGTCGCCACATGCCGCAAGGCTTGCAGGCGATCCGGGGCCAATGTTCCAAGCGCCCGCCACGCGCCCTTGAACTCGTCGATCTCGGACAGAAGGGCGAGCAATTCGGGAGTGATCTGAATGGTCTCAGTGTTCAGCATACCCCTTTATATACCGGATTAGACCAGAATGTCTACCGGGATACGTACCCGTTTATACCGGATTATGGTATTCCACGATCAATGTAGCCGCATGAGACGCAGGAACATCCACTCCTGCCAACGTGCTCCTCATGCTTGTTATCTGGTGCGATACACTGCCACTGCTTCATAGACACTTGAAATGATAAGTGTCCTAACGCTCTCGATCATTCTCGTCTTTGCGTCTGATAAACTCTCGATCATTCTCGCGCTCCCTTTCGACGAATGATCGGCGATCCCTGCGAACTGCTTCAGGGCCCCAAACACTGGCCGGGTCACGGCTTGCACTATTATGTGCTTCTCGGTCAGGGCTTTGTACGTCTGGTTCTGGAGCACCCCACACCTGAGCTGGGTCACGATCTGCATTAATATGATCAGAGCCAGGTCCTAAACCCCATTGTTCTGCCCATCCTCTCAACCTGGGACTTTCACGAACCCGCTCCCTTGCAGACTCAATTTCGTCGGCATAGCCGGGATCGACCGCATCTACCGTACTGTTTAGACTTCCCATCACAACACGAGGCAGGGCATTTAGGATATGCTCTAGCGATACATCTGGGTGCTGCTCACGATAATCACGTACAAATGAAACGAATCGTTCGTCGTGAATCACGGCTTTCAGGAAGTCGATCCGTGCAATCGTCTCTTCACGTTGCAACGCCATGAGCGTTGCTTCGTTCTCATGCATTCGTATAACGCGATTGGATAGTTGTTCATAATTTTCTCTGCGAGACATATCCTCCGGTCTCTCTATCCAGGCCTGAAAGGCATTATCTTCTGTCTCAACCAGTCCCTCATGCTGTGTACGCAAATCACGCCGCATACGTGCAACGGCAATGCTGCGCCCCTCCAGCGCTTGCCATTCCTCTGGAAACTGATCTTGGATCAGTCGCATGATCGACTGTTTTAGAACATCATCTGCTTGAGCATTATCCATAACCATAGCGCCAATAAAGGATCAAATATCTATGGCTTACCATAGCATACGGCTCAACAGTTCTTTATGAAACATTTGTGAAATATGGTCTTTGCAAGATTTGGGTCAGACAAACCTCACGAAAGCGCAGCCTCACGCCACAGCCGGTAAAATCCCGGTCGCGTGTTGCGATGGCCGCGCCATGCGTTCCATGTCGGTGGGCAGCACGTTCATGAAAATGACACATTAAAATGCAATAATCAAATCTCGGCAAAGAGGGAAAGAATTATAGAGGAGTAGAACAATGAGCGATCAGGGGCAGATAAGCGATCAAGAGCGGAAAGAAATAGAGGAAACGTTAACGGAACGATTACGGTCAATGGATGCGAACGGAGACGGTCGGTTGACCTCGAAAGAGCAGGTGGATCACAGTATTGCAGAACAGAAAGACCAACATGGCGCAGAGGAACTGGCGGGATTATTAAAACCGCTTGCGGCAGACTGCGCGAGTGAAGAAAAGCAAACAGTAGAAGCGCTAGCAAACATTAATAATCGAATATTACAGAATCTTCGTACGCCATTTTCGTCGACCATAGAAGAAGCGATGCCGAACGGAGTTGATCCGCTAGAGGCAGACGAGTACTGTCAGGCAATTTTGAATCTTCCCAATGCGAAACCGGAGCGCACCAACGAGCGGTAAGCAACCACTCGCTATCACCGAGGGCACCCGCGCTTCTCATACCTCGTCCCACGGGTTGATGACGGTCACGCCACAGCCGGTAAAATCCCGGTCGCGTGTTGCGATCGCTGCCCCATGCGTGCGGGCAATGGCCGCGATCAGGCCGTCCATGGGGCCGATGCGATGGCCCGCCTGCTGCCGGTCGCTGGCGATGGCGCCATAGACGCTTGCCATCTCCGACGTGAAATCCAGCACGCGACCCGCAAAGTCCTCCGTGAACATGCCGGTGGCCTGTTCGGTCAGCGCCTCCCGCCGCTTGCTCGCAGGCATCAGCGCCAGGCCGAAGCGGATTTCAGCGTAGGACAGGCTGGTCACATACAAAGAGGAACGAAGCTGGCCTGCCAGCCAATCGGTGACACGGGCGGCCGGTTCAGGCCGCATCACCTCCGAGATAACGTTTGTGTCCAGGATGATCATTCAAAGGTCGGCGGCTCACGACCGGGCTCCCTCGGCGGTATATCCAGCTCGACACCGCCGAGCGGCGTGAAGCGCCGGCGAATATCGGCCACCAGGTCGGCGCCGATCTCTTCGGACTGCTCGTCAAGCGCTGCTTTGAGAATCTCCC
>CAYMGS010000151.1:0-4496 GCA_964390025.1 uncultured Rickettsiales bacterium | reverse complement strand
CTGGAAGGCACGGTAGAAGATATCGGCTGGCGCATGACGACCATCCGCACATTTGATAAACGACCGCTGTATATTCCTAATTCGATGTTTACGACGATCGCACTGGAAAATCCGTCCCGTATGTCGCACCGGCGCATCTATGAGAAAGTCGGTGTGCGATATGTCGACCTCCCAAAAATGCGGGCGATTACAGCCGATGTCAAAGCGATGCTGGAACAGCATGATGAAATCGACGAAAGCCAGACATTGATTGTCAATTTCGATGCATTCAATGCTTCTTCCTGTGACTTCTTTATCTATACGTTTACCCATACGACCAACTGGATTCACTTTCACACAGTGAAGGAAGATGTGTTGCTTAGAATTGCTGAGATCATTGGAACGCATGGGGCAGAGATTGCCTTCCCGACGCGTACGTTGCATGTGGCGGATACCATTGCCGTGAATGCGGCTCAGGATGGGCAGGTAGCATGCTCATAGCAAAACGTATCCGTAGGTTTGTGTTTCTGCTTCCTGGCACCATCCAGGCAGTAGAGCGCTATACATGTTATCTCGGTCTGGTGCTAATTGCTGTAGGTGGTGGCATCTGCTTGCTTGATGCCATGGAGCTGCTTCAGATGCTCGGAATTATGATGAGTCTGGGAGGAGCGGTCATCATTGTAGGGGCATTTCGTCAGGCCTACTGGAAAGTGTTCAGGCACATGCAGGAAAAAGCCAATAAAACCCAATAATTATCCGCGCTTTTTCTGGGTGGTCAACTGTTTGATCTTGCTGGCCAGCTGTTTAAGCGTAAATGGTTTGGGGAGGAAATTGAATTCTCTGTCGGTGCCATAGCTGTCGATGAAGGCATCTTCCGCATAGCCTGAGATAAAGATAATCTCAGTACCTTTCATGCGGTCAGGAAAACGGTTTTCCAGTTCATCTACCATACTGGGGCCATTGATACCGGGCATAACCACATCCGTAATGATGACCTCAATATTCCCGTCATGTTCCTTGAAGACCTCAATGGCGCTTTCTCCACTGTCGGTCTCCAGCACTTCATAGCCTTTGTTACGCAGAGCGCGGGCAGCAAAAATACGCACGGGCGTTTCGTCTTCTACCAGCAGGATGGTAGCCGCTCCGGTGAGGTCATGACCACTGGCATTATTGTCACCATCCTCACGTTCTTCCGTTTCTTCTGCTGTGCGCACATAACGCGGGATAAACAAGGCAAACGTGGTGCTCATATTCATACGACTTTTTACAAACACAAACCCACCGGTCTGCTTGATAATACCGTACACTGTGGCCAGCCCCAGCCCGGTACCGTGCCCTACTTCCTTGGTTGAAAAGAATGGTTCAAAGATTTTTTCGATAATGTCCGGCGGGATGCCCTCGCCGGTGTCAATAATTTCAATCTGAATATACTCACCGTTGGCGATGGATTCTTCCTGCGAGGGGGCAATAAAGTCGGGATAAATAGGGTTTGATTTGCCAATGGTGACATTGCTGGTGCGGATTGTCAGCGTACCCCCATCAGGCATTGCATCGCGCGCATTCACCGCGAGGTTAATGATAACCTGTTCCAGTTGCCCCTGATCGGCCTTGATGTCCCACAGGTCACGTCCGTGAATCATATTCAGCTCAATATTTTCACCGATCAGACGGCGCACCAGGTTAGAGAGTTCTGCGACTGTATTTGTCAGATCAAGAGTCTTGGGCTGCAGGGTTTGTCGTCGGGAAAAGGCCAGTAGCTGGCGCACCAGATTGGCGGCGCGGTTGGCGTTTTGCTTAATCTGCATAATGTCGGCGAAGGAGGGGTCACCGGCGGGGTGACGCATCAGAAGCAGATCACAGAAGCCGATCATGGCAGTCAACAGGTTGTTGAAGTCGTGTGCTACGCCTCCGGCCAGCTGGCCGACGGCCTGCATTTTTTGTGAATGTGCGAACCGCATTTCCAGATTTTTCTGCTCAGTCGTATCAATGGCATGCACCATCACATATTCCTGACCGGAATTATCCGGCATCAGGCTCATGTAAAGCGACATGCTGATCCTCGTGCCATTGGGCAGTTTCAGCTCCAGTTCCACCGGGTCAGGGGGCACCTGGCCTTTCAGTGTCGATGCAATGCGTACGGCCACCACTTTCTGGTCGTCTTCGTCCAGCAATGACATCAGCTTTACAGGAGTGTTGTCTGTTAAGGTATCCTGCATCAGCCGGTGAAATGCCGCGTTACATTCAAGGATATGGCTGTCTTCATCCAGCCGTGCCAGTGGAATAGGGGAGCGCTCTACAAATGATTGCAGGCGACTTTCTGTAGCGGGTGATTGTGTCTCCTGAGAGGAAAACAGACGTAAAATGCCCATCCTGTATCAGCCTCCCAGCGAAATATTATCACGCAGCATCCCGATCACAGCAATAATATTGTCCTGTGCATCCTTCACTACGTGTTGATCAAGGCGTGCCTTAAACAGGGAACCGTTTTTGCGTGCCAGCGTTACCGTGCCGTTATATTCCTGCATATCAATCTGTTTTGCCTCTGCATGATCGACTTCATACAGCAGATCTTCAAATGTCAGCTCATTGCGACTGATTTCTTCCGTCTCATATCCCAGCCATTGCTCCAGCACCCGGTTTGCCACCCGTATATGACCGCTGGGGCTGAGTACATAGGCGCCCATGGGCATCTCATTGAACAGATACAACATGTAGCGATAAGTAGAGTCGCCGATATTTTTTGTGTTCTCAGGTTCAGCACCCGAAGTGGCGCCTGCACGACGTTCCACGACCTCACGTCCCTGTATCAGGAAAAAGCCTTCTGGCCGATTCAGGGGATAGAGATTCAGAATCATCTGTCGTGTCTTGCCTTCCGTATCCGTCAGGGTAAACATGAACCAGTCCCGGCGTTTCTCTGCCATGGCCTCATAAAGACGCTCGGCATCAGAGCGTGCGGCACCTGCCGTCTCAAGCAATGACTGCAGGCTTCTGTCACGAATGGTGAAGCCGGGAAATGCAGCGGCAAAGCCCTTATCTGCATATGCAAAATGGCCATCCTTCCTGACGATCAGGCAAAACTCACTATGTTTTGCCAGTGAAGATGAAAAAAGAGCGTTTTGAAATTCAACTTCTGTAATCAGGTCGATATTGCGCTGAAGACTGTAAATGGCATGCAGGGCTACCATGGCGGCAAGCGCCAGCACCGTAACCAGAAAGAGGGTCTCTGAAGGGAAAAAATTCCGGCTGACCATGCAGGCAACGATCAGCCCCAGAATAATCAGATATACGATGCCAATGCCCCGTATGTTGCCGTGGCGGATGCGACGAACAAAATCCGTTGAGTTAAGCATATCGGTGTATTCTGACTGTGCGTAGGCCATAATGCGAACTAATATAATATTGCGTGCAATCTACTAACTATTACTGATTCATGCAAGCGGAACCCCTATATATAGATATTGCACGTGTGTTTGTATGGGCAGGGTGGCATGAAAGGCCAGTGATATAAATATGTTGCCGCTGACCAATCATATATTGCGGTTGATCTGCCACCCAAAGCGGTTTAAAAATAGCTCGGAAGGCGGCTTATGAACAGGTTAACCACACGACTACATTTCCTCTTATGCGGCGCTTTGCTGGTGATGCTGGGTGCGTGCGGTAAGGATTCCGGTCTGGGCGGCGCTTCTAATTCTGTCTGGGATACGTATGATTTCCGCCATCCTGTGCCGTATGGGGCATCCGTGCCGGACTCACGCGCCACAACATATGACCAGTATCAGGCAGATTATGAGAGCTATTATGTGCCACCGCGCGGTTATGTGCCGCCAGCACCGCCGCAGCCGGATTTTGAAAGTTATTACGTGCTGCCGCGCGGATATGTGCAACCGTCCCCACCCCGGAAACAGAACAAAGCCTACACACCCTGCATTCCGGGAGACCCCGGCTGCCTGATGGGGAATTAAACGGTTTGATGTTTTGATGTGAAATGGTGCTCCGGCGCGGACTAACCTCGAACCGCTTAGAGCAATTTATCAATGCGCTGCAAGATTGGGAAATCATCTTCAAGTCGCCAGCGAAGCTGGATGATAAAAGCTTACGATGGTAGCGGCTACTATATCCACAAACCATGTGAGTTAGGTGGACGCTGTAAAAGCCGGTCAACGAAACTATCGGACTTCTGTTCTGGTGTTTTCGGCACTGCTGCACTCCATAGAGCGGCATCTAATTGCTGTGGCTGAAACCCTGCTTTTTCACATAATTTTTCGCATGCAATCAACGTGGCACCGCGTATGGCCAGCAAGCGGGGGTCATCCTGCTCCAACATTTCATTATTGTTAATGACATTAAGCAATGCTTCGTCGAAATGTAGGATACCCAATTTGTTTAATGTCACTGGCAGCCGGTAATCGGCAGGCAGCGGTACATCGGTTGTTGCATGAATGCCGTGCGCTTGTGCATTGGCTGTTATAGTCATTCCAAATAAGAATTTCTGATTATATTTTCGACGGATTGGTTTG
>CAYMGS010000150.1:1892-4508 GCA_964390025.1 uncultured Rickettsiales bacterium | reverse complement strand
TTGGCAGAGCATTGGAGAGGGCGTCTCGCTCCGGAAGCAACATTCGAGAAGCAGGAGGGTGTGCCTGGTCGCACTGCGCCGAGTCGTGATGCACTTGTTCATGATGACGTTGAGGAACGTGAAGCAATTCTCAGGCAACATCGGGAACGGGGGAGTACAGGGTTTGCTGTTGCATTGATGGGGCGCGAGTTATTCGATATGACACGGGAAAGCAGCGATGCCCCGGTTTACGCACCTGCTAATGAGTTTAATCGTATGATGCAGGAGCTGGCGAGGACGTCCCCTGACCTGGCAGCAGAAATGGGATCAGTTGCATTGGTGGCCGTAAAAGAAAATAATCCTGCGCATTTTAGTGAGTATTTGCAACGCCCGGACCACCCTATCGCCAGGCATAATGCTGACTTTCTAAAAAATGCAGGTGCTCTGATAGCAAATGTAGAAGCCATGGCTGAAGAAAGTGTGCGCGTGAATGGAGGTGTGGCAAGTCAGGCACAAGAAGCTAAACCCCGCTCAGGATACGTGTATGAGCCGCTTGAGAAAAGAGCAGCTCGACTACGAGAAGAGTCACGTGATGATTCATCTCATGATGCACTGCCACCTGTCGGTGATAAGCTAAATGGCTGGGCGTTACAGCAGATTCAGGATGGTCTTAAAGGGCGGACGGATATGCCGCCGGGAATAGTGAATGACATTCTGGACAATGGTGTGCTTGATACAGAAATCAAAGACAAGGACGGTAACCCGGTCCGGCTCAATTTAAATGACGGGTTGTCTGATCGGGAGAGAGACGCGCTGGGCACACTTACGAATATGATCAATGAAGGCGATATTACTCCTGCCACTTTTAATGCTGCACAACAGAACACCAGAGAACCCCAGCGATAGCATCATACTACCGTCTGTGCCGGGCCTGTTGCCCGGAGGTGGTGCGATGACTACGCTTACGTTTGCCTTCTCCCGGAAGCGCTCGCCATTTACATCCGTTTTCCAGTGATTTTTTCACCATCATCCGCACAAACTCCGGTTCAAAACCTGCGTAATAGCATACGGTAGCGAAATCACGGCTATTTCCACGCAGCCAGATAAGTGCCTCCTGACGAGCTTGTATGGCCTCATATTTTTTACTCCCGCATGCGGCATCCATGAGCGCCTGTACGATGACAGCCCGCCACAAAGCTTGTTGAGAGACGACCGGATTATAGGGAGCATCAAGATGTGGCATCGCCTCATGATGGTTCTGGCGCGTTCCCTGAATACTGCAATGAGGCGAGATTGCAGAAGATAATGGGGCAGTAGATGAAGTGGTTGTATCATGGAGCATGCCGGTAGTTCCTTTTAGTTATTATACGCGTTCATTATTATTAGCTCGCCTATAGGTAATTAATGTAAATATATAAAAAACCTATAAGTGTGCTAATGGCTGTAATAAAATGTAAGGCTGTACCTCACTTCCTGATCCTTTCAATGTCGATTAATATTAAGGTGCCACCTATATTGAGCGAACACATCGTGACTGGGAAGTGAAGAATTCGCACATATGAGGTGGCAGTGATAGCGATTTCCTGACCGCTATGCACAGGGCTAATACGCATAACACACAAAGTTTTTAACGTTTTATTATTGTTCTTATATGGGGCGTTATAGAAGGCCTATAGTTAACAAATGGTTAATCATCTGAATTTTCCTATTAGGTTGTTATGCTAATATATATTAACTGCTTAGATTAATTGAGGTGCTGTTTTGAATGTGAAAAAGATACGAAAAGAGTTAAATTTTAATTTTGACCTCTGTTTTTTATTAATGAAACTGCTGCGTTCAGAAGTTGAGCGTGTTGCGGCTTGCGCGGCTACGGATGAAGACAGCGAAGAGAGAGTGTTGCCTGTTATCAGGTCGGTTTTTGGCAGCAGAGAGGGGTTGGCTACAGACTATGCCAGACTATCGCAGCAGCATATACGTTTGCTCGGGATACAGACGGAGTTTTTAAATAAGCAGGCGTCCTGTGCAAATGCAAATACGGATGAAGATGCCATGGGCGACCTGCATATGAATGTAGAGGATATTACAGCACTGCGTGGTTTCCTTGATCAACAGGAAGCCGCGTTACGGAAGGAAGAGAGCTGATGGGGCGGCTAGACCTCGAACCCGTATTTTTCTTTTAAGAATGTTTTGATCTGATCGTTGGGCTCTTCGCCATAGCAGGAGGCGAGTACCTTGCCGTAATCCTCGAGATCAATGGTTTCCTCCGCTTTCAGGGCGGAGAGAAACGATTGTTCTTTAGGGGCTTCAACCAGCACAAAATAATAGGCCCACCGACCGGTGGAATCCTTGGCTTTCAGTTTGTGGACCAGATGCCCTTTCTTGGCAATAATCTGATCGACAAAAGAGCGTTTTTGCTCGTCCGTCATACGTTCCTCTTGTTTAAGCTGAATTTACCGCCGGGTGGCGCGAAGCGTCAAGTAAACCCGGGCGTGCCCTGATCTGTGAAGCGGGTTTAGAAGCCAGTGTGTTAAAATGGTAAACAGTATCATGTGATTTCTCCTAACCTACCGGTGGAGGTGCGCCGTGATGGTGGAACATGTCCCCGTGAATCAGCCCGTCCATGACAACGGAAGCACC
>CAYMGS010000150.1:0-1882 GCA_964390025.1 uncultured Rickettsiales bacterium | reverse complement strand
CCAAAAATATGGCTTTTAGGTGAGCCATCCGCAAGAGGCTCATGCGTGGCCGGATGATCCGGGTGATGACGTTCCAGATGCAGTCGGTACCTCTGTGCAAAGTGACTGTTAGGCCCAATAGCTGCGCTTAGACGAGAGATAGGTACCCCCGGATTGACGGAACGCTCGCGTTTAAATTGCTCAGCATGGCGTGCCATCTCACGGATCATTTCGTGGATTTCATCCGGTGGCACATACATGCTTTTATTGTTACGAAGGATGAATTGCAACGTCTGGCCCACCACATCCATAATTTCCTGAGCAGTGCGATGTTCATCATGCAGCTCACGAAACACAGGCTCTTCTGCCATGGCATGGGCAATATGCAGCACTGTGCCTTCCAGCTGTGCATGCTGTTCGGCAGGTGGCATGCCCCAACCCTCATGTGTCACTTTTTGTGCTTCAGCCGCATTCATACTGACAGCTGCCGGGTGGGTGACCTGCACCTGCCCGTGGCGTTCGACGTGATCCAAATAACTCTCTACTGCACTCATATATGTATTTTAGCATGAGAGGCTGGAAATTATATGACATTTTAGTGAATTTCCCCCTGCCTGCCGGTGGCCTTATCCTATACGATTATATGTATGAGAACCGCAGAGATCCTTATGTTTTGGTGCGTACGATTTCTAAGAGATTGTCCTATGTCATTATGCATGTAACATATTTGAATGCACGGCAGCGTTATCAGTTGCTTTGCTCACGAGATCAGATCAGGAGAGAGAGTTTTTCAGCATTTATTGCGGAGGCATTTCATACGGTAAACCCAGGTGCCCGTTATTTAGCAAACTGGCATATCAACCTGATTGCCGAGTATCTGGAAGCCGTGCGCTCAGCAGACATATCCCGCCTGATTATCAATATGCCGCCACGTGCGCTGAAGTCTGTCTGTGTGTCAGTCGCATGGCCGGCATGGTTGCTGGGGCATAATCCGGCCTGCCGGGTGATGTGTGCCAGCTATGCGTCCGGGCTGGCTGTAAGGCATGCGCTGGATACAAGGCTGATAGTTTCTGAGCCCTGGTATCAGCGGGTTTTTCCGAATACGAAGATCGCACCCGGTGAAAATGAAAAACATAAGCTGGTGACTACGCGGCGCGGATTCCGCT
The DNA here is from genome assembly GCA_964390025.1 of uncultured Rickettsiales bacterium. Lineage (GTDB taxonomy): Bacteria > Pseudomonadota > Alphaproteobacteria > Rickettsiales > UBA998 > CAYMGS01. The sequence goes on along the minus strand of CAYMGS010000150.1, from coordinate 737 downwards.
TCGCTACCTCTGTAGGCGGAACTGCGACCGGGGAGGGCGGAGATGTACTGATTGTTGATGACCCGCTCAACCCGGTGCAGGCCATGTCCGCCGTAAAACGTGAGCGGGCGAACCAGTGGTTTGACCAGACATTTTCCACGCGCCTGAACGATAAAAAACGGGGGCGTATCGTGCTGGTAATGCAACGTCTGCATGCTGATGATCTTTCCGGGCATCTGCTGGAAGTGGGCGGGTGGGAGCATTTGTGCCTGCCTGCGCTGGCACCAAAGCAGACAATGATCGATTTTGGTAACGTGCGGTATATGCGTGAACAGGACGAGCCTCTGCATGTGGCGCGCGAAGGCAAGGTATTGATTGAGCAGGCACGCAGGCAGCTTGGAAGCACGGGGTTTGCCGCGCAATATCAGCAGGCACCGCTGGCCGGTGAAGGATCAATGATCAAACGCGAATGGCTGGCGCGGTATAGTGAGACACCGGAAGCGCCAGAAGCCGTTACGCAGAGCTGGGATACGGCAATCAAGGCTGGCGCTGCCCATGATGCCAGTGCGTGTGTCACCATCGGTGTGTATGAGGGTAAACACTACCTGCTGGATGTGTGTACACTGAAAGCCGAGTACCCGGCACTGAAGCGTACCGTGGTGGCGCAGGCAGCCCGGTGGGAGCCGGAGGCCATATTAATGGAAGATAAAGCGAGTGGGCAGTCACTGTTACAGGATTTGCGCCGGGAGACCAGCCTG